>DATFYN010000683.1:0-8357 GCA_035315025.1 Myxococcota bacterium
CTCACCGAGCTCCACAGAGGCCTGCGAACCCCTCGCGAGCGCAAGCGTGTCCTGCCTCTCCTGACCGCTTGCCATCTGCTGGAGCAGCCTCTCGCGCTCTGGGAGGAGGCTGGCGATCTTGGCTATGCGCTTGCGCGCAAAGGTGCGAGCGTAAAGACACTGGATCTTCTCATCGCCGCTTATGCACTCAGCCATAGTATCCAAATCCTCACGACCGACCGGGACTTCGCGCGCATGCGACAGGCGGGAATTCCCCTGACCCTTACGTCCGCCGGCTGAGGGTGTCCTCCGTCAACCTTCGTTCTCTTAACTGACTAACCTTGGGAGAGTTGGCCGAGATGCCCTTTGAAGGCTCTGTTACGACCGCGAAGAGCCTAGATCCCCCTAATCGTCTGTAAGGCAGTGGCGTTTAACGTAGTCTCGTGTCGCAATTGAACGTGTCGAGAACTCGAGTCCCACAATTCAGGATGCTTGCCGCAGGCGCGGCGGCCGCGAAGACCGATGGCGAGTCAGATCATGGGCCGCTTGCTGGTTGAGCCATAGCTCGGGAAAGGTTCCAAGTGCCTGGGGGAGAACCGACACGGAGTGCCCGGCGGAATTCCCCGCTCGCCTCGCACTATCTCATTGATGCGCTGGACGGCAATGCCAAGATGTTCGGCGAGCGCGACCTGGGTCCGTCGAAGCGATTCGAGGAACTCGTGACGAAGGAGCTTCCCAGGGCGCTTCGGATTACGGCTCTTCGGCCGCATGGCTTATCCCCGGTGATAGTCGATGAATCGAACGTCATGGACCTCCGGTCGGAGCATAAGTCTGATGAGCGCCGGATGCATGTCCTACCCTGTCTTATCCAGTCCGCTCCTTGCAAGGATCTGCCGGAACGCTGATTTCATAAGTCGCTGACATAGCAATGGAATCCAGAAATTCCCAGATAGCTTCCCAAGCTGAGGGTCGCGGGTTCGAGCCCCGTTTCCCGCTCCAAGATTCCGTAGCGCCTCCGCTGACTTACTGCGGAGGCGTTTTCGTTTCGGTCCACTCCAGTTGACGCAGATTGACGTAATTGACGGAACGAAAGCCGGGCCAGAAGGTCGGCCGGTACCTCACCCGGCTCAAGCGTCATCGGCTCCACGTAGTCTTCGCTCAGCCACTTCGCATAGTGCTCCGATGTGATCTGCGTCCCAGCGTGTCCGAGCTGGCGGCTGATGTACCCGATCGAGATGCCGGCCATGAGGAGCTGCGAGGCATACGTGTCGCGCAGGTCCTTGATGCTCCGGTGCCCTAGGCCTGCGCGCGCAGATGCGCCGCCACTGCCGCTTGCGGAAGTTCGAGGCGTCCGTGCCATCCAGGATGAGCGCGTCAGGAGACGGGTGGAAACGCACTTCGTAGAGATCAGAGAGCGCAGCCAGGAGCCGCCTCGAGAGGGCCACGTCCCGTATCCGCCCGCTCTTGGGCTCCGTGGGGTTCCAGCCGCGCGGCCGGTTGCTCGTCTCATCGAGGTGCAACGAGCGACTGCCCCATGAGACAAGGCCCCAGCGAACGCCCAGCATCTCGCCATAGCGTAAACCGGCGTCAACTCCGAGGAGCACAAGCACGAGCTCGGACGCGCCTTCCGCGGCCGCGGCTTGCACGAGGGCATCGATTTCCTCGGGCCGCTCGAGCGGACGCTTGCGGCCGGATGGGTCCGCCAGCGCGCGGCCGCGCTTATTTCGCATCATCCGACGAAGCATCTCGCGGAAGGTCGGGACCGGGTTTGCGCCCAGGATCCCAAGGTCCACGGCGTAGCCGAGAACGGCCGACAGCACGTCGAGGTAGTGTCGCCCCGTGCCCACCGAGCGCCCGGGGCCCTCGATCTGCTCCGTCCACCATGCGCGCAAGGTCTGCGCCGTGATCTCGTCCAGCGGTACGGAGCCAAGCGGACCGAGTAACGGACCGCCAGCGCGCAGATAGGTTGGCCGGTCCCGCCGGGTCGTCTCGGCCCGCGGCTCGTGTCCTCGGCCAGATAGCGCCGTGAGAACTCTCCAAGCGTCGGGCAAGCGGCGTCGCCACGTATCTGAGCGACGAGCATCCGTTCGCAGATCTTCTCCGCAGCGCGCTCGGCGATCCCGCGATTCTCGGGGGTATCCGGGCCCACGGGGATTCGTTCGACCGGCTGCCTGGCACGGTGGATCGCGACGTAAAGGCGCCCGCGATGGATTGCAGCGTAACGCCCAGGGCTCGCCTCCGTGCACGGATCCTACCGCAGCCTCGCAAGCGCTTGCGCGGCGATCCGGTCCGCCGGATCCTCCTCGCGCTTCTGGCGCAGCCGGTCGAGGTACGTCAAGACCGCCGCGGCGGGGATAAGCCAATCCTTGCCGTCACGTACAGCCCCCGGAAACTCCCCCGCGCGGCAACGCCGCAGGATCGTCCACTTGCTGCGTCCGAGGAGCTCGGCGGCTTCTGCGGTGCGGTACGCGAGGCGACTCACGACAGCGCCGGTAGGCGGGGAGGGCGGCGGCAGGACCGTCACTGGATCAGCCTCGCGCTCGGGAAAGTCGCCCAGACTGCGAGGGTGGCACGGATCATGTCGTCGGCCTTGCCACAGAGCCACTCGTCCTCGGCCAGGAGCAGCGGGCGCGGCTCTGGCGGTCGACTCCTCGGAGGCAAGCTCGGCGGCCATCGACGGCTCCAGCGCGAGCCAAACCTCGCCGAATCGGGGCGACCGGATCAGCGGCCAAGGGTTCGGCGAAGGCACGCACATTCGGAGGGAGATGGTGAATCGGCACAGGCTTGCGCTTTCGCTTGGGCAATTCTGCGGGGCCCGCCATCCACCTACCTCTGCAGCTGTGATCGGCCCTCAGAACGGTGCCTGCGCGCGCTGAAGGGCGACTGCAGCCGGGAATCGCGTCTCGGAGGACGAAAATGTGGGTGGAGTCGGTGGATCCGTTCGGCGTGCAGGTCAAGGACTGCGTGTCGATTTGTCATTCCCACCGCCACCTGAACAGTCTGAGCTGAGCGGTGTGAAACGTAGGAACTCAGAGAGAGGTCAACAATGGGAAATCTTGGGAAATTTTAGCGAGACAGCAATTAGCGTATAGCGTCGCAAGTGAGCGTATAGCAGCGTAGAGTAACAAGCCGGTGACATTCGGAAGCGACTTGAGAGGCTCTTGGGAATTCAGCTGCCAACGTCACAACTTGCGTCAGATGGGAGTGGGCGATTCGCCGAGAGGACGCAAGCTGTCGCAGTCAAGAGTAGAGGCTCGACGTCATCGTCTCGTCGCGCGGGTCAGGTGACCTCGCCGTGCGAGGCTCACCGCTCTCGTCCGCGATCGAGCTCGCGCGTGTCTTCGAGCTGCCAGGCGATCCGCTGCCGCTCTTGCCCCGGGCCCTCCACAAGGTGCGATCTCGCACGGATCTCCCTTCCGAGCTCGAGATCGCGCTCCAGCGTCGGGATCATGGTGAGGGTGCCGCCGGTCCGGAGAACCACATAACGGCCCCCGGCCTCGTCATAGGCGTAGGCCACGAGGAACCCCCGATAGAGTCCGCCCACGATGTACGGGTCCGGTCCAATTTCTTCCCAGCGCGAAGGTATGCTGCTGATCCTGACATATGTAAAGTAGAATTGACAGGAGTCAGAATCCATGCCAAGAATGGCTCGTGCCCCTTCCTGCCGCCTTGCCCGGGCGCCGTGAGCGCCAGGTCGACTCCACCCGGGCGCGCCTATTCGAGGCCGCCATCGCCGAGTTCCGCCGGGTCGGCTTCGACCGGGCCAACGTGGCCCGAATCGCGCGCGAAGCTGGCGTATCGCGGCCGAGCTTCTACTTCCACTTCCCGACCAAGGAGCACGTGCTGCTCGAGCTCCAGTGGCTGGAGGAGCGCATGCTGGTGGTGCGGCTCGAGCGCGCGCGCAGCCTGCGCGAGGCCTTCCATGAGCTCGCTGAGGGTCTGATCGAATCCGAGGCGCGGCTGGGAGACTCGGAGCTGTTCCGCGACATGTTCTCGATCTATGTGCGCCGGCCCGCCCATCTTCCCCTCGACGAGCAGCCGTTTCCGACCGTGGCCGCCCTCGCTCGCCACTTCGCCGTGGCCGCTGATCGCGGCGAGCTGCGCGCCGGGCTCGAGGCCGAGGTCGCGGCGCGGATGTGCCTGGCCAGCGTGTTCGGCCTTCTGATTGGGCTGCCCAGCGCGCCCGCGCAGCGCCGGGCTGACCTTGGCTTGCTCTTCTCTCTGTATCTCGCGGAGGAGACGCCGTGATCCGAGATTTCGCTCCCGACGACGCCGATTTCTACCTCGGCGACCCCTATCCTGCCCTGCGCCGACTTCGCCGAGAAGACCCCGTGCACTGGTATGAGAAGGCTGCCTGCTGGTGCATCACCAAGCACGCCGACGTCGAGCACGTCTCGCGCAGCCCGCAGCTGTTCACCTCGACCCAGGGCATCCTGCTCGGCACCGGGCCCGAGAACCGCCCGCCCGGCGTACCGCACTCTATCCTCGAGATGGATCCTCCCCAGCACAACCGCTACCGCAAGCTTGTGATCCAGGCCTTCGCACCGCGTGCAGTCGCGGCGCTCGAGCCGCGGATCCGAGCCATCGCGCGGGAGAGCCTCGACGCCGTGCCGGTGGGCGAGCCGGTCGACTTCGTCAATGCCGTCTCGATCCCGCTCCCGATGTACGTGATCGCCGAGATGCTGGGCGTGCCGCGCGAGGACTGGCCGGAGTTCCGGCGCTGGTCGGACGCATTGGTCAAAGCCGCCGGCGGGCGCGACGTCGGCACCGATTCCATGCGGGGCGAGATGCTCGCCTTGCTGGGCGAGATGTTCGCCTACTTCACAGAGCACCTGGCTGACCGCCGCCGAACGCCACGCGAAGACCTCGTCTCGACGCTGGCGTGGGCCGAGATCGACGGCGACCGATTGACCGATCCAGAAATCCTCATGTTCTGCACGACGCTCCTGGCCGCTGGCAACGAGACCACGCGCAACCTGATCTCGGGAGGAGCCTTCGCTCTGATGCAGCACCCGGACCAAAAGGGTGCGCTGCTCGCAAACCCCGGACTCATCCCGAACGCCGTCGAGGAGATGCTGCGCTGGTGGCCGCCGCTCTTGAGCTTCACGCGGCACGCCACGAGCGCGACCTCGCTGCGGGGCAAGAAAATCGGCGAAGGCGACTGCGTGCTGCTTCTCTACCTGGCCGCGAATCGCGACGAGGAGGTGTGGGGCGAAGACGCGGAGCGCTTCGACGTGAGGCGCGACCACAGCCGCCGCCGCCACCTGTCATTCGGCTTTGGCGAGCACCTGTGCCTGGGCGCCTCGTTAGCTCGGCTTGAGGCGCGCGTGATGTTCGAGGAGCTGCTCGCTAGGTTGCCCGAGTGCGAGCCCGCAGGCCCGCTTGAGCGCTTCCATTCGCGGCTCATGAACACCATCGAGCGCATGCCGGTGGTGTTCAAGGCCTAAGGCTAAGAGAGTTCCGCTGCGACTTCATGTGTGGCGTCGTCTCTTCCGGACGGGCTGCGCGGCGCGGAGCACCAGATATCAGCCTCGTGATCCAGGGACTGGTGGCTGAGCTTGGCTCCGGGTGTCTGCTGCGCGGGGTAGGACAACTTCCGGCCAGGTTCAACGCCGACGGGCGGTCCATCACCTGTTGTTGAGTCGCCAACCTCGTGGCTCACGACCGTGCCCGGGAAGGCGAGGACGCGCGATTTCCTTCTCATCTTTCCGGTGCTGGGTGAGCGCTCACGAAGGGCCACGCTGCGTGTCCGGACCGAGCCCGTGGCCAAGCGGAGTCCCTCGTCACCACGGGCTCCGCGAGCGACCCCTGAGACGGCCCACGCAGGGTGCGCGTAGCGCCGCGGTGCGCGCTCGCGGTGCTCCGCACCAAGCTCGCTGCTCGTCTTGAAGGGCGCTCGCCGAGGTGCGTAGGCTCGTCCTCAGGACGTGGCTGCCGCCCGTCCATCTGGTTGCCTGAGCCCGTCCCTGAGCCTGACACACGGCCGCACCATCCGTGGGCATGAGATCAGCCCTAAAGCTGCTCTCCGTCAGGTCAGCTCCCCGCCTTGGAGCACGCCTTCCATCGATCGCACATCGTGAACTCCGTGTGCGCACAGTGATGCCGGTGCCTGTCACGATCTGTGTTCTGCCACGCGCGGACCGCGGACCCGCTGGAAGATCGTGGCGAGCATCAGAATGCGGAGCTGAAGAAGAAGATCCGCGGGGGGAAGCGCGTGATCGGGCTACACGTTGCAACCGGAGTTTGTGACACGCTCGCTGATTTTCTCCGGAGGGAAAACCGGATTCCCTCGCGACGTCGCAAGCTTGCAACCGGATTCTTGCGGCTTTGCCCAAGAAACGCACAATCGCGTCGTGTGGAAGTGGCTGATACTTTCGTGCCGACTTCGTCGTCGCTGGCCGCTCGTTCTCGTGGCAATGAGCGGTGCGATCGCGCTCGCTGCAAGTGCATTTGACCTGCGAGTCAACAGCACGGTCTCGATGCCCATGGGGCTCTACCGCGAGGTTCCGCTACGTCTCGAGCGCGGTTCAGCCGAGCGCGAGGATCTCCTTCGCGCGCTTGGCCGGGAGCCTCCGGACGATCAGTCAAGCCCCGTAAACGCGCTGCTGGTTCCGCTCGGCCGATCACCCGAGCGGAGCTCTGGGGAGTGAGGACGGTGGTCGCAGCGAAGCTAGCCGTCATTCCAGTGGGTGGAGGTCCCACCGGTGTAGATTGCCCAGTTGGACACTGTAGTCATATCCGGCGACGGGAAGGGTGACCGACCCGTTGGAAGCCCGGAAGTAAAAGTCTCGTAATGGAGGCAAGCAACTTGGCAGGTCGTAGCGCGAGCGAACGAGTAGGTAGCCCCGAAAATCACAACATTGGAAGGGTCGAGCGCGTCCATCGTGGGTGAAGACCAGCGTTGCCGGCGAAGGAACTGGGCGCATGCAGCCGGCGAGCTTCCCGGGGTCTCTGACGACGACATGCCGAGAAGGAATGACTGGCGAAAGCACGGAACCGCTCGCGGGTCGCCTAGGCGCACCCGCACAGCGAAGGCATCGCGTATAAGCCGCTGTGCGGTGAAGTCGCGATGTGCCCGCGAGTGGGGCGGATGGGGCCGCTTAAGCGTTGATGGACCGGGACAACATAACCCGGACCGGAGCGAGGGCCCCTGGGGTAAAGCGACAGGGTCGCTTGCATGGCGGTGCGCTACCGAGTCCGGCTCTCCCGGCGTTGATCGGGAGAAGCGTGGACCACGGAGCGCGCGAAGGGTGGCAGCAAACTGTGGAGATACGTGGGGATGCCTGGGTGCAGGCTTGACTGCGTCGCTTTGCAGGAAGGCGCCATCTGATAGGCCAGCCTTGAAGCCGTACTGGGGCAAACCCACCGTACGGAATTTTAGGGGGGGCGATGGAAACGTCGGCATCATCGAAGCTCGGTCCGCGCCATCGCTCTACCCGACAGAACCCCGAAAGTAAGCGCTCCAAGATGCGGCTTCGCCCCGGGCGGGTTCGGCGCGAGAGCCGGGCTCCCAGCGCGCGCCGCCTGCGCGCGATTGCGGCTCGCTCTCGCAGAAGGCGGGGGGTCAGGCGTCTCCCGCCCCCGCGCGTGCCCTTCCTCGGCTTCTCACCGTCAGTGCTGCAGCACAGCATCGTCAAGGTCCGGTATGTGCAGAATCGCGGCGGGTCCGGCTGGCGCATCCATGGCCGGTACCTGGCGCGCGAAGGAGCCCAGCAGGAGGGAAAGCCGGGCCTCGGCTTCGACGCCCACGAGCAAGAGATCCACATCCCGGATCGCCTCGGCGGGTGGCAACGGGCAGAAGATCCGCGCCTCTGGAAGCTCATCGTCTCGCCTGAAGCCGGCGAGAGACTGGACCTCCGGCAGCACGCCCGTGAGCTCGTGGCGACCATGGAAGGGGACCTGGGCCTGCGCCTTCAGTGGGTGGGAATCGAGCACTTCGATACCGCTCATCCCCATGTTCACGTGGTGATTCGCGGCCGAAGCCAAGAGGGAATCCTGTTCCGAATGCCGCGGGAGTACGTGGTGCACGGCATCCGCCAGCGCAGCCAGGAGCTTGCCACCCAAGCGCTCGGTCTTCGGCGAGAGCGCGACCGTGTTGCCGCCCGGGAGCGCGCGGTCGAGGCACGCCACTTCGGTGTTCTGGATCAGATGCTCGAGGGCCGGGCGGATCCGGAGAGGCGAATCGAGTTCGAGCCGAGTGTCCCGAGCTCGGAGGCTTCCCGAGAGCTCCGCCTTCAGCTCCTGCGGCGGCTCGGCTTCTTGTCCGGCCTCGGCCTCGCACGGCGCGTCGGGAAACGCACCTTCGAGCTCTCAGAGCACCATCGCGCGGCCCAGATGCAGCTCGCGCCGGACCTCCAGCAGAGCATGACCCGCTAAAG
>DATFYN010000684.1:0-12664 GCA_035315025.1 Myxococcota bacterium
GCCGCTCCGGCAGCTTCAGACCGACACTCTCGAAGCGGCTTGCGTAGCGGACGCCCGGACGGTCGTCCTTGCCCCCTTCGACGAGCATCCAGTGCTCGACTCCCCGCACGTCCTTCATGATGAACCGGCCTTTCCGACGGCGCCGCCGTAGGTCCAGACGGGAATGACGAGCGTGCAGGCCGCCAGGAGGAAGACAGTCGCGAGGCTCACGATCAAGCGTATGAAGATACCACACCGAGGCGCAAACCCGGTGCCTGCACGGCCTATCCTCGGGAGCTTCGGCCTCTCGCAGTCTTCCTGATCCTCGGAGAAAGCCCACTCACCGGCGGTGGCGACCGCACCAGGAACCATCGTCGGCAAGCCACGAATCGTCCATCCGGTCGCGAAGTCGATCACCTTGCCCGGATTTGCAAAGGCCTGCACGAGTGTTGCTGCAGCAGGCACGCTTCGTGGGTCCACAGCGAGTGCTCTTCCTGCTTCCCCCGACTTATTGTGTCTGTCCCAGAAATGTCTTCACGAGTTGTGCTGCGAGCACTTCGTTGTCGGGGAGAAAGAACTCCGAGTGCTTGAGGAAGGACGCCACTACGGCCGAGTCAGATGAGGAGTCGCTCCTCGACGATTCGATTCAGGACTACCGGAAAGTCACCTGTTTCTCACGGCGGTCGCGGGCATCAGCGTGGGCCTGGCGCTCTACCAGCCGTAGGCCCCGTGAGTGGGCTGCGCCGCTCCGCCTCGTTGCGGAGCGCGCGGTCGAAGCGCTCGAAGACCGGGACCTGCCTCCGAAAGGCGAAGCGGAGCACGCCGGCCAGTGCGCCGGTGAAGACCTCGCCGTGCACGAGCCGGGTGCCGGCTCCGCTCGGCTCGAGGCGGAAGGAGTGCTCGCCGCGGATGGCGAGCCGCCGGCCGACCCAGCGGAGCTCGCGCCCGGGATCAGCGCGCGTGATGCGCACGGCGAATTGGAACTCGACACCGAGGCTCGACCGGTAGCGGAGGCTCGCCCGCCCACCGCTCCGCACCTCGCCCTCTGCCGCCACCACCATGGGGTTCCAGCGGCAGTAGCCGGCGAGGTCCGCGAGAACGGCCCACACCGTGGCCGGCGGGGCGGCGATCTCGATCTCGGTGCGGATCTCACTCCGGCCCACGGCGTTCCCCCGTGCACGCGCCCGCGGTGAGCAGGTAGGCGATTCGAGCAGGATCTCAGGCGCTTCTGAGATCTCTCGGGCGCGCGATTGTGACAACTCCACGGGGGAGCGGCCAGCGGTCTTCTCGATGCAGCGAGGCGAGGAAGTCCGCTCGCTGGGATTGCGCCTCCCGTTCAGGCCGCGGATCCGCTGGGGCACGCCAGGCTACGCCCGAACTCGTTCCCAAGTGCTTACCCCCTGCTTACTGGCCATGACCCTATCCCCACAATTCACCTCCGGATCGCGTGGTTACCTCGCCAGCGCATCCCGATCTGGGGTTTTCGCTAGCCCTGCAAAGCGGCTGAAAACCCCGTCGGACCGGACCACTACCGTTCGCATGCGTGGACGCAACGATGGCAGAGGGCGGCGCGCAACCGAGCGTTTAGCGCGAGTCACCCGAGTTCGGATCCAACCATGCTCAGCGTGCGGGCACTGATCGAGACCAGATTCCGGTGCACCGCGCCCGCCAGACGAGGCGACGCATGAGAGACTTCCTGAAGATCGCGGATCGCGTTTCCAGAGTCTTCGGCCGCCCGACCGGGAACCCCGCGGCTGGGTGCCCTCTCGGAGGAACAGACCCGCGCAGTGACCGAAGCGTTGGAGTTTCTGGCCTTCTCAGCGGAGTAGCAGATCCAGGACTTCGCCCTGCGAGTTCTCGAGGAGCTACTGGATTCCAGGCGCGCTCTATCGGAAGACCTGAACGCTTGGCTCCTGTGGGAGCTGGCCGGCGAGGCGCTTCGCGCTGAACCCTCGCCCTCCCGATCGTCCAGGCAGCGCTCGGTCACGCGAGCCTTGCGACGACCGACAGGTACGTCCGCCACGTCGCGCCCGAGGAACTGCTCGACGCTATGCGCACCCGCATCTGGGCGGCCTGAGAGACGCGGTCGCCAAGATCACCGGATCCGGGGCGAGACCCGGGGGACACCCTAATTTCCGACCGCCCATGGGGGACCTCGCCCGGTTCGCTCGCTATGTGCGACTGCATATATACATATATACACTGATATAGGTTGAACACCTCGTCCGGGTCGCTTCGACCTCTTACAGCCATCGGTGCATTACAGGCCGATGACGAAACGTCGCCTCGAAGTTCTGGCCAGCAGATCAGCAGGTTCACCTAGCCGGGTGCCTCAAGTGGATCGGGCCGGTAGGCCACCGTGCCGGCGATGAGCCAGCTCTCGTCGCGGTGGCAGACCCCCATCCCCGCCGTGTCGGGTCAAGCAGAGCTGCGATACTCCGCGCATGGGCGAGATCCTGCCGACGGTGATCCTGGTGCTCGGCGTCATCGGGCTCGTGTCGTTCCTGGCACAGAGGGTCGCGATCCCGGCCCCGGTGCTGCTCGCGGTAGCCGGCATGGTCTGGTCGCTGGTTCCATCGCTCCCCCCGCTGGAGATCGAGCCGAGGTTGATCCTCTCGGTCTTCCTGCCTCCTTTGCTGTACGCGGACGCTTGGGAGGCATCGTGGCTCGACTTCCGCCGCTGGCTGCGGCCGATCCTCCAGCTCGCGATCGGGCTTGTCGCGTTCACGATCCTCGTGGTCGGGCTCGTTGTCCATTGGGCGATCCCTGCTCTGCCGTGGGGTACCTGCTTCTTGCTGGGCGCGATCGTCTCGCCGACCGACACCGTTGCCGTCCAGGCTGTGCTCGACCGACTGCGCATGCCCCGCCGCACCACCGCGATCCTCGGTGGCGAAAGCCTAATCAACGACGCCACTGGGCTGCTCGGCGTCGGGCTGGCGACGGTCGTGGTGCTGACGGGCGTGTTCGAGGCCGGGGCGATCGGGCTTTCCTTCGCGCGGATCGCCGGGCTGGGCGTCGTGATCGGAGCCGCGGTCGGGTGGACTGCCGCCACGATGAACTACTACGTGCGCGGCACACAACTTCTCTTCGCGTTGTCGCTGCTTGCGCCATACGTCGCCTACTTCCTGGCCGATCACGTCGCGGCGTCGGGAGTGCTTGCGGTGGTGATCGCTGGCTTCGTCGCGTCATGGCGGATCCACTACATCGCACCGGAGAGCCGCGTCGAGCTGTACTCCTCGTGGGATCACCTCTCGTTCATGCTGAACGCTCTGATGTTCCTCTTCGTCGGGTTGGAGACACCGCGTCGCCTGCAGCAGGCGATCGACACGGAGCCCGGGATCGTGGGGATCGCGCTCATAGTGAGCGTAGCGGTTGTCGGTGCCCGCTTCGTCTGGATATTCCCCGGCGCCTACGTGCCGCTCTGGTTCTTGCCGCGACTGCGCCAGCGCGAGGGCGGCTATCCCGACGTTCGTTCCGTGATCCTCGGCGCATGGTGCGGCGTGCGCGGCGCGGTGTCGCTGGCGGCGGCGTTGTCCGTGCCGATGCTGCTCCGCGACGGCGCACCGTTTCCCGGACGCGCCGAGATCATCGCCTGCACCCTGGTGGTGATCGTGGTGACCCTAATCGGCCAGGGGGTGACGCTCGTGCCGCTGGTGCGGCGACTCGGTCTTTCCGACGCCGACCCGACCGACCTCGAAATGCGCCGCGCGCGCGAAGCGATGCTCTCGGCTGGAATCGCGCGCCTCGATGCCTTCTGCTCGGAGGAGAGCTGCCCGATCGCCGTCTACCGATTGCGCGATGCGATGTCGGATCAGCTCGCGTCGCTGCAGTCGGAGGATGAGCTGGTGCGGTCTGAGGCGCTACGGCGGCTGGCGGTCGCGGGCGACGTGCGGCGCGCGGTCTATGCCGCGAAGACCGACGCCCTCCTGGCGCTGCGCGACCGCGGCATGGTCAACGACAGGGTCCATCAAGAGCTGCAGCTCGATCTCGATCGCTCGAACGCGGACCTTCGGGAGGGGTAGGTCCGAGCGGAGCGTTGCCGGCGCGGAGCCCGGTCCGGCCGGTACGCCGTCGCAGCGAGCGGCCACGCCCCGAATTCAACATGCTGGGCTCTAGCATCAGCCTAATGCCTGGAAGCTTGGGAGGACCGAGGCTCGGAGCCGGCCGACCTCCGCCGCCGACGACGACGAACGACAGACCGAGCGAGTGGTGGCGATGCTCACGGACGTCGCGAAGCAGCATCCAGAGGTGCTCGCAAACCCGGAGCCGAACGCGCTCTTTCTTGGTTTTGGTGAGAGCTCGCTCGATTTCGAGCTTCACGCGTGGGTCGGCGACGGGGGTCGGCTCGCGGCTGTGAGGAGCGCGGTTGCGGTAGCCCTGTCGGAGGTCTTCGATGCTGCGGGGATCCAGATCCCCTTCCCACAGCGCGACCTCCACATCGTGGAGCCAACGAAGCCGTAGCAGCATGGATGCGGGAACGTTTCCCGCAAGCGCACATGTCTCCTATCGAACGTTGACCGGAAGCCGCGCTCGCTATCACCGGGTCGGGAGGACTCAGCGAAACGCGTCACCTCTCTTTGGCTCTTCGCTTCGCTGCTCATCCTCTCCACGATTGCCCGTGCCGACGACCCCCCCAAAGCCGACGCGTCCCAGGACAATCCCGCTTATCGCAGGCGGCCGGTTCTGGGACTCAATACACTAGACGGTACGCCAACGGACACCGTCAAATCGCTGTGAGTTTCGCCTTTTACCCTGGTCCTGAAGGACGAGTTTCGACCCTCGTACTCGAGGCACCGATCGCGTCCTACCAGCCTAAGCGCTTCGTTAACGACGGTTTCCCAGCTTCTATTCCAGCTCCACAACAACTTCTATCCGTCCTGAGCGCCCCGCCTCTTCGAGGACCACATGGTCGCGCGCGCTTTGATCGGCGTAGGCGATGGCGAACGTTACGATGGCCTTTGTCGAAGGCGTCGCTCTCGCCGAGGTACCCGCTGATCTGTGCGTGCTCAGACGATGGCTTGTACCTGACCTTGCATGAGCATGGTGTATCCTTGGTCGCCGCTGGTGACTTCGGCATAGGGTAGGGCTCGACGGCGGCTGAGGGGGCGCGTTGCGCTCGAAGCCACCTGAGTCCACGCGAAGAGAACCTTGCGCACGAACGGACGACAGCACGCCACATGACGACGCCCGTTTGCCTCACCAGCGCATCCGACCTGCGCGTGCAGATCAACGCCAACGGTTCGCTCCGGCGCATCGATCATCGCGACGTCATCGTGAATCTGTTTCCGGGCAACGAAGCCGAGGGGGGGCCGACCAACCTCTATCTGCGCCGGCGTGACGGGAGAGCCGACGCGATCCCGCTGCTCGGTCCCGCCAGCGGCGCCCGTTACAGCATCCGCGAGGACCGTTTCGCGGCGCGCGGAACCTGGAACAACGTCCGCTTCGAAGTGTCGCTGCGGCTCGCGCAGGGCGCACCCGCGTGGTTCTGGCACGTCGCGCTCGAGAACGTCGGCGCCGCGCCGCTCGCGGTCGACCTGATCCACGCCCAGGACCTCGCGCTCGCCAACTACGGCGCCGTTCGCCAGAACGAGTACTACGTCAGCCAGTACCTCGATCACACGCCGCTGGTGCATCCCGAACGCGGAGCCGTGCTGGCGGTGCGCCAGAACCAATCCGTGGACGGTCGCCATCCTTGGGTCGTGCTCGGGTCGCTTCATCACGCCACGAGTTTCGCGACCGACGCGCTCCAGTTCCACGGGGTGGCCGGGCGCAGCGATACGCGACCGGTGGGTCTGTGCGCCGAGACGCTGCCGGGGAAGCGGCAGCAGCACGAGCACGCGATGGCGGTCCTGCAGGACGAGGCGGTGCGACTCGAGCCGGGCGCGCGTGTCGTGCGCGGCTTCTTCGCCTGGCTCGAGCCCGACCATCCGGCGGCGACGGCGACGGCGGACCTCGCGTTCGTTGATCGAGCGCTCGCGCTGCCCGAGGCCCAGCCCGCAACCGAGGCTGCGCAGGACTCGGATTTCGTCGCGGAGTCTCCGACGCTGTTCAGTGTCGGTCCGCGGCTCGCGTGTCGCGATCTCGCCGAGGTCGAGATCAGCGATCTCTTCGGCAGCGAGCTGCGCCACGTCGAGCGGCAGGATGGTCGACTCCACTCCTTCTTCGTCGGCGCGAATCGGCACGTGGTGTTCGCTGCGAAGGAGCGCGGCGTGCTGCGCCCGCACGGGCAGATCCTGCGGACCGGCGACGGCCTCGTTCCCGACGAGGCGTCGCTCACGTCGACGGTGTGGATGGCCGGCGTCTTCCACTCGATGGTCACGCAGGGCCACGTCAGCATCAATCGCTTCCTGTCCACGACGCACAGCTACCTCGGTCTCTTCCGCTCGCATGGGCAGCGCGTCTTCGTCGAGGGCACGGACGGATGGCAGCTGCTGGACTTGCCGTCGGCGTTCGAGATGGATCCGAGTGGCTGCCGCTGGATCTACTGGCACGCGGGCGGGCGGATCGAAGTGCGCAGCCGGGCGGCGGTCTCCAGTCACGAGCTGCTGCTCGAGATCGAAGTTGTGGATGGCGCGCCGTGCCGCTTCCTGGTGTCGAGCCACGTGGCGCTCGGTGGGGACGACGGTGCGGACGCGGTTCCGCTGCGCGCGGTGCGCGACGAGCGGGGCGTCGCGCTCGGCGCTCCGCCCGACAGCGACGTCGGCCAGCGCTTTCCGTACGGCTGTTTCCGCATCGATCCCGTGCGCGGCACTGCCATCGAAGCATTGGGCGGCGACGAGCTGCTCTTCGCCGACGGCCGCAGCAGGAATCAGCCCTTCCTCGTACTCGTGACCGCCGCTTCCCGATCCGTCGGCTTCCGGATCACGGGCCATCTCGTCGCGCCGGCCGGAAGCGACGCCGGCGAGTCGGACCCCGCCGCCGATCTCGAACGCAGGGCGCATTTCTGGCGCGACGTGAGCGGGCCGCTCCGCCTGCTGCCGGTCGCGGATTCGCCGCTCGCTTCCGACGTCGCGCAGCTCCAGGACATCCTGCCTTGGCTCGCGCACGACGCGCTGATCCACTATCTCGCGCCGCGCGGTCTCGAACAGTACTCGGGCGGCGGCTGGGGCACGCGCGACGTCTGTCAGGGGCCCGTGGAGCTCTTGCTCTCGCTCGGCCGCTGGGGATCGTTGCGCGACCTGTTGCTGCGCGTCTACCGCAACCAGAACGCGAACGGCGACTGGCCTCAGTGGTTCATGTTCTTCGACCGCGAGCGCAACAACCGGCCCGACGAGGCGCACGGCGACATCGTCTTCTGGCCGGTGCTCGCGCTCGCGCAGTACATGCTCGCGTCCGACGACGCGTCGATCCTCGACGCCACGGTTCCGTTCTTCCACGTAGAGGGTGACGCGCGCGCCGAGCACGCAACGATCTGGCAGCACGTCGAGCGCGCGCTCGGCGTGATCGGGGCGCGCGTGATCCCGGGCACGCAGCTCGCAGCCTACGGGCATGGCGACTGGAACGACTCGCTCCAACCGGTGGATCCCTCCATGCGCGAGCGGCTGTGCAGCCCGTGGACCGTGACGCTGCAGGTCCAGACGCTGCGCGCGCTGGCCGCCGCGCTGCGCCGCTTCGGACGTGGCGAGCGCGCGCCCGAGTTGGAAGCGATCGCGGCGCAGGTGCGCGACGAGTTCCAGCGCCTCCTGATCGGCGACGGCGTGCTCGCCGGATTCACGTACTTCCGTGCCGAGGGCGGCGTCGAGCGGCTGCTGCATCCGAGCGATCGCAGCACAGGGATCCACTACCGGCTGCTGCCGATGATCCACGCGATCCTGTCCGAGCTGTTCACGCCGGAGCAGGCGCGCGCGCACGTTGCGCTGATCCGGCAGCACCTGCTCGCACCCGACGGGGCGCGGCTCTTCGATCGCCCTCCGCCGTACGCGGGCGGACCGCAGCGCCACTTCCAGCGCGCGGAGAGCAGCACCTTCTTCGGGCGCGAGATCGGCATCATGTACACCCACGCGCACCTCCGCTACGCCGAGGCGATGGCGCACTGGGGCGACGCCGACGCAGCGTTCCTCGCGCTGCGACAGGCGAACCCGATCGGTGTGCGCGACGCAGTCCCGTCCGCGCGACCGCGCCAGAGCAACTGCTACTCGTCGAGCTCCGATGCGTGCTTCGCGGATCGCTACGAGGCGGCGTCGCGCTACGACGAGTTCAAGGCGGGCGCGATCGCGGTCGAAGGCGGCTGGCGCGTCTACTCGAGCGGTGCCGGGATCGCGACGCAGCTGATCCGCGGCCGCGTGCTCGGCCTGCGCCCGTCGCGCTCGTCCCTCACGATCGACCCCGTGCTGCCGCGGGCGCTCGACGGCCTGCGCGCCGCCATCGAAGTGGCCGGCGCACCCGTCGAGGTAGTGTACGCGATCCGCAAACGGGGTTATGGTCCGGCGGCGCTCACGCTGAACGGCGAGCCGCTTGCCTTCGAGAGCGAGGCGAACCCGTATCGCGTGGGCGGCGCGATCGTGGCAATGGACGCGTTGCGCGCGCGGCTCGTCGCGAGCGGCAACACGCTCGTCGTGACGCTTTGCTGAGGCAGAGGGAGCAGTGACGGATCAGGCGCTGGACGACACCGAAGCGGGTGAACTGCTCGACGCGTTCCTCGATCTCTCCGGCTGGAGCACGATTGCTTCGGGGCAGGCGCAGCTGGCGATCGCGCAGGAAGACGGCTCGCGCTCGATGAGCGTCGCCCCTCGAATCGGTAACGAACACGCGAGAGGGTTCCGACGAAGACGTCGAGCGCACGGCCGCCCGGCATCCCGGCGGTGGAGGTAGTGAAGCATGCGTCTGAAGGACAGGTATCCTGACCTTCTGCCCGCTCATGTGCACGAGGTCGTAGCACGCAATCACCGCGAAGGATTTCGCCACATCGGAGCCGCCCTGCGTCACGACCTTCCGCCCGGCCAGCTTGCCGGCTCTCTGGGAAAAAGCACCTTAGGCCGCCACCGCTCGAAACGATAGGACAACCTCCATCAACGGAGGGCTAACGAAACATGCCCCCCCCCGGCGTAGCACCCCGAACCCCGCCGCCGCGCCTTAGCCAGAGCGAGGCATTGCGCCGCGGTGCATTGTGGTGCAGGAATTCGCGAAGGCGCCTGCGCGGCCTGAGCCACGAAAGTCTGTGTACGGCGGCATTTGAAGACAGGCGCGTGATTGCCTTCCCGGAGGTCCGGGGACTCCACCATCGATACGAGCGAGTCGCAGAGTGACGCGCGATGGAGTTATCGGAATGGACAGGTTTCCCTTCGCGAAGTCCGGGACACTCGCGGAGCCGTCACGGAGCGCGTTCGTCGCGTAGCGCAACGAGCTTTGGACCGCCCAGTCGGGCCGCGAAGGTCTTTCGCCGACCGGGCCGTTTCGTGCACTGAGAGGGGATTGCGGAGGCGGCTTAGTCCGGAAATTAGAACCCGACCTGCGTCAGCGCCTGAAGCAACCGCGCCCGCATCGACTCGGACTTCATTGGAAAGGCGCGAAAGAAATCATCGCGGGTGAGCGTGGCGTTGCGCTTGCGAACGTTCGCGGCCCAGAACGCAGCGCGCTCGCGGTCGCCCTTCAGCGTATGCGCCGCGGCCGCGATCATCGCGATCAGCACGTGCGCGCCGGGCGAACGTGCGCCGCGTTCTGCCCAGTGCGCTGCCTCCGCATCCTCGCCGAGCACCATGTGCGTGAAGCCGCGCGTTGCCTGCATCGCGTAGTGCAGCGGGTCGAGCGGGCTCAGGCGCATCGCAAAATCGACGTGCTGGCGGCCATCGAGCGCCCGGCCGGCCAGGGTCTCCGTCCACGCCCGCGCGTAGATGCCCTGGGCGTAGTTCGGACTGATCTCCGTCGAGCGCTCGAGCCAGCTGAGACTCGTGTCGAGATCGCCCTCGAGCCAGTAGGTGCGTCCCATGGTGAAGTTGACGAAGGGATCGAGCGGATCCAGCTCGAACCCGCGTTCGGCGTAGCGGCGCGCCGCGCCGATCACCCCTGCGAGATCGTTGCTGTAGTGCATGAACGCTGTCTGGAAGTTGACGAACGACAGCCCGGCGTGGGCGCGCGCGAAGAAGGGATCGAGCGCCACTGCTCGCTGAAACAGATCGCCGGCCGCGGCGTTATCGACGCGATTGAAGCGGTACAGGTGCTGCAGGCCGAGGTGGTAGGCGGACCAGGCGTCGAGATTCTCCACCGGCGCGAGGCGCGCGAGCGCGGCCTCGTGCATCGGGATCCGGATCTCGAGCGCCATGAGAACTTGCGAACGGATCTGCTCGCGCATCGCGTGCACGTCACCGATGCGCCCCGAGAAACGGTCGGCCCAGACGACGCCCCCGTCCGTAGTGTCCACGAGCTCGACGATGATGACGAGCTTGCGGTCCGAGACTTCGATGGTGCCCCACAGGCAATAGCGGACGCGCAGCAGGCGCCCGATGTCGCCGAACTCGGCGCCGGCCGCGCGCAGACGAAACGACGACCCGCGCGCCGTGATGAAGAGCCAGTGCAGGCGGGCGAGGTCGGTGATCAGCTCATCAGGCAGAGCGCTCGCGAGCGCGGCGTAGGGCTCGTCGTCCCCCACGAACCGAAACGGCAGCACGGCCAGGGAGGGTCGGGCGATCCGTTCGAGGCGCTGCACCATGTCGCCGAGGCCAGGAAGATGCTCGTCATCGGCCGGTTCCGCAGCCGACACGGCTTTCGCAGCGCGCAAGGCCCTGGCCTCCGCCACGAAGCGGTAGCCCTGGCCGTGGATCGTCCGGATGAACTGCTGCGACTTACCGTCGTCACCGAGCGCATGGCGCGCCGACTTCACCCGGCTCGCCACGGCGGCATCCGAGACGATGCGGCCGTCCCAGACCTTTTCGATGATCTCGTCCCGGGAAACGAGCCGCTCGCTGTTCTCGACGAGGAGCGCAAGCAGCGCAAAGACCTGCGGCTCGAGACTCACGACCTCGCCGGCCGCACGCAGCTCGACCGTAGCCAGGTCCAGCTCGAAGTGACCGAACTTGTAGATCATCGCCGGCAAGAATAGATCAGGCCGCAGCGCACCCCAAAAAATCTCCAGGATTTCTCCAGGCGGTCTGCAAGCTTCGGCCGCGCCCGCGTGCGAGGCTTCACTCAGCAGCCCGGAATGCTCCGTGGCCGCGGGATCACTCAAGGAGACACCACATGCCGCTCGTTACGATCGATGTCATCAAGGACGTCTTTACGCAGACGCAGAAGAAGGAGCTCATCGCCAAGGTCACCGAGGCGATGGTCGCGGTGGAAGGCGAGAGCATGCGCCCCGTGACCTGGGTTCGCATCAACGAGTTCGAGGGAGGCGACTGGGCGATCGGAGGCAAGGCGCTCAGAGCCGCGGACGTGCACGCGCTCGCCGCGGGCAAGGCCGCGTAGCTCGCTGACAGACGACGACCGCACGCCGCCGCCGGCGGGATCGCGC
Organism: Myxococcota bacterium; assembly: GCA_035315025.1. Taxonomy (GTDB): domain Bacteria; phylum Myxococcota_A; class UBA9160; order UBA9160; family UBA9160; genus UBA9160. The sequence goes on from DATFYN010000684.1 coordinate 11,423, forward strand.
GCAGCGATCCACCGGCGGCGGCTCTCAACTGCCGGGCGGCGGCAGTCCGGCCGCGTCGGCTTTGAACGGATCCCCGCGGCGTATCTGTCGGTAAACCTCGCGGGTCAGTTCCTCGAGGCGCTGCGCAGAAATGCCGGAGATCAAGCCCGACGAGTATATGCCGCGCATTCTCACCCTAGACCAACAACGGGCCGTCCTGGAGCAGATACCCGAGCACGAGAGAGGGATCTTCTACGCCCTCGCGATCGGCCTACGCCCCGGCGAAGCCCGAGCACTCGACCGCGCACACGTCGAGCACGATGGCGACCGGTATTACCTCCGGGTCGAGTGCGCCGCAAAGGGTGGCTCCTCTCGTGCCCCGATCCGCGGCACGAAGTCCGGCAAGGTGCGCCGCCTTCCGGTGTCAGCCGAACTTGAAGAATGGTTGCAGCGGCACTACCACGACCCGAAAGCCTTCGGCGCGACGCCGCTCTTCAAGAATCCGCGCACGCGCGATCGGTGGTCGCATTGGGCTCTGTGGTCTCGGTGGAAAGCAGCCGCGGAAGCCGTCGGCGTCGATGCAGGCCTCTACACGGGAACCCGTCACACGTTCGCGACGGCCGCGCTTGCCGCTGGGGTCGGCGACCGCGCCCTTCAAGGCTTTCTAGGGCACAGCGACCCGAAGATGACCGAGAAGTACGCGAAGCTACAGCCCAATGCGCTTGTGCGCGTTGTGGATCTGCTCAAAAAGAAGTAGCCCCCGCCACGTCACTTCCGTCCACCCACAAGCCGAGTATTCTTGTGCGGCCGTTGTGCATGGGTGGAAAGTCCACCCAAAGTGCAGCGGCAGAACAGGCACAATATCCCGTAAAATAAAGGGGAATTAGACCGAGCTCGAAGCGCTAAAATGGCGTCCCCAACGGGATTCGAACCCGTGTTATCGCCTTGAAAGGGCGATGTCCTAGGCCTCTAGACGATGGGGACGCGCAGGGGGCGAGTATGGCGCAGGGGCGGTGGCCGCGCAGTCATCCCGTCCCTCCGCTCATTAGTCTTCTCGTGTGGCCTGAGCGATTTGCCACAAATACCAGCTTGCCACGCTTCGGTAGGGGCGCCAAGGCTCCCCGATCCGCTCGAGCGCGAGGGGTCCTGGGAGCTCGCTGAGCGCATACAATCGCTGGGCGCCCTTGCGGATCCCATAGTCGCCTAGGGGTAGGATGTCAGCGCGGCCGAGCGAGAAGATCAGCAGCATGTGTGCGGTCCACT
>DATFYN010000685.1:0-7305 GCA_035315025.1 Myxococcota bacterium
CGTGGCCGACGTACGCAGGGAGATTGCGCGGGTGAAAGGACTCGCCGTGGCCGGTGGCTGGCTCGATGGCGTCTCGATCGCAGACACAATTTCGAGTGGCACTCGTGCAGCGAGCGCGATCGCGCCAGGCCTCGGGCGATGAAGCACGCTGGGCCGCGCGCGCTTGCCATCCTCGAGGCGTTGCTCGGCCAGGTCCGGCGCCTGCCCGGCATCGTCGAGAAGAAGCCGGGCGTGTTTTATCGCGGGAGCAGGGCGTTTCTCCACTTCCACGAGGATCCGGCGGGTCTGTTCGCGGATCTCAAGACCGGGCAGGAGTTCGAGCGCTTCGCGCTGAACAGCGCCGGCGAGCGAAACGCCCTCGTCCGGGCCGCTCGCGAGGCGCTTGGGGACAGCGTCACGCGGAGACGTTCCTAGCGCTCGTGGTTGCGCACCCTCTGCGCGAGCGCTCTTACCCACGCCGGATCTGCGTTCAGCGACGGCACGAGCAGGAGTTCCTCGCCGCCGACTGCTCGCCACTGCTCGTGCGCGCGGATCCCAATCTCCTCGACCGTCTCGAGGCAATCCGCGACGAACGAGGGACAAACGACGGCCAGGCGGCGAATGCCCCGGTTGCGCAGCGCGGGCAGCACGTGGTCGGTATACGGTCGGATCCAGGGTTCTCGGCCGAGGCGGGATTGGAACGCCATCGAATGGGCATCCGGTGCGAGATCGAGCGCGCGGGCCAGGGCACGCGTCGTAGCGGCGCACTGCGCTCGATAGCAGGCACGGTTGGCAGGCCCGATGACATCGCAGCAGCCGGCGGTCGCGAGACAATGCCGCCCCGTAGGATCGCTCTTGCGCAGATGGCGCTCGGGCAGGCCATGGAAGGAGAACAGCACATAGTCCGGGCGGAATTCGGCGAGCCGGGGCCCAGTCACCGCTTTCCACGCGTTCGTGAAACCCGGGTCGTCAAAGAACTCCGGCGCTGTCTCGAGCACGGGCACGTTCCACATCGCACCTGCCAGCTCGAAGACTTTCGCGAGTGCAGAGCCCCTCGAAGACGATGCGCCCTGCGGGAAGAGCGGGAAGACGATGATCTTCCCGACGTCGGCGGCGAGAAGGTTCTCCATCGCTGCCGCAATCCCCGGCGTTCCATAGCGCATGGCGAGCTGGACCTCGAAGCCGGTGCCGAGCTCTTTTGAGAGGGCGGAGCACAGGGCGCGGCTGTGGACGAGAAGGGGCGAACCCTCGGCCATCCACACTGACGCGTACTGCGCAGCCGAGCGACGCGGGCGGAAACGCAGGATCCAAAGGTGGAGCAGGAGCCAGCGCGCCGGCGCCCGCAGATCGAGGACCCGAGGGTCAGAGAGGAACTCAGCGAGATAGCGGCGGACGTCCGGAACGCTCGGCGATGCGGGAGTGCCGAGATTTAGCAGTAGGACTCCCGTCGCGCGCGCAGCGCGGGTCACCGGGCGAGGCTAGCCGACGCGCGCTTCACAGCCAGGCGTAGGCGTCCCGCAGCGCCGCCTTGCCTCCCGCCTCGAGAACCTCTCCGTGCGTCACCGTCACGCGCTCAAAGTCCCAGGCGAGGATGCGTTCGAGCGATCTGCGCGCGGCGTTGTGATCGCGGATCACAAGGCGCACGAAGCGCGTGGGTCCGAATCGGTTGCGTGCGTCGAAAAGGCGTTGCCAAACGGCGGTCAGGAGGTTCGGGGCCGAGCGGAAGTTCATCGCGAGATCGGTCAGCACGAGCGTGCGGCTTGGCACGTGGAAGAGGACGATCTCGTTGATCCACGAGGCTCCGCGAAAGAGTTCTATTTCCACGGAGCTCCGCCAGGCCTCGGGCGGATCGCCCTCAAGGACGCCATCGAATGGGATCTTGGGCCGCTTCTCCCGCAGACCCGGCGCGGCAAGGAGGGTTGCGGCGGGGTATGCCGCTTTCCAGGGCGTCACGAAGAAGTGATGTACTTTGTTTGGTGCCAGGACAAAACGCACGGCACCAATGGCATCGAGGGCGCGGCAGGTTTCGTCGTCGCACGGGACGGGGGAGTGGAGCAGGAGGCTACCCTCCCGCAACCGGAGCACGGTCATACGCGTACCGATTTCGATTCCGCCGAGGCGCAGCGGGCGGTCGGCCACCCAGATCCCATCGTCCAGGCGTCGCAGGGGCGTGCTCAAAGGGGAACGCCGAGCGCTGCAAGATCGCAGCGCAACCGATCGATATCGATCGCGCGGACTGCGACGTCGGCCTTGCAGGCAAGGCGCGCTGCGGTGGCGGCTGCCTGGCCTTCGAGCATGCACGGGCCAATCACCCGCACCGACGCGAACGCGTCAGGCTCGGCCGACACGCAGCGACCCGCGATGAGGAGGTTCTCGACACCTCGGGCCACGAGGCAGCGGTAGGGGATCGTGTACCACCTACCGGGCTCGAGGAACGTCCACTCCGTCTCGCCTCCGGCCACGTGGCGCTCGATCGGCCAGGCGGCCCGGCCGATGCCGTCCTCGAACTTTCGGGCGCCAAGCACGTCGTCCCGCGAGAGCGCGTACTCTCCTTCGGCTCTGCGCGTCTCGCGAATGCCGAGGCGCGGGGCGCTGTCGGAGACAAATGCGTTGGAAAAGCCCGGCATGTACCGACGCAGGAAGTCTGCGAGGCGCGCGGCCTGGACACGGCCTTCCATCTCGCCGTAGCTGATCTCGAAGTCATCGGATCCATCGACCGGGCGCCCCTCGAGATCGACCCGACTCATGGCCACAAGCACCTCGCCCGGGCGGAGCGTCGGGATCAGGTTCCCTCCGCGCCGCGGAAGGCGCTCCCGCTCGAAATGTTCGGCGATGAGGGCAGGCAGCTTCGAGAGCGCAGGCAGTGCCTCCTCCATTCGGACGTTTTGCATGGTGAACATCATGGACGGGTATTGGATCGCGTCGCCTTTGTGGGTTCGGACGTGAGCCAGACACGCGAGTTCCGCGTCGCCTGTCGCATCGATGTAGACGCGCGCCCGAAGCGCCGTGCGGCCGCCGCGCCCATGGACGGCCACGCCGCGGATCGATCGGTCCTCCACCACCGCGTGGGTGAGCTTCGTATGCAAGCGGACCACGAGCAGCCGCTCGCTGCGCGAAAGTTCCTCGAGCAGGAGCTTTACTCCCCACGGCACGTAGGGAACTGCCGCTGTCTCCTTGAAGGGAACGGGGCCGTAGGCGTGGCCCCGTTCGCGCAGGGTCGATTCGATCTCCGCGGGGAGGCCGCCGACCAGCGCGCGAAGGCTCCCACCGCGCTCCTTGTAGTAGAAGCCGCAGTAAGTGCCGACACATCCCCCCGTACTCATTCCGCCAAGAAATGGCATCTCTTCTACAAGGACGGTGTGGAGACCGAGGCGCGCCGCGGTGACCGCGGCGGCGCAGCCCGCAGAGCCGCCTCCTGCCACGAGGACGTCGACGTCACCCTGGAGGGGGAGCTCCTCGCCCGGAAGGCGAAGACCGCTCACGCGGTGCCGTAGGCGCAGGCCACCCTTTGCACCTGCCCGCCACGCAGGCCCGCGGGCCGCCGGCGGCGGAGCGGGCCCTGGATCACGCTCCTTCTCCCCGGCGCCAGAAAAGCCTCGCCGCTCAGGAACGGCTCCGATGCAGGCCGCCCAGCCAGAAAGAAAGGGCGAAGTAGTAGGCCGGGAAGAGCAGCGTCACGGCAAGCAGGTGAATGCTCGCCGTTTGCGCGGGATCCAGCACACAGCCCGTCAGGGCCAGCGTCCAGAGGGCGCAGGCGACGTTCGTCGTGCGCCGAAGCACCGGCATGCGACTCGGGTAGAGGTACTTAAACGGCACGAACACCATCGCCGAGAAGAGGGCCACGATCGCCGTCCCCACGAGCGGGGAGACGTCGAAGAGCCACAAATAGAGTGCGACGACGTTCCAGTAGGAAGGGAAGCCGAGGAAGAAGTCATCTTCTGTTTTGGCATCATCCTGAGAGAAGCCGTACGCACTGGCGAGAATCGGGAGTGCCGCCCAGTGCCACGAGACGAGACTCCCCGCCCAGACGAGGAATACCGCGGGCACGATCACGTAGTTCAGAAAATCCACCATGTCGTCGAGGCGGCGCCCGTCGAAGGTGGGCAGGACGTCGCGCACCCGGACCGCCCGCGCCAGCGTCCCGTCCACCGAGTCGATCGCCAGGGCGAGCAGCATGAGCAGGGCCGCTCGCCACAGATCGCCGGCGGCGATCGCAAGGAGGGCAAGGGCCCCAATCACGGCACCGCTGGCGGTAAAGGCGTGAACCCCCCAAGCCAGGGTCTGGCGCATGGGAGAGGCGTCGTGTGCGGCCGGAGCACTCACGGGCCCTAGTCTACCAGAGCCGCTATAGTGGTCCGTGACACCAACCGAAGAGCGAAAACGAGCGCAAGGCAGGGTGGGCGCGAACAAGCCGCCTCTCCAGGGAGGAGCTCAGATGGCAGATCATCCGTCGGCGGGATCGGCGACGGAAGCGAGCCTCTCCCAAATGCCGGGCCAAGAGGCTCGTACCGCACGCATGCTCGAGTACCTGCGCCAAGGTAGCGATTCTTTCGTGACCACGAAGCTCGACACGGTCATGAACTGGGGCCGCAAGTACTCCATGTTCCTCTACCCCTTCGTCACGGCTTGCTGCGGCATGGAGTTCATGGCGGTCGCGGGTCCGCGCTACGACATCGATCGCTTCGGATGCGCTCTGCCGCGCTTCTCGCCGCGCCAGTCCGACCTTCTCATGGTGGTGGGTACGATCAGCCACCGGCAGGCACCCATTCTGAAGAAGGTCTACGACCAGATGGCTGAACCCAAGTGGGTGATTGCGTTTGGCGCATGCACCTGCTCGGGTGGGCCCTACAACAACTACTCTACGGTGCAGGGGATCGACACGATTATCCCCGTCGACATTTACATCCCGGGCTGTCCCCCGCGCCCGGAGGCAGTCCTGGATGGCCTCATCAAACTCCAGGCGCGTGTGCAGGTGGAGAAGGTCCCGTCCTCCGGCCGGCACCGCGAACTGCGCGAACTGGAGCTTCCCGTGGTGGAGAAGCCCATCGCCTAAGGCTCGTGTTCGGGGGATTTTTGAGCGGCGAAGGCAGCTTCGATCTCGCAGTGCTGGGCTCGGGTCCCGGGGGCTATGTGGCCGCCATCCGCGCGGCGCAGCTTGGCCAGAAGGTCGCGGTGATCGAAGACGACCGCCCGGGCGGCGTGTGCCTGAACTGGGGCTGCATCCCGTCCAAGGCGCTGCTCACCGGCGCGGAGCTCGTGGAGAACCTCCGCTCGCATGGGGATACTTTCGGCATCGGCGCGAGCGGCATCACCCTCGACTATGACAAGCTCATCACGCACAGCCGGAAGACGGCGGATCGTCTCAGCAAGGGCATCGAAAGCCTGTTTCGCAAGAACAAGATCACGCTTGTGCGCGGGCACGGCCGCCTCTCGGCCGCGACACGCGTAGATGTGACGGGCGCAGGACAGACCGTCGTCGAAGCCGCGCATATTTTGCTTGCGACCGGCTCGCGGGAGTGGGTGCCCCCCGGCCTGGCGGTCGATGGCCGGCACATCTTGACCTCACGCGAGGCCCTCGAGTCACGGACGATTCCGGCAAGACTCGTGGTCATCGGTGCGGGTGCCGTGGGTGTGGAGTTCGCGTACGTCTACGCCATGTACGGCGCCCAAGTCATCGTGCTTGAGATGGCGGATCAGATGCTGCCCGGCGCCGACCCGGAGGTTGCCGAGGTCCTTCAGCGCGAGTTTCGCAGGAAGAAGATCGAGGTCAGGCTTGGCACTCGGTTCGAGGAAGCCAAGCTTGCCAATGGCGGTGTGCGGCTCCGGGTTTCAAGGGGTGCGACGACCGAGGAGCTCGAAACGGAGCAGGTGCTCGTTGCGATCGGGCGCCGGCCGCTCTCAGGCGACGTCGGGCTTGATGCGGTGGGCCTCGAGACCGATGCCAAAGGGTTCATTCCGGTGGACGCGAACCTCCGGACGGAGTCGCCGACCATCTCAGCGATTGGAGACGTCGCGCAACCCCCGCTGCTTGCGCACAAGGCAAGCGAGGAGGGAATTGCGGCGGTGGAGACGCTCTGCGGTGTGAAGCGGCCACCGCTCGACCACTGGAAGATTCCGGCCTGCATCTACGCCCAGCCGCAGGTCGCCTGGATCGGGCGTACGGAGGCACAGGCTCGTGCCGAGTTCGGAGAGGACCTGCGGATCGGGAAGTTCCCGTTCACGGCGTCTGGCAAAGCGGTGGCGAGCGCGCACACCGCGGGCTTCGCGAAGATCATCGCCGAGCCCCGCTACGGAGAGATCGTGGGTGCCCACATCGTGGGCTACGGCGCGACCGAACTGATCGCAGAGATGAGCCTCGCGATGACGCTCGAGGCCACCACGAGTGAGATCGCGAGCACGAGCCACGCGCACCCCACGCTCTCTGAAGCCCTGCTTGAGGCGGCGCTTGCGGCAGAAGGGCGAGGGATCAACTTCTAGGGCGCACGGCGCCCTGCGCGAATCGGAGAGGATTCAGGGTTATGGCGATCGGAGTTGAGCTGCCCGCGCTCGGAGAAAGCGTGGTGGAGGGGACGGTGGCGCGCTGGCTGGTGAAGGAGGGGGAGCGGGTCGAGCGCGACCAACCTCTCGTGGAGATCACCACGGATAAAGTGGACGCCGAAATCCCGGCTCCTGCGACGGGCGTGCTTGAGAAAATCCTGGTGGCCGAAGGCCAGACCGTGCCCGTGGGGACCGAGCTCGCACGGATTGAACCCGGGGCTGCCGTTTCGCTGGCAGGGGTCCCGGCGGGGGTTCCACCCAGGTTGGCTCGCTCGCAGAGCCCTGAGCCCGAGCGCACCCCCGCACCCGCCGCGAGGCCGCAGGCCCCCTCGACGAGCGCGCCGCGCGCGACTCCGGTAGCGAAGCGGATGGCCGAGGAGGCCCGGGTCGACCTCACGGGCGTCGAAGGGACAGGGGCAGCCGGCCGCGTCACCAAGCGCGACGTTCAGCAGCGCTCGGCCTCGGCTCCGGCAACGAAGATACCCGCCCGACCCGCGGCGGCTCCGGCCGGGCGGGAGGCCGCGTCCGGGGCGGGCCGTCCTGCATTCCTCTCCTATCAGCTCCAGCCCGGCGATCGCGTGATTCCCATGACGCCGCTTCGCAAGCTCGTCGCCGAGCACATGGTGCTCAGCAAGCGGGTTTCCCCCCATGTCGGCACGGTCGCCGAGATCGATCTGGCAGGCGTCGTGGGTGTGCGCAACCAGCACAAGCGCGAGTTCCTAGAGGCCCATGGCTTCGCCCTCACCTTCCTCCCCTTCGTGGTGCATGCCACCGTCCGGGCGCTCCGCG
>DATFYN010000686.1:0-3432 GCA_035315025.1 Myxococcota bacterium
AGCAGCGAACGCGGCTCACTCCGCACAGTGTCGGTCGAAACCTCTTTGCTTTCCACGACTTCGCGATACCCCCCCCCCAGCGCCCAAAAACTGTTTCTGCGTCGCCTTCGATCTTCTGGGTACGCTCGCGCCTGCGCCACACGTCTTCCGCGCTCGCCGATTGCCCTTGTCACACCCGAGAGTGACATCCGAGCGCTGGTTCATGAATAATCCGGGCTAACCCCGCGAAAAGCGAGCGTTCACGCCCCTGGAATCTTGTCGGTGGCTTGTCGGTGGCACCTTTTTGCTGACAATCGATGGCCATCACCGTTGGCACCGATTCACCTGATGGAGCCATCGCTTTAGCTGCTGCCGCAGGCGGTTACGGGTTCCGCTTGGTTCGCCTCTTTAGGTCGGACAATCGAAGCATCGAACACCGGGTTCAAATCGTGGGGGCGCTCCGTACGATTGCCGACTCCAGCAATCACGCGCTTGCAGCCTGAATGGGCATGGGCGGCGTGAAGAGTCGTGAACAAGATTGACCTATCAAAGCGGACCCGCGTGCAAATGAACGAGGTGTTGGGAAACGACAGCGGGACTGGCATCAGCCAACACCTCTGCTCTGCCATGCGCGAGGGTCTCTTCGCGCATGAAAGACGGCGACGACCGCTACGCGCTGGGCTTCGATGAGGTAGAACACACAGTACGGGAACCGACGGAGGAGCGCGCGCCGCACCTGGCGGTGAGCCAATGAATGCAACTCCGGAAAGCGAACGATCGCTTGAAGGCACGCATCGAGGCTGCGAAGAAACTCCTCGCCAAGCCCCAAGCCGCGTTCGGCATTTTAGCCTCGGCTACGTCAGCTTCCGCCTCCGGGGTAAACTCGAGGCGAAGGGTCACCGCCCCTCGTTGAGCTTGCTGCGCACCTCAGACACGGGCGCGTGCGGGCAGGATCGGCTTCCAACATGGATAGCCTGCGATCGAGCTCGAGCCTCTGCGCTTCTGTGATCGGCAGGGATTCTGGATTCGCGGCGATGCTGTCCCAGATGTCCTCGGCGAGCTGGACACGCTCGGCCACGGAGAGCTCCGCAATGTCTTCAATGGAGAGGCGCGGCATGGACTGGATTGTCTCCGCCTCGGCCGGTTTTCGCAACCGAGTTCCGCTGGCGCCTGTGCGGTGGGCCAGCGGTGGCCGCAACGCTCCGAGGTCGGCCGGAAGGGCCTATGACAGCGCGTCCAGCAGCGCCTTCGCGTCCTTCAGATCTCTCGTGTCGAAGCCTTCGGTGAATCACGCGTAGAGCGGGGCCAGCAGATCGCGTGCGGCGTCGCGCTTGCCCTGGCGCTGCCAGAGCCGCGCCACGCTGGTGGCCGAGCGCAGCTCGAGCGTCTTGGCCTCTTGCCGTCGGGAGATCTCCAGGGATTCGCCGAAGAGCGCCTCCGCCTCCACGGCCGCATTGCCGTCCATGTCGAGGAGAATCTCGGCACGCAGCCGGTGGAGCTCGGCATCGGAGGAGTGCTCTCCCTGTTGCCCGGCGCGCGCGACGCCGATTGCGAGCGCGCTCAGGGCCTCGTCGTGGCGCCCGACCTTGCGCAGACCTCTGGCGAGGAAGCAGAGGAACGGTGGCCCTCCGCTCCAATCAAGACCTACACCGCGCTGCGAAGAAGCTCGGGCTGCTCGAGGTCCACAGCAGCAAGCTTGTCGGGGGCTTTCGCAGGCTCGTGGATCTTACGAATCAGGAGCTCGAGCGCCGCCTGGTGGATGACCCCGGGAGCATCGCGACGAAGGACCTGGCCGTGGTGGGCGGCATCGCATCGGACAAGGTCGCGAAGTACGAGGGATGGGGAACAGCGCGAGGGATCCGGGGGCTGCAGCAGCGGCCGTCGCGGATCGGCTCAGCCAGCTCGAAGGAAAGCTCACGGTCACGGTTGAGAGGACGCATCCAGAGGCCGCGACGCTGCCGCCCACAGACAGAACTCCCACCAAGACCGCCGGCGGACCAGGGCCACACGCTCACAGCCAACCTTCGGCGCGCACGCGCGATACTCCATCCCCCGCACATTCCATTGGTGGCGCCAACCCGCCTCGGCGGCACCCGGCGCCCGCCAGCCACAGTCGACAGGGCCTCACGGCTACATGCTGGCGCTAGGCCGATCGAGAATCCGTCTGGGAAGCCCGGACGGTGCAAGGCTCGCCGGTGTCGTTTAAAGTGATCCTTCTTGCGCTCGCCCCAACAGTGTAACTCCATTGGAAATTGTACCGCGCAGGGATCCGACCACTGACTCAGCCACGATCGGAACCGCCATCGTCCTGGGTACCGGTGCGCACCCGGAGGGCACCGGGCCGCACCGTGAACTCGAGGGCGAGGACCGGGGGACGGTCCTCGCCGTCCAGCTCGTACGGGCGGGGGGTCGCGGTTCGCACGGTGACCGTGCGACCGTGGTGCCTCGCCACGAGGTTGCGCCGCTGCGGGAGGCGGCGCACGAGCCGCCAGAGCACCGAGGCCCACTCGATCGGGCTCCGGGCGGACAGCACAGCCACGTCGAGGATGCCGTCGTCGGGTCGGGCGTCGGGGAACACCTCGAGGCCACCCGTGACGACGCCGCAGTTGCCGATGAGCACCATCGCGGTGCGGCCGTCGAACACGGTCGTGCCGTCGACCTCCACCGTGGTCGACACGAGGCGCGTAGGCAGGTTGCGTACCGCCGACGCGACGTAGGCAAGGCTGCCGAAGCGCCGCTTGGTGGTGGCGTTCGCGTCGCGGATCATGAGGGCGTCGAACCCGCTGCCGGCCATCACGGCGAACGACTCGCCGTTGACCTCGGCGAGGTCGATACGGCGAATGGGCCCGGTGACCGCGGGCTCCACGGCGTCGAGCCCGAGGGGCAGCCCCAGGTTGGCGGCCAGCAAGTTGCCGGTGCCGAGGGGCACGATGCCGAGCACGGTGTCGGTGCCGGCGAGCGGTGCCAGACAGGCGCGCACCGTGCCGTCACCGCCACAGGCGACGACAGTGGTCGCGCCGAACGCCACGGCGTCCGCGGCCTGGCCCGCGCCGGGGTCATCCTCGGTGGTCTCCCTCCACTCGATGCGACGGCCGAGCCCGTCGAACGCGGTCCGCAGCTCCTCCTCGGAGATCGCGCTCCCACTGGCGGGGTTGACGACCGCGACGGTGACGCCCTGGTTGCCGTGGCCATCGCCCTCGGTCATGGTCGACGCGTTCGGCGCGCGGCGATCGTGGGTGCTGGCCATGGGTGCTCAATCGAACTCGGCGACGCCGCGCTGATCCGGGCTGCGGATCTCCTCGAGCGCGTCGGGAACGTTGGCCATGAGATCACGGAACCGACTCGCCCCCACCTTCGCACGGAATCGCGTGAGTCGGCGCCAGGTGCGCTCGAACTTCGCAGTGAGGAAGAGCCGCCACTCTCGCTCCGCCGCTTCTCTGGCCAGCCGGCGGG
>DATFYN010000687.1:0-3784 GCA_035315025.1 Myxococcota bacterium
CGGCTTCAACTGCTTCATTTCTTCTACCGCTGCGACCCAAGCTACAGGGCTCCTGACTCCTTCCCTGGTGGGACTGCCTCCCACTGAACATGCCAGCCTTTGCTGGACGCACTCCTTTCCGTAAATCTCGTCGGCGTCGAAATCATTGATGTTTTTGACGGACCGGGTCAAGGTGCATCGACAAAAGCACCGACTGCGATCCCCGCGCCGACGGCGGACTGTGAGGGAGCCGCGAAAGCAAGGTGATGAAGACCGGACGCGTAGCGGTCGTGATCTGGGGCCGAACGTGCTGACTGGAGACCGACCTCGAGGTGGGCGCCGGCCCAGAGTGGGCCCTCCGGAACGTCGGTGCTGCGACGAAGGTGAATGGCACCGGTCGCTTCCACGCCCTCATCTTAGCCGCAGCGTCTGACCTCGCGCTCCGTGAACTCGTGCGAGTCGTGGGCTCCGAGCGACCGCTGGAGCAGGCGCCCGACATTCGCGTCGTGCTGCGGTAACTCCTCGGAGATCGCCGGCCGCGCGCGGGCTCGAAGTATCAGCTTTCGCGCGGGAGAGGCTTAGGGCACGACGTCCCATGCCGCCCAAAGGCTGTGGCGAAGCGCCGCGTCCGGCAACGATCCTGCCACGAGGTCGCGGAGAGCCCGCGCCCGCGCTGTGTGTGCCAGAGCGAGGTCGCTGTGGCCTCTGCGACGCTCGAGGTCGGCGAGCAGGCCGAGAGCATTCCAGGATGCGCGTGGATATGCGATGCGGTCTGCAACGGCGATCGTCTGCGAGAGCGCGGCTGTCGCCTCGTCGCGTCGGTCCTCCAGCAGAAGCGCGGCGCCGCGCAGGCCGAGGGCGCGCGCCTCTAGCTTCGGCGCACGGTGGCTAAGCGCTCCCGCGAGTTCGCGGTCGGCTTGCGCGAGAGCACGCTCCGGGTCCCCCCGCATGAGTGCCACGAGCCCTAGGCCGTGCGCGATGTGCAGCGTGTAGCGCCAGCGCATCCACGGATCCTCGCGGGTCTCCGCCTCCTCGCGGAGCTTCTCGAGTGCGTCGGCGGCGCGTCCGTGCTCCCCGAGTGTCAGGTCGTTTATCGCGAGGTTGATCTCCCCGTTGACGATAAGCTCCGGATCGCCGATCTCCCGCGCGAGCACGCAGGCACGCCCGTTGTACTCGCGAGCCCGGGCATCATCTCCGAGCTCCGTGTAGCACCAGCCGAGCGTGTTGAGGAGCCGCGTCCGCCACGCGCGATCACCGATCCGCTCTGTGATCACGTGCGCTTCTCCTAGCCAATTGAGGGCGCGCCCATAGTCTCCCAGGCAGCAGGCCGCCTTGCCTACAAACCAGGTGGACCACACGAGAACGTGTGCGAGACGCAGCCGGCGCGCCGCCTCGATTGCTTCGGTGCCGAAAGCGATGGACCGCTGGTAATTCCCTGTCCACTCTGCGACCTCGCACAGCATGAAGTTCGCCAGCGCGGCGGCCTCCTCGCTGCCCGCCTCCCTGGCTATCGCAAGCGCACGAAGCGTGTGTTCTTCGTAACCGTCGATCTCTCCGAGGACGCTGAACTGGAAGCCTTCCAGGGCGAGGGCCAGGGCCTCAACTCCCCGGATTCCATCCCGGCGGGCAAGCACGAGAGCTGCGCCGAGCGAGGTGAGTGCGGACGCGTAGCGGTGACCCCATGTGTCGCTGTGACCTGATAGCGCGAGGTGCGTTGCTTGGAGCGCGGTATCGGTGCTGAGATTCGCCGCGCGCCGGTGGGCGTCGGCCGAAGCGTGAAACTCGCTCAAGTAAAAGTGCGCGAGACCAAGCTTGTCTTCAAGCCGGCGTCGGCGCTCGTCGTCGATCGCGCTGCCGAGACGCTCGGTGATCGCCAGCGCATGCCGGCAGTGGTGGACGACCGCCTGCGTCGCATAGCTCGCTTCCGCCTTCTCGGCGGCGAGCTCGTGATACGTGAGCGCCCGCTCCCAGTCTTCTCCGCGCTCATAGTGAAGAGCGAGGGTCTCGAAGTGCTCTGCGAGGCGGTCGGCATACAGCTCCTCGATCGCGAGGCCGATGGTGCGGTGCAAGAACTTCCGGCGGTCGATGAGGATGCTGTCGTAAGCGACATCGTGCGTCAGAGCGTGCTTGAACATGTAGGCGAGCTCGGGGTGCATCGCCTTCTCGTAGATCAGCTCGAGCGCCCGCAACTCCTCGAGCTGGCCACGCACCCCCTTACCGGTCTCGACGATTCGCTCGAGCAGGCGGAGGGCAAACTCGCGTCCGATCACTGAGGCGATTTGCATGGCACGCTTCGGCGCGTCGGCGAGCCGGTCGATACGCGCGGCAAGGACGCCTTGGATCGTGTCCGGCACGGCGAGATCTTGGAGCGCTTGCGCCAGCACGAGGTGGCCGGCCTCGGTGCGCAGCGCCCCCTGTTCGAGAAGTGACTTTGTCACCTCCTCGACGAAGAAGGGGTTGCCCTCGGCCTTGCGTTCGACGAGATCGCGCACCGTGTCCGGAAGATCAACCCCACCGAGCAGCGCCGTTGTCATTCCCGCCATCTCGGCCGATGAGAGTGGCCGCAGGGTCACGCGGACGTGGTAGCTGCGGTCTCCGAAGGGGTGCCGGTAGCCTGGGCGGTGGGAGCAAACGAGGAGCGCGAACGTCGCGGGCATCGCGTCCCCGAGAAACGCCAAGAACTCCTCCGACGCCGGATCGATCCAGTGCAAGTCCTCGATCACTAGCACGAGCGGGCGGAGCTGCGCGGCTTGCAGCGTGATCGCTTTCAAGGCGCCGAAGGTCTGTGCGCGCCGACTCGCGGCGTCGAGGGCCTCCACGGCCTCGTCGCCCATCGGGAGCGAGAGGAGCTGCCGCACGAAGGGCAGCGTCCACGCGAGGTTCCCGCCGAGGGCGCCAACCCCTTCCTCGATCTTGCGGACGGCCGCAGCCTCATCGTCGCGGTCGTCGATCCGGAAGTAGCGGCGGAGCCCGTCGATGATCGGCAGGAAGGCCGTCGCCTTTCCGTACGAGGCACAGCGGCCCTCGAACCACAGATGGGGCTGGTTTTCAAGCCCACGACGGAACTCGAAGAGCAGGCGAGACTTCCCGATCCCCGCATCACCGACTAGGAACACGACCTGGCCTTGACCGGCGGAGGCCGCCTCGAAAGCCTCGCGCAGCGCAGCAAGCTCGCGTTCGCGCCCCGCGAGGGGTGTCAGGCCCACGTCGGCGAGTACGTCGATGCGTCGGCGCTCGGCGCGGTCGGCAAGCACCTCAAACGCCCGCACCGGAGCCGACCGACCCTTGACCGCGAGCTCCCCGCAGTCGCGCGCGTCAAAATAGCCCGCCACGAGGCGGTGGGTGGCCTCGGAGATGAGGATCGAACCCGCTGGCGTGAGTGCCTGGAGGCGCGCCGCGAGGTTCGTCGTGTCGCCGACGGCGGTGTAGTCCATGCGCAGGTCGTTGCCGACCTTCCCGACCACGACGAGCCCGGTGTGGACGCCAACGCGCATCCGGAAATCGAGGCCCGTGGACGCGAGAAGCTCCTGCCGCAGCCGTTCTACCCCTTGTTGCATCGCCAGGGCCGCCATCACAGCGCATCGGGGGGCGTCTTCGAGGGCGAGCGGCGCGCCAAAAAGCGCCATGATCCCGTCGCCTGTGAACTGGTTCACCGTCCCCTCGAATCGGTGCACCTCGGCAAGAAGCACATCGAAGAATCGGTCCATAATCGCGTGCATCTGCTCGGGGTCGGTGCGCTCGGAGATCGGAGTGAAACCGATTACGTCGGCGAAGAGCACCGCCACGTGCTTGCGCTCGCCCTCAA
>DATFYN010000688.1:0-42559 GCA_035315025.1 Myxococcota bacterium
CTCTTGGTCGCGATAATCACCACGGGCATGTTCTCGTCGATCAGGGCAATCGGGCCGTGCTTCATCTCGCCAGCGGCGTACCCCTCGGCATGGATGTACGAGATTTCCTTCAGCTTGAGCGCCCCCTCGAACGCGATCGGCACCATGATGCCTCGACCGAGATAGAGGAAGTCCCTGGCATGCATGTAGCGGTGGGCGATCTCCCGAATCTGGCCGTCGAGCTGGAGCACCCGCTCGACGAGGCGGGGCAGCCGCAGCAAGTCGGCAAGGCGCCGCTGCACCTCGTCGCGGCCGAGCCGGCCGCGGACGATGCCGAGCTTCGTGGCGAGCAGATAGAGCGCGACCACCTGCGTGGTGAAGGCCTTGGTGCTGGCGACGCCGATCTCCGGACCGGCATGCGTATACAGCACGTCATGGCTCTCCCGCGCGATCGTTGCGTCTCGCACATTGCAGATCGAAAGGACGCGCGCACCGTGGTTCTTGCCCTCGCGCAACGCGGCCAGGGTGTCCGCCGTCTCACCCGACTGCGATACCGGGATCACCATGCAGCTCGCGTCGAGGATCGGGCGCCGGTAGCGGAATTCGCTCGCAAGGTCGACCTCGCAGGGGATCCCCGCGAGCTGCTCGATCAAATACTTGCCCGTGAGGCACGCGTGCCAGGCGGTGCCACAGGCGACGAGTGAGATCCGCTGGATCTTCTCCACGCTCTCCTTGGAGAGATCGATCCCGTTCAGATCGATCTCACCCTGACCCTCGATCACGCGGGTGCCGATCGTGTCGGTGATGGCCCGCGGCTGCTCGAAGATCTCCTTCTGCATGAAGCGGTCATAGCCGCCCTTCTCCGCGGCGACAGGGTCCCACTGGATGGCGCGGGGCTCGCGGTCGATCGGGCGCCCAGCGGCATCGAGCACCTGGACGCCGTCTTCCGAGAGCACGGCGAACTCACCGTCGTTTAGGAAGACCATCTGGCGCGTGTAAGGCAGGATGGCCGGGATATCGCTGGCCAAGAAGGACTGCTTATCGCCGATGCCGACCACGATCGGGCTGCCACCATTCTTCGCCGCGACGATGTGCTCGGGATCGCTCTCCGACAGGACACCGAATGCGTAGGAGCCAACGACGCGCGCGGTCGATTCGCGCACGGCGGTCACGAGATCGCAGCCCGCTGCGATCCGCTCGTCGATCAGATGCGCGATGAGCTCGGTGTCGGTATCCGAACTGATCGTCCGGCCCCGCGCCTCGAGCTCCGCGCGCAACTCGCGGTAGTTCTCCATGATTCCGTTGTGCACGACCACCACCTTGCCGGCGCGGTGGGGATGCGCATTGCGCTCGGAAGGCTTCCCATGGGTCGCCCAGCGTGTGTGGCCCACCCCCACCCGACCCGTCAGGGGCTTGTCTCGCAGGATCATTTCGAGGTTCGACAGTTTGCCCAAGGCGCGGCGCACGCAGATCGAGCCTCGCTCGAAGACGGCGATGCCGGCGGAGTCGTAGCCCCGGTATTCGAGACGGCGCAGGCCGTCGAGGATGACGTCCATGGCACGGTGCTGACTGCCGATGTAGCCGACGATTCCGCACATGGGTTCGATCCTCCAGCGGGCTAGGAGTGCGCCTTCTTGGGCCGACGCTTGCGCCAACCTTCGATGTTGCGCTGTCGCGCACGCGCCACGCCGAGCGCTTCGGCAGGCACATCCTGCGTCACCGTCGAGCCCGCCGCGACGGCCGCGTCGCGTTCCACGCGGACCGGTGCGATGAGATTGACGTTACATCCGATGTTCGCTCCCTCGCCGACGCTCGTGCGATGTTTCGCGTCCCAGTCGTAGTTCACCGTGATGGCGCCGCAGCCAAAGGCAGCGCCCGCACCCACGTCAGCGTCGCCGATGTACGAGAGGTGGTCGGCCTTCACATTCGCTCCTAGCACGCTGTTCTTGACTTCGACAAAATTCCCAATCCGGGTGCGGCGGCCGAGGTGCGTGCCCGGCCGCAGGTGCGCCATCGGCCCGACCACGACGTCGTCCTCGAGACGGCTCGATTCGATCACAGAGTGCGCCTTCACGAGCACGCGCTCCCCAATTTCGACGGCACCCGTGATCACGCATCCCGGCTCCACCACGCTGTCCGCGCCAATCCGCACGTCGACATCGATATAGGTGGTCGCGGGATCGATCAGGGTCACGCCTTCGGCCATCAGCTGCTCGTTCTTGCGACGCCTGACGACGGCCGTGGCGAGCGCGAGCTCCGCGCGGGTGTTCACGCCGAGAGATTCGTCCGCGTCGTCGAGGGCCAGCGCCTCAATTCGTCGGCCGTCCGTCACGGCGCGCTCGACGATATCGGTAAGGTAGATCTCGCCCTGCTGGTTGCGATCGCCCACCTGGGAGAGCCCCTTCCACAAGAGTTCGCTGTCGACGAGGTAGACGCCGGTGTTGCCCTCCTCGATCGCGAGCTCCTCGGGGGAGGCGTCGGTCATCTCGACGATTCGGCGCACCCGACCGCTGCGGTCACGCACGACGCGTCCGGGGAGCGGAAGGCGGGCAGAGAGGATGACGAGGTCGGCGGAGGTCTCGGTCCGCAGCGCCTTCATGCGTTCGATGGTCGAGGCACGCAGGAGAGGTGTATCGCCATACAGCACGAGGACGTCGCCGCGGAACCCTCCGAGCGCCTCCCGGGTCTGAAGCACGGCGTGGCCGGTCCCGCGCAGTTCCGACTGCACCACGAACGTGGCTCGTCCTGCGTACGCCTCTCGCACCCGTTCCGCGTCGCGACCTACGACGATCACGAGGTGCCGCGGCGCCAGCGATTCGGCGAGCGCGAGCGGGTAGCCGAGCATCGGGCGACCGGCGATCTCGTGGAGCACCTTGGCCCGCCCCGACTTCATCCGCGTGCCTTTGCCCGCGGCGAGAATCAGGACGGCGAGTTCGCGGGAAGCGGCGCCCATGCCTGGCCTCCTTTTCGGTGCGCCGGAGAGACTTTTGAACTGCGGACCGCGCGGGGCGCCGACCGCGAGGGCGCAGACCCCAAGGCACCCCGCAGCCGCCGAGCCGGCCAGAGTAACCCGGCTGGCCCGGAGCCGAAACGATCTCCGGTGTGCCGTGGCCTTGCCACCCCCCTCCTGCGCCCGTATGGTGCTGGAAAGGGTCGGCGGCCGCCGACGGGAGGCACGAGATCCGAGTTTTCGGGAATACCCAGGGACTCAAGGCCAGCCAGGTTCGCCAGCTCGAGCGCCTATTTCGGCGCCGGCTTCCTCCCGAGCGCCTCCTCACGCAAGAGTTCGCCCGCGCCCTCACCGAGATCACCCATGAGACCGGCCGGCAGGTGGGCGTCTTGGTCGACCGTCGCGGCGCCGTGACCCACGTGATGGTGGGCGATTCCCGCTCGATCGAACTCCCGGACTGGGGGCGGATCCGGGCCGGTCCGGGACGTCTGCGGGGATTCCGCTGCATTCACGCTCATCTCGGCAATGAAGCGCTGACGCGTGACGACCTCACAGACCTCGCCGTGCTGCATTTGGACGCCATGGTGGTCGTCACGACCGACGCCGAAGGCTTGCCCGGTCACGCCCACGTGGCGGCGCTACGGGCGGCGAACCAAGAGGGTGCGACGGTCCAGCACCTGACCCCTGCTCCCCCCTCGCAGCTCGACTTTGATTTCCAGGTCTGGATCCGCGACCTCGAAGAGGAGCTCGCGCGCTCCGCCCGCACCCGGGCTGTAGGAGAAGGAGAGCGCGCCGTCCTCGTCTCAGTGACCACCGGCCGGCGGCCCAACGGGGGTGAGGCATCGGTCGAGGAGCTGAAGGAGCTCGCGCGCTCCGCCGGCGTGATGGTGACGGACGTCGTGACCCAGCACCGGCCGAACGTCGACCCGAAGACGCTGATCGGCGAGGGCAAGTTGCAGGATCTTGTCGTTCGCGCGTTCCAGCAGGACGTCGATCTCGTGATCTTCGATCAGAACTTGACCCCGACCCAAGCCCGCAACCTTGGCGAACGGATGGAACTGCGGGTGATCGACCGTACGCAGCTCATCCTCGACATCTTCGCGCAGCGAGCGACAAGCCGGGACGGAAAGCTCCAGGTGGAGTTGGCCCAGCTCAAATACCGGCTTCCGCGGCTTGCCCAACAGGATGCGTCGCTCTCACGACTCGGCGCCGGAATCGGGGGGCGTGGACCTGGCGAGACCAAGCTTGAGCTCGATCGCCGGCGTGTGCGCGACCGGATCTCACGCCTTGAACGAGAGCTCAGGAAACTGCGCAGAGAGCGCGAGGGCCGCCGGCGCCGCCGCCAGCGGCGCGGCGTTCCGGTGCTCTCGATCGTCGGGTACACGAACGCAGGAAAGAGCACCCTCTTGCGGGCACTCACGCGCACAGAGGTCCTTGTCGAGGACAAGATGTTCGCAACGCTCGATCCGACCTCTCGGCGCCTGCGTTTCCCGCGCGAGCGCGAGGTGTTGGTGACCGACACCGTGGGCTTCATCCGTGACTTGCCTGGGGAGCTCGTGGCGGCTTTCCGCGCGACGCTCGAGGAGCTCGAGAGCGCGGACCTCTTCCTCCACGTGGTGGACGCGGCGGCGCCCGACCTTGAGCGCCGGCTCGCCGCGGTGCGGCGCGTGCTCGGCGAGATCGGTCTCGGGGAGACCCCGGAACTGCTCGTTTTCAACCAAGTCGATCGCCTGCCGGCTGCGGAAGGCAGTGCGCTCGCGCGGCGTTATCGCGCGGTGCCCGTTTCGGCGCTCCACGGCATCGGTCTCGAAGCCCTCCTTGACCGGGTTGCCGATACCCTCTGGGAGAGCGAGCTTCCGGACTCGCCGCGGGGCTCCCTGGCATTCGCGGCGGAAGGGGGGAGGGGATGACGACCACGCGCCGAGCACGAATTGCGGGGACCGGCATGTACGTCCCCGAGCGCGCAGTAACAAACGACGACCTCGCGCAGCTCATGGACACGAGCGACTCCTGGATCCGCCAGCGCAGCGGAATCGCCGAGCGCCGTTTTATCGTGCCCGGCGAGCAGACGCCTGCCGATCTCGCGACCCGGGCAAGCCAAGAGGCGCTCGCCGCTGCCGACCTTGAGCCCGGGGACGTGGACTGCATCTTGCTCGCCACGCTCTCCGCACAGCACGAGTTCCCCGGAACGTCGGCCTTCTTGCACGAGCAGCTCGGCGTGGGAGAGATCCCGTGCGTCGACCTTCGCGCGCAGTGCAGCGGCTTCCTCTACGCGCTTTCGTTCGCCGACAGCCTGGTCCGCACGGCCCGTTACGAGCGCGTGCTTGTGGTGGGCTGCGAGGTCCATTCGACGGGTGTCGAACTCGCCACCCGAGGCCGCGACGTCGCGGTGCTGTTTGGCGACGGCGCGGGTGCCGTCATTGTCGAAGCGAACGACGACCCCTCTGACTCCGCAGCCATTCTCGAGGTCCGGCTGCACGCCGAGGGCAGGTATGCGCGAAAATTGTGGATCGAGGCTCCTGGCGCCTCGCTCGCAAAGAGCCGCGTCACGCATGAAATGATCGACGACGGCCGCATCTACCCGAAGATGGACGGCCGCTTTGTCTTTAAGCACGCCGTGACGCGGATGCCTGAGGTATTGATGGAGGCGCTCTCCGGAGCAAGTCTCAAGCTCGAAGACGTCAACTTGTTCCTCTTTCACCAGGCAAACCTGCGCATCAACGAGTACGTCTCGCAGCAGCTGGGGATCCCGGCCGAGAAGTGCCTCAACAACATTGATCGCTACGGCAACTGCTCGGCCGCGTCGATCCCCATGCTGCTCGCCGAGGCGCAGCGCGCGGGTCGCCTCGCGCCTGGGACCGTGACCGCGATGACGGCGTTTGGTTCGGGCTTCACCTGGGGGAGCGCGATCGTTCGCTTCTGAGCGACCTGGGGTTCCAGAGCCTGCTGCCGCGGCGCGTCTAGAGGCGCATTGCTCCAAAACAGCCGATCCGCACCGGC
The DNA here is from genome assembly GCA_035315025.1 of Myxococcota bacterium. Lineage (GTDB taxonomy): Bacteria > Myxococcota_A > UBA9160 > UBA9160 > UBA9160 > UBA9160. Next base: position 5,930 of record DATFYN010000688.1, read on the forward strand.
CCGCGCCAAACCCTCGGGCGGAGCGGCTTGACGAAATGACGCGCTGTGTTATAGATCCTCTCGAACTCAAGAAACCCCAGGGTGGCCAACGCATCTCCCGCCCTGGCGGCCCGGCACCCGGGCAAGGTGCGAGAAGGAGATTCCGTGACCCAGCGCTCGAGCCTCGTTCAGGAGAGCCTCCAGCGGGTGCGCACCGCCGCGGAGAGCCTCGACCACAGATTTCGCCGCCTGCAAAAGCGCTTCGACGTGCAGCGCAAGAGCTTCGAGAAGCGCATCGAATCCCAGCGAAAGGCGATCGAACGGCGCACCCAGCGCCAACTCGAGCGCCTGCTGATCCGCGTGCGCGAGAGCAAGCTCGCGCACCGCGCCGGGACATTGCGCGAGGACGCGGCACAGCGCCTCGAGACGGGTGCGAGCGCCTTGCTCGGAGCGCTCCAGATCGCATCGAAGGGCGATCTCGATCGGATCGACCGCAAGCTCTCGCAGCTCACGCGCAAGCTCAAGGACATCGAGAGGAACGGCGCGACGGCCTAAGCACCAAGTGGGGTGAGAGCGGGCCCGGCGGCCGCACCCGCCAGGGCCCGTTTCGCTACGTTCGGCTCTCAAGGAGGGCCGAAATGGCCGAGTTTCAGGGCGTCGACTTCCTGCGCCTCGACGAGCTCCTGGCCGAGGAGGAGCGCCTCGCCCGCGAGAGCGTGCGCGAGTTCGTCTCGAAGGATTTCCTTCCCCTCCTGCAGCAGCACATCCGCCAGGATGGTTCGTTCCCCATGCACCTCGTGCCGCGGATGGCGGAGCTCGGGCTTTTCGGCGCGAACCTCCACGGGTACGGCTGTGCGGGGATGAACAATGTCGCGTACGGGCTCGTCATGCAGGAGCTCGAACGGGGAGACTCGGGGCTTCGCTCCTTCGCATCCGTCCAGGGCGGCCTCGTGATGTACCCGATTTATACCTACGGCTCTGCAGCCCAGAAGGAACGCTGGCTGCCGGCGCTCGCAGCCGGACGGGCCATCGGCTGCTTTGGTCTGACCGAACCGGACTTCGGGAGTCATGCCGGCGGCATGCGGACCCGCGCCGAGCGTCGCGGTTCGCGCTGGCTGCTCAACGGCACCAAGCGCTGGATCACGAACGGCTCCGTCGCCGACGTCGCCGTCGTGTGGGCTCGCACGGCCGACGACGACATCCAGGGGTTTCTGGTCGAGCGGGGCAGCAAGGGCTTCGAGGCGCGGGACATCAAAGGCAAGTTCTCGCTGCGGGCATCGATCACCTCGGAGCTCTTCCTGCACGACGTCGAGCTGTCAGAAGACAGCCGGCTGCCGCTCGCAAAGGGACTCAAGGCGCCGCTTTCCTGCCTCACCCAGGCCCGTTATGGAATTGCCTGGGGCGCGATCGGTGCGGCCATGGCCTGCTACGCCGAGGCTTTGCAATACGCACAGGAGCGCAAAGTCCAGGGCGGACCGCTGGCCGGCAAACAGATCGCCCAGCAGCGCCTCGTCTTCATGCTGACCGAGATCACCAAGGCGCAACTCCTTGCCCTGCGTGTGGGCCGCCTCAAGGACGAGGGAAAGCTCCACCACTCCATGGTCTCGATGGCGAAGATGAACAACGTAGACATCGCGCTGCGGATTGCGCGCGAAGCGCGCGACCTTCTCGGCGCGAACGGAATCGTCGACGATTACGCAGCGATGCGACACATGGTGAATCTCGAGACCGTGCGCACCTACGAGGGCACCCACGATATCCATACCCTGATTCTGGGCGAGCATATTACCGGCCTGCGCGCGCTCTGAGGATGCGTCTCTGGACCGCGTGCCCTGCAAGCAGGCCGCGCCCGAGAGCGCGCCCTTCGGTCAAGCACGCTAGGGCGTGCTATCTCGGGGGCCGCCGCCGTGCGAGCGCCACCGCCTCGTACACACGACCGCGGCATGCAGCAAGCAGGCGCCCGGCCTCGCCTTCAGTGACGCCGGCGAGAGCCATCACGATGCGCAGCGCCCGGCGCGCAAGCTTGCTCGAAGCCGGACGCAGGTTCGTCATGAGATTCCCCTCCACCCGGCCAAGCCGCACCATCACCGCGGTCGAGAGCAGATGAAGGACCATCTTCTGGGCGAGGCCGCCCTTCATGCGGGTAGAGCCGGCGATCACCTCAGGCCCGACGAGCGGAGCGATCGCGATCTCCGCCGCCTTGGCGAGGGGAGAGTCCGGATCGCAGGTGATCGCGATGCGCCGTGCGCCCTCCTCGCGCGCCTCGTCGAGGGCGCCCAGCGCGAAGGGCGTGCGCCCGCTTGCCGAGATCGCCACCACGGCGTCACCCGGCAAGAGCCCGCACTCTCGCAGCGCCCGTCGGGCGGCGAGGGCATCGTCTTCGGCGCCTTCGACCGACCGCAGGAGGGCTTGCGACCCGCCGGCGACAACGGCCTGTACGCGGTCGTGCGGGTAACCAAAGGTCGGGGGGATCTCCGCCGCATCGCTGGCGCCCATTCGCCCACTGGTTCCTGCGCCCACGTTGAACCAGCGTCCTCCGCCTTGTAGGACCAGTGCGAGCGCGGCCACCGCGCGAGCCACCTCCGGCAGCACCGCTCCCACCGCCTCGAGGGCGCGGCGATCCTCACGATGGATCGCCGCCAGAATTTCATCCACGCTGAAGCGGTCGAGGTTCCGCGTCGACTCGAGCACTGACTCGGTGAGAATCTCGTCATCTCGCCTCTTCCCGGCCATCTTCCCGAATTTCGGCCGATCGGCGGTGAAGCTGAATGGAGCGGACGCCGGGTACAATCCACACATGGCATTCCGTGTGTCAGACAAGATCCTCGCGCGTCTTGAATGGCCGGAGCTCGTAGAGCGGCTTGCCGCACACACACACACACCGCGCGGTCGAGCACGCTGCGCCGCGCCGCACGATGGCGTGGCTCCGCAGCCGCTGTTCGCGCAATCGCTAGAAGCGGTGCTCGCGCTGTTGCGCGAAACCTCGGAAGCGCGCCTCCTTTTGGACCAAGGTCAGACGCCGCCGGTGGGCGGCCTTGGAGACCTCGAACCCACGCTGCGAAGGCTTGGCAAGGGCGGGGTCCTCGGACCCCGTGAGCTCCTCGATCTACGCGCCACGCTCTCGGCGCTCCACGCCACCGAGCGCTTCTTGTCGCGCCGAGCGGCTGAAGCACCGCACCTCGCCGCGCACGCTGCGGGCATTCCGGACCTGCGCGAGCTCGAAGACGAGATCGATCTTTGCATCGATGCCGAGGGGGAGGTGAAGGACTCGGCGTCGCCGGCTCTGGCGGACTCCCGGCGAGAAGTACGCGGTCTCGCTGCAGACCTCCAGCGGCGTCTTGCCGGGTATCTGCACGATCCTGAAATCGTTGCGTTCCTCTCGGACAGCTTCGTGACGATGCGCAACGGACGCTTCGTGCTGCCCGTGCGCTCCGACGCGCGTGCCCGCGTGCGGGGCATCGTTCATGACGCTTCAGGCTCGGGGACAACGCTCTTCGTCGAGCCCGAGGCCGTGGTCGAGCTGAACAACCGCATGAAGCAAGCGGAGCTCGCCGTGGAGCGCGAGACCCTGCGGATCCTGCGGGCCCTCTCGGAGCAGGCGAGCCGCGAGCTGGCGGCGCTCGAGACGGGTCTCGGCGCCCTCGAGGCCATCGACCTGGCATTCGCGCGGGGCCGGCTCTCGCGGGAAATGGACGCGGTGGAACCCATCGTGCGCCACGAGGGTGTTTTCGTGCTTCCCCAGCTGCGCCACCCGCTCCTCCCCCCGGAACGGATGGTGCCGAACGACCTGCGACTCGGCGAGAGCTACACGGTGCTTGTGCTCTCGGGCCCGAACGCCGGAGGGAAGACGGTCGCGCTCAAGTGTCTCGCGCTCGCTGCGCTGTGCGTGCGAGCGGGCCTTCACGTACCGGCTGCGCCGGGCTGCCGCGTCGATTTGGCGGACGCGCTCCTCGGGGACATCGGCGATGAGCAGAATCTCCGGGAGAGCCTCTCCACCTTCTCCGCCCACGTGGCCAATCTCGCGCACATCGTCGAGGAGGCAACACCGCACTCGCTCGTTGTGCTCGACGAGATCGGCGTGGGGACCGACCCGAGCGAGGGTGCGTCGCTCGCCCAAGCGATCCTCGAGGCCCTCGCCCAAGCCAGCGCCCGCGTCGTCGTCACCACCCACTTCAACTTGCTGAAGGAGATGGCGGCCGTGGATCCGCGCTTCGCCAATGCGTGCGTGGAGTTCGACCCCGACACGCTCGTGCCCACCTACCGTCTGCGCTGGGGCGTGGCAGGCGTGTCTTCGGCGACAACCGTGGCGGCGCGAATGGGCTTGCGGTCCGATGTCCTGGAGCGCGCAAACGCGCTGCTCGAACGCGATGACCGACGGCTTGACCGCATGCTCTCGGAGCTCGCGTCGAACCGCGTGGCTCTCGAGCGCGAGCGCAGCGAGGCGCTGCGGCTGCGCGCGGAGTCAGAGGCCGCCCGGGCGGAATACAGTGCGAAGCTCGCGAAGCTCGAGGCGCGCCGGGAAGAGCTGTTCCGACGTATGCGCGAGGATCTCGATCAGGCCTTCCGGGGTGCACACGCGGAGGTGGCGGCGGTGATCCGCGACCTTCAGCGTGGGGGTGGGGCCCGCGAGGCCGCTCATGCCCGCGAGCGACTCCAGGCGCTCGAAGCGAAAGCGGACGAGACGGCGCAAGCCGCGGAGGCGGTGAGCCCGAAGCAAGAGCCGCCGGTGAGCCCCGTCGACTGGCGCGACGCCAAACCCGGCGACCTTGTCCGCGTGCGGGAAGGGGGGGAAGCGGTGCTGGTGGCCCTTCCCGACCGACGCGGCCGCGTGTCGGTCCAGGTCGGCGCAGCGCGCCTACTGGTCCCGATGGATCGGCTCACCGCAGTCGACCGGCCACCCACCCGGGACGCAACACGCGAGGGCGTCGGTGTAAGACGGGGGCCGGCCCGAGTGGCGGTCGAGTGGGGGGCGCCCGACCGGGGCTTGGCCGAAAACGCCACTCTCGGGGAAACCTTCCTGGGCTGCGACTTGCGCGGACTGCGGGTCGAGGAGGCGCTCGGGCGGCTCGTCGAGAGCCTCGACCGCGCTGCCGTCACCGGGCAGCGCTCGCTCGTGGTTTTGCATGGCCTGGGCAGCGGCGCCTTGCGCGACGCGGTGCGCGCGCACCTCACGAGCTCGCCCTACGTCGTTTCCTTTGCGCGCGGCGATCCCCAGCAGGGAGGCGACGGGGTTACGGTCGTTCAGCTCGAGGCGTCTCAACCCCAAGATCGCTGAGTACTGCCTCGGCCACCCGCGCACCGGAAGCGAGCGCGCCTTCCATGGATGGCCCCACAAGATAGTCGCCTGCAAAATAGAGGCGGCGGCCGTCGCGCCGTGCCTGCTCTTGGATGGCTTGAAAACGCCCGATCGCGCGAAACCGGCCGACATCGAAGCGCGGATACGCGTATTCCCAGCGCGCCAGTTGTGTGAAAAGCGGCGTGTGCGAAAGCGCCGGGACGATGCGCTCCCCATGCACGAGGAGCTCCTTCTCGACCACCTCCGCGGGCGCTGCAAGATGAGGCCGACTCCAGGCATCGCGGGCGATCAGCGTCACGACGGCATTTCCCGCCGGAATGGCGCCTCCCCTGCTCCCGACCTCGATGGCGACGTGGCTGAGCGGCAGCGCCTCCACCGGCGCGATTCGAACGCGGCGCGGCCCGAGGCTGCGCTCGGAAGCAAGTGCGACGCTCAGCACGACAGAGGCGACTGCGCGCGACTCGGCGAAAAAGGCCCGTTCTGCGTACGAGAGCAGAGGGTTCGCGATACGGGCGGCCTCGGCTGGCGGCGTTGCGCACACTACCGCGTCCGCTTCGAAGCAGGAGGAGGGAGCGCCGGCGCCGACGATCCGCAGGCCACCCGCCGCCGAGGGCTCGAGCGTCGCGGCGTCGACACCGAACTCGAGCGCCATGCCTCTGGCCATGACCTCGACGAGCGCCCCGACACCCGAGCGAAGCGCGACCCGCTGAGCCCCGGCGCCGAGACCGTGCCTCAGGAGGAACAAGACGCGGCTCGTCTCGCTGGCGTCGCCGAGGGTGACTTCCGCGAGCGCCGCCTCGATCCAGCGCTCGGCGAGACGTCGGCCGAAGTACAGACGCCCAAATTCGAGTGCGCTCCGATCGTCGATCCCTGCGGCCCGCTCGGGGGCCTCGCCGTCGAGCACGCGCGCGTAGCGGGCGAGCAGTCGCCGAAGCCGCGGGAGCCGCAGCACACCCAGACCCGCCCCAGGAATGCGTGCGATACCGCGGAGTCTCGTCGGATGGATCGCGCTTACGCGATCGCGCAAAAGCTGTGCTTCCGCGCCCGCCGGAAGAGGCTCGATCTCACGGGCGAGCCTGAGAGAAGCCAGTCGCTCGCGGAACCTGCGGTCGGCGAAGCGAAAGACGTGGGCGCCGGGCGTAAAGCAGAAGCCGTGGAGGAAGCTCCCCGCCGCCCGGCCCCCCGGATGCGGCTCGCGCTCGATCAAAACGACGCCGACCCCCGCGCGCTGGAGCCTCAGCGCCGCCTCGAGGCCCGCCAAGCCCGCTCCGATCACCACCACGCGCCGGGGCTTCACCGGACCTCCTCGGACCCGGACCGTAGCGAACAAGCCGGTCCGGCCCGTGAACCTCCCGGCCCTCTCGTGCGTACCACCAAGCACAAGGCCGTTTTCGTCCGCGAGGTTCGCGGAGCGGGATGCCGAAGGGCGCGTGGTGGGCGGTGGAGCGATGGCCGGCGTTACGCTCTGCGACGATGCGACCCACGGGGACCCGCAAACCGATCGGGCCGTCAACGACGGAGTCCGACGAGGGCCTCATGGTGCTCATGCAGCGCGGCGACGCGACCGCGTTCGAGCTCTTGCTGCAGCGCTACCGGCAGCGGCTCTTCGGGTTTCTCCTGCGCCGCGCCTCGCCGCAGCACACGGAGGACCTCTTTCAAGAGACCTGGCTGCGGGTCGTGCGCGCACGGGAGAGCTTCGACCCGGCCCGACGTTTCTCGACGTGGCTTTTCCAGATCGCAAACAACCTGTGCCGCGACGGTGCGCGGCGAAGCGCGGTCGAAGCCCGAGAGCAGGCACGCCTCAAATCCGACGTCGCGGCTCACGGCGGAGCCGGGGTCGCGGCACTCGACGCCAAGCTCGACGCGCAGCAGCGACTCGCTCGGCTGCCGGAGCGCCTGCGCGAGGTACTCGTGCTGCGATATTTCGAAGACCTCGGTGAACGCGAGATTGCGGAGATCGTGGGCGTGCCGCCGGGCACGGTGAAAAGCCGCCTTCATGCCGCGGTCCGCGCGCTGCGCGGAGCACCAGAGGAGCACGATGTCACCCACTGACGCGTGCCAAACGGCACGCGCGGCACTCGAAGACGCTTTCCTCAGCCGGCGGACTCCGGGCGCCGAGATTCGCGCCCATCTGGACTCCTGCGTGGTCTGTCGCGAAGTCGAGGGGGAGCTGCGCAGGCTCGGTGAGGCACTGAGCGGTCTGCCGGCGGGGGCGCCGCCCGAGCGTCTCATCGCTCGCACGCTCTTGCGCGGGCGCGCTGAACTGGCCTCCCGAAGCCTCGCCCCGGCAGGCGCAGGATCCCCCGGGCATGCGCTCCCCCGGGGCTTTGCCGGTGAGCTGTTGCGGCTGCTGGGGGTCGCGACGGCGGCCCTTCCCCTCGTCCTCGCGTGGAACGCCCTCGTGATCCGCCTCGGCGGCCGACTGCTCGCGGGGTTTGTGCCGGAGCCGGTCCTCAGCGTTCTCGCGGGCGCGTATTTGGCGAGCGTCGCCGGTTGGCTGGCGTTCGTTTACGGGTCGATCCCCTTTGTCGCGCACCGCCGGGTGCAGCGAACGATTTCGGAGGTGACGGGATGACGGACATGAAGACTTGCCCCTACTGCGCGGAAGAGATTCGGGGTGAAGCGGTCAAGTGCCGTTTCTGTGGCTCACGGCTTGATGGCAACGTGCTGGCCATGGAGTGGACTCGCTGCGACGAGGGGAAGATGATTGCCGGTGTGTGCGCCGGCCTCGCCGCTCAATTCGACATTTCCGTCACCCTCGTGCGTCTCGCCTTTGTCCTGATGTGCGTCTTCGGTGGAGGCGTCGGCATCCTTGTCTATGTCATCCTTTGGATCATTATGCCGATGGAGCGGAACCCGCGGGGGCGAGACTTCGCGCCCGACCCCCGCAGCGATTCCGCGCCCTTCGATCCGCCGCGTCTCGGCTAGCGTTTTCGGGCCGTCTCAGCGACGCGCGAGCTGCGCCTCGAGACTCGCCACCACGTCGTGCAGCGTTTCAAAGCGCTCGAACGGCGCCTTGTTCTCGGCGAGCGCTTCGGCAAGCGACCCCTTGGCAAATGCAATGTCTGCAGCGAGAGCACCGCACAGGTCCGAGACGCGACCGTTCCCGATGTGGACGATGCGGCTTCCGGGATGCCCCGCACGATAGGCGTCGATCCGCGCGCGCTTGCAATTGCCGGTGCCACAGCCGCAGTTCGGATTGCGCAGGCTGGCCTCGATCCGCCACGTGTCATTTTCGAACCGCAGTCGGTTCGCATCGTACGCGAAGCGCACTCCGTGCCTCTCCCGCAGTCGATCGAGGTTGTAATCGAATCCGTCGGAGAGGATTCGAAACGGCAGACCGTGCGCATCGCAGAAAGCCAAAAGCGGCTTCGCGCCTGGATCCAGCTCGATGGTTTCGAGAAAGTCATCGGTCGCTGCTTTGGACAACGGGAGCCGGTCCAGAATCTCGAGGTTGTATTCCCAAGCCGTGATCTCGCCTCGCGCGAGACGTGCGAGCTGCGCGGGCCGACGCTCGGCCGCGTGGCGCTTGGCCAGCGTCGAACCCACGTCCTGCACGGCGAACGTTCCGTCAAAATCGCAGAACACCGCGAGCGCCGGCGCCGTCGGGAGTCGCACCAGGACGCTCTCGTGCGGCCCGAGCGCCGCCTCGAGCCTGGCGGGCGGCCGCAGCGATAGATCGGCCGCGCCAAGCACCCGGACGAGCGGTTCGGTACACACCGGGAAGCCGAGCCTCCGGAGATCGAGGCTACACACACGCGGCTTATCGTCCCCGTTCATGAGGGCGATCAGCGCGCGTTCGCCGCAGCGCGCCACCGCGGCGGGCGCCAGCTCTGCAGCGAGCGGATCGAGCACACGCGCGACTCCAGCATCGACTTCGCGAGAGAGCGCGAGCACATCGCGGACCAAGGCCCGCGCCTTGGCGTCGAGCATCGGTACGTCGTCGGAGAAGATCACCATGCCGCCCGTCGCTACGATTGCCGCGGCGAGGGTTTGCGACTCGGCGCGAGTGAGCTGCGTGTCGGTCTCGCGCACCATCAGGCAATCGGGATCGTTCAGCCAGAGCCTCCGGTGCATGAAGGCGCGCGCCAAGGTGTTCCGTACGCCGTTGCGCGTGGAAGGATGGGTCCCCGCAAGACCGGGTAGCGTCCTGGATGGGTCAACCTGCCATACGGGAGCCACGTCGGGCCCGATTCGCATCCCGTCTACCACACCTACGGCGGGACCCAGCGGGCAGCCGCAGCCGAGAAGGAACGTCTCGCTGCCGCAGCCCTGCCGGACTGCAGCCAGACCGCGCCGCAGGCGCTGCGCACGCGTCACGCCGACGTCGAAGGCGTCGGCTTGCATGGCCTGCGTATACAGGAAGTCCAGCTTCTGGTAGGTCCAACCCATCTCCACAAGCGCACGGAAGGTTCGCTCGAGGTGCTCGACCACCTCGGGCCGGCTGGCGTCGAGTACATGAATCCAGCCATCCTTCGTCCACATCGCGTGGTGGAGCCCACGAAAGATTTCACTGCCCTGCTGCAGCAGCCAATCGCGGTGGGATTCGAAAAGGTAGCTGTCCGGGGCCACGCAGAACGGGGCCGTCCACAGCCCAGGCCGAAACCCCGCGTCTTGAATCTCGGCGGCGAGCGGCGCGATCCCGCGCGGGAACTTCGCGTTCGTCTCGAGCCAATCACCGATGGCACGCTGATAACCATCGTCGAGCTGGAACACCTCGATCGGAAGTTCGGCACGCGAACGCACGAGCGCATCGAGGTTGCGCCGCAGGTCATCCTCGGTCACGCCGTGGAAGAAGTGGTACCAGCTACACCAGCCGGATTGGAACGGGGCACGGGTGCGGGCGCCGGCGGCGCGACCGTAGGCCTCGGCATACTCCTCGAGGAGCTGGCTCGGATCGTCGCCGAGGGCAAGGCGCACGGCTTCCGTCCGCCGGGCCTCACCGGGTTGCAGCGGTACCTCGAGGCGCAGCTCAACCTCGAGCGCAACGTCGCGAGAACCGGCGGCGTCCGGAGGGCCGGGCCGCGCATAGACGATGCCGAGCGTCTCGCCGCGTTCGTACACGCCGGCGAGGCAGGCGATTCCCGTGGGCGACGCACCGATCACGCTGACGAGCTCGGAGCGATGCCAGCCGGCGCGGTCCTGCGGAGACTCCCCGAGCGCGTGGAACATGCCGCGAAGCCACGGCCCGCAGGCCGGCGGGGGTTCCCCTTGGTCGTCGAGCGGCCTGGCTTCGGTGACCGACCATGACTGCCAGCCGTGGCGCAGCCAACGGAAAGACCGGGCGCCGTGGCCTGTCCAGCGGAAGCCAAGCACGAGCGCGTCGACGCGGACGGGACGCGCTTCGGTGTTGCGTACCACCGCATCCACGATCGCAGCGCCCTCCACATCGTGGACTGCGAGATCGATCTCGATCGAACCCGCACGGTGACGTCCGGCAGCGGGTACCCCTTCCGCGCGCAAAAGGGTGGACGCTCCCCGGTCCGGGGTGGCGCGCGTGTCGGTGACGCGCGCGCCGAGCCGCACGGGTTCGAGTCGACCTGCGCCGGGGCGCTCTACCAGGACGACAGGACGGAACATGGGGGGCGCAGTATAACCGTGGGGTGGAGGGGGACCTATCCCGAGGTGGGCGCTAGCGACGCGGCTTGCGACCGGTGCGCCGATCCTTTTGGACGGCGCGACGGGGACCGAAATCGAGCGGCGCAGCGCCTTCCCCGCCGCCGCTGCACTCCCGCTCTGGTCTACGCACGCTCTGCTGCGGGACACGGCGCTGCTTCGTGAGATTCACCGCGACTACGTCCGGGCGGGCGCAGAGATCCTTACGGCCAATACCTTCCGCACGCAGCGCCGCACGCTCGCCCGCGCAGGACTCGGCGAACGGAGCGAAGAGCTCACGGCGCGTGCCGTCGCAATCGCACGCGCAGCGGCGGAGGAAGCAGCGCCTCCCGGGCGAGCCGTTCTGGTGGCCGGTTCCCAACCGACGCTCGAGGACTGCTATCACCCCGAGCGCGTACCTGAGGACGATGCGCTCGCCCGGGAGCACGCCGAGCACGCGCGTGCACTGGTGCGGGCGGGCGTCGACTTCATCCTGGTCGAGACGATCAATACCCAGCGAGAGGGAGTGGCTGCGCTGCGCGCCGCACGCGAAGCCGGTCTCCCGGCATGTGTGAGTTTCGTGTGCGCCGCGGGCGGGCGCCTGCTCTCGGGCGAGCCGCTCTCGGAAGCAGTCGCCGCCTGCGTTGAGCTCGGCCCGCTGGCCGTCCTTGTGAACTGTCTGCCAGCGGGCTTCGTGAGTGCGTGTCTACCTGCGCTGCGAAGCTCCGGCTTACCTTTTGGCGTGTATCCCAATCTGGGCGCACCCGATGCCGTGAGCGGTTTTCGGCGGAGCGATGACTGTGCTCCGGAGCAGTTCGCGACGCTTGCGGAATCTTGGCTCGCTGCCGGAGCCAGGCTCGTCGGCGGCTGTTGCGGGACGACGCCCGCCCACATCGCGGCCCTCGCCCGCCGTCTCGACCCCTAAAGGGCGCATGCCCCGGGGGTCGCAGCCCCCTGCGCGGCGGACACAAATTGTGTCACTCACGCGCCTTGGCTGCGCAGCACTTGCATCGGCACCGCGGCAGCAAGAGCAGAGGAAGGAGCGGGCAAAACCGAATGACTTGGGTACGCCGGCTTGCCGACCGCATGGGTGGCATGCGGATTGCTCTATGGAGAAGGGCGAGGGAGCCGATCGAACCTCACGCCCGGGCCGGGTACCCCTCCCCTCGCACTCTGTGCGAGGACTCGGCCCGGGCGTCTCGTTTCACAGTCCTTTGGTTTGCGAGACCTGCCAGCACGGCCCGCACCGCTAAGATCCGCCGGCGATGTCAGCGGCTGCGCGCTCCGGTGCTCTGCCTCCCCTTTTGCCGCAGCCGCGGCGCGTCCGACCCTTGCCCGGAAGCTTCCAGCTCTCCCCACAAGTGCCGATCGTCCTCGCGGAAGGGAGTGACGAGAGTGATTTCGCATCCGCCCGCGCCCTGCACGATGCGTTCGCCGAGACCTGCGGGCTTCGTCTGCCGATCGAAACCCACGCACGGGCGGGCGATCTCGGCCCGCGGGTTGAGCTCTCGCGGGAAGGGGCGGTAGGCGACGCCTACCGGATCGTGGTACGGGAGGAGGCGGTGCGTGCTTCGGCGGCCGGGCCTTCCGGCCTTCGCTACGCCGTGGAGACGCTGCGGCAGCTTACCCCGCGCGCGGCGCGCATCGCGGGCTGCGAGATCGAGGACGCCCCGGACTTCCCCCATCGCGGGCTCATGCTCGATGTCTCACGCGGCAAGGTACCGACCGTGGCCACGCTCCGAGGTCTCGTGGACCTGTGCGTGCGGCTCAAGCTCAACGTGCTCATGCTCTACACGGAGCACACCTTCCGCTTCCGCCGCCATCCGGAAATCGGCGCGGATGCCTCCCCCCTCGACGCGACGCAGATGCGTGAGCTCGACGCCTACGCGGCCGAGCGTCACGTGGAGCTCGTCCCGACGCTTCAATCCCTGGGCCACATGCAGCACGTGCTCGCGCTGCCGCGCTACGTGCAGCTCGCGGAAACCGAGCGCCGCTGGACAATTTCGCCCGCGGATCCCGGGACCTACGAGTTGCTGCGCGACCTGTACGACGAGTACCTGCCGAACTTCCGTTCCCGGCGATTCAACGCGAATTGCGATGAGCCCTGGGACCTCGCCCTCGGCAGGTCCGCCGAGCGCGCCCTCGAGGTGGGCAAGGCCGGCGTGTACCTCGATCACGTGCGCCGCGTGCGCGACCTTGCGGCCTCCCACGGCAAGCGCACGATGATCTGGGGCGACGTCGTGCATGCACACCCAGAACGAATCCCCGAGATTGATCGTGACCTTGTGCTTCTCGACTGGTGGTACGAAGCAGCGCACGACTACGACCGGGTCCGCGCATTCGCCGCCAACGGCATCGAATTCTGGGTTTGCCCAGGAACGTCGAGCTGGAACAGCTTATTTCCGCGCGTTCAGAACAGCTTCGAGAACATCGCCCGCTATGCCGAGGCGGGGCGGCGCCACGGCGCCCGGGGCCTTGTGGTCACCGACTGGGGCGACTTCGGCCACTACAACCTGCAGGGCTTCTCATGGTTTGGCTACGCGTTCGCAGCCCAGCAGGCGTGGTCGGGCGACGCCCCTGCCGAGCTCTTCGAGCACGCCTTCTCCCGGGTTTTGTTCAACGACGAAAGCGGAGAGACAGCGCGGCTTTACCGCGAGCTCGGAGCGCTGCACGACGCGGGTTTCCCCTTGTTCAACGCGTCACCACTGCAGGCGCTCTATTTCGACGACCTGGGTCCCATGTACTTCAGCGCACGCGCCAAAAAGTCGGCGCTCCGTCGCACGCTCTCGGGATTGACCCGGGCCAGGGCGCGTCTTGCCGCGGCAGAGCACCGCTTCAAGCGGGAGGCGCTGACGCACGACGAGCTCCTGCTCGCTGCAGACACCTCACTGCTCGCTTGCACAAAGGGTCTTGCGGCCCTCGAGCTCCTCGCCTGGCGGCGCCGTCCAGGGAGCTTGCCGCCCGCGAAGCGGCGTGCACTTGCCGCTCGCCTCGAGCATCTCTCGGCCGAACAGGCCACCCTCGGCCGCCGTCTGCGGCGGCTCTGGCTCGAGCGCAGCGCGCGCTCAAATTTCGAAATTACCGGGCGGCGCCTTCAAAAATCCATCGCGAGCTTGCGCCGTGAGGCACGGTCCCTGCGCCTCGGAAAGCCTTCCGCGGCGCCGGAGCCTGCGCCCTAGCCCTCCGCCGCGAGAACCTTGCGCGCGATGCCCGCGAGATAGAGCGATCCTGTGGCGCACAGGAGGTCGTCTTCGGAAAGGCCCTGCCGTGCCGCGCGAAGCGCCACGAAGGGATTGGGTACGGCGTGCACCGTGGCGCGCGAACCTGCGGCGCGGATCGCGCCTGCCACGTGCGAGGGATCGAGGGAGCGCAGGGAATCGGCCCGCGTGACAAAGATCTCCTCGAAACAGGGCAACAGCGCTGAAAGAATGCCGGCCAGGTTCTTGCCGCTCGAGACAGAGAGCACAAGTCGGCCGCGGCGCCGCGCAAGGGTTCCGAGGGCAGACGCCAAGGCGCGGGCCGATTCCGCAGTATGCGCTCCATCCACCACAAGCCAGGGTCGGCGTCCCAAGAGCTCGACCCGTCCCGGAAGTCGCGCCGCGGCGAGTCCCGCGCGCGCCGCCGAAGCCAATGCTTCGCGCGACCAAGGGGCCGCACGGCGCACGCAGGCCAGAGCGAGGGCTGCATTTGTGGCCTGGTGAAGGCCGAGCGTCGAAAGCTTGGTCTCGACCTCCAGGCGGCCGTCCCACAGGCGCACGCTGACACCCGAAGCGTCGCTCGACGTGACCTCGGCAAAGAGCTCCCGACCGAGCCGGCTCAGCGGTGCGCCAAGCCCCTGCGCCCGCGCTTCCACCACTGCACACGCTTCGGCGGGCAGCGCCCCGATCACCGCCGGCCGCCCGCGCTTTAGGATGCCCGCCTTTTCGCCCGCGATGGCGGCATGGGTCGTGCCGAGCCGGTCGGTGTGCTCTAACTCGATGGTCGTGATGCACGCCACCGCCGGATCGACGACGTTGGTCGAGTCAAGGCGTCCTCCCATGCCGACCTCGATCACTGCGCAATCGATCGCTGCGTCACGGAAGAGGAGGAAGGCCGCCGCCGTGATCACGTCGAAAAAGGTGGGCGCCTTTCCCGGAGCCTCCTTGGCGAGGGCTTCTACGTGCGGACGCAGCCATCCGAGAGCGGAGGCCAGGGCGTCGCCAGAGACTTCCTCCCCGCCGATGCGGAAGCGCTCTGTCCAGCGCTCGAGATGGGGCGACGTGAAGGTCCCCACGCGCTGGCCCGCGGCACGCAAGATCGCTTCGGCGAAAAGCGCGGTCGAGCCCTTGCCCTTCGAGCCCGCGACGTGAATCACGCGCAAATCGCGCTGCGGCTCACCCACGCGCGCCAGCAGGTGCTGGATGGGTTCGAGGCCCAAGCGGCTGTAGGGAAGCTCAGGCAGGCGTTCTACGTTGATCAGACTTTCGAGCCAGGCGGCCGCCTGCTCGAGCGGAGAGGAAGAGGAGCTCTGGCGCTGGTCGTGGGGGCTCACGCAGGAACCGCGGCCGGGCCTCCGGAGGGCGGAGGCCGGGCCGCCGGAATCACTGGACCATGTAGCGCTTCCACTGGCGGTACTCCTTCACCGCGCCGCTCGTGGACTCGACGGCGGGGAAGAAGAACTTCACCGCGTGGCCGCAGACTCGACAGATCTTGTAACAGAACTTAAACCCGTCGACTTCCTGCATCTTGCCGACCATGACGCGGTTCTCTTCACCGCAGCAGCTCGATGGATTCGGCGGGGACACGATGCGCTTCGGATACTCGTTCTTCGGTGACTCCTTCGTCGAGTACCGGATGATGTTCCGAGTCGGTCGATTCACCTTGGTGTCGGTGCTCTGCTTCCGGATGTTGCTGCCGATGCGCCTCAACTGGTCATCCTCGCCCATGCATCTCCCCCGCGCTGCCGGACCCCGTGGTCCAGTGTGAGCAGGAGAGGAGAAAAATCTTGGTAGGGAGTGACGCACGGCGGTCCGTCCGCGAACCAGAATTCACCGCCCGTCCCACCTGTGCAGCGCAGCAGCGTAGAGCTGCGCGTCCCGTAGCGGCCCGCATGGATGCAGGCATCCTCGCGCGGCGAGGGCCCGCCCTCGTGCCCGCGGCAGATCGCAGCAAGCGCACTGAGCACTTGGTCGGGCGGCCGCGCCGCAGCGCTCTCGGCGCGGGCGAACAGGCGTCCGACCTTGGGGATGTCGCACGCGTCTGGGTCCGCATTACCGATCACATGCACGCCGGGACCGATCTCCCGCAGCTTCGGCCCTTCGTCGTAGACGACGGTAAAGGCGCGATCGCGGTCCGCCAGCAACAGGTTGAACGGGTTGTACGCTCCAGACGGCATCTCCAAAGCTCCACAGGCGGCTTCGTCCGCGCTGTGTGCGGCGAGGGCATCCACGACGACCTGGCCCCGGGAGCGGCGGCTCGGATCCGGCTGCGGGCTCGGCCGGTTCGTGATGCCGACGAAGAGCCCGGCGGCATTCACGCCAAGCCAGGTCCCACCCGCGCGACAATCGCGCGGAGCCACAAACGATCCACTCGCGGTCTCGCGCAGACACGGCGGCTCCGCCGGTCGCTCGAAAAACTCGTCGCGGTTCGCCGCGACGACCACCGGGGAGCCCGGTACGCAGCGGTGGAGCACGATCAGCGTGCACATAGGCTCAGCCTGCGTCGCTCTCGTCCGCCTCGGTCTTGTCCAGCGAAGCGGCCCTGGGCCGCCGCGCGGTCACGATGGGAGAGCAGGTTCATGTGCGGACCCAACAGGGTACCAGCCATCTGTGGGGATGCAAGCACCCACGTGCCGCACGTGTGCTTCTCGCCCCGCTAGGCTGGCTCCGAGCCTACAAGGCGCAGGGGAGGCTCCCCGGCTTCCGCTGCGCCCGGGCTCTCCGCGCCCCGCCAGCCCCGGGCCGCGCGGACCCGCTCGGCCTTGCGGCGCGCCACGCTGCGGTTCATCTCGAGCCCATAGCGGGACAAGACCGCTCGCAGCTGATCGAAGTTCTGCTCGATCGTCAGTCGCACGGACTCGAATCCGTGCTCCAGCGCCTCTGCGCGCTTCCAGAAGGCCAGCGGGTTCACGGAAAAGAAACTCGCGTCGGTCTCCCGAGGCTCGAGCAGAATGATGTCGCCCTGGAAACGATCGTCGGCGAGGTAGCGCTGGATGCCGAGCTTCAGCCGGGAGTGCAGCAGCGTCCGGAAGACCTGGTTCAGCACGACCTTAAGACCGCGGTCGGCGAGGTAGCGTCCGTTTGCGAAGTAGGCGGAGCTCCTGTCTTCCGCGTCAATCCGATTGAGGAACGGGCGGAATGGGTTGTAACAGATGATGAGGTCCGCGCCTTTTTCGATTGCGACGTCGATGTTGGCGGTATGGCGCACACCGCCGTCGACGTAATCCACGCCATTGATCCGGGCGGGCCGGTAGAAGAGGGGCAGCGCGGTCGAGGCTTGCACAGCCTGGGAGATGGTGACCTCGCAAGTCTCGTCCGCTCCAAACACGACGCGCTCTGCCGTGTCGAGGTCGCACGCGGAGAGGAAAAGTCGCCTGCGCCGCTTGCGTTCAAAGGCGCGGAAATCGTTCGGCATCCCGATGCGGTCGAGATTCAAGCGCAGCCAGCGTTCGAGGCTCCCGTTGTCGAAGAAGCCGGATGGAATGTGGTTGGTGAGGGCCGGGAACTCTCGCTTGGGTGAGACGTGTTCGATCACCCGCATCGCGACCACTTCGAACCGCGTGTAGCTCGGCTCCCGCAAGAACGCCCTGAGGGCGCTGCCGACTGCATCGGGAAGGCCGGGCATGGCGCGCGCCAGGTCGGCGCCGACACTCGGCAGATAGCTCAGGAGGTCGTAGAGGAACTTCACGGGGCGGGCTGCGAACTCCCGCCAGTTCGGGTTGTAGAAGTCGACCGGGCGCAGCTGGTTGAAGCGGGAGCTCGTCCCTTCGAGGACCTTTACCATCTCGTCGGGCGTAATGCCTGCCGCGAGCGACACCGCGAGGAGTGAGCCCGCGGAGAGCCCCACATAGGTGTCGAAGTCCACGATCTTTCGGCCGACCAGGAAGTCGTCGAGGGCCTTCAGGCCACCGACCTTGAAGGCCCCGCCAGAGACGGCTCCCCCGGCCAGCACGAGGGCGATCCTCGGATCCCGTTTGGGACGGCTCGGGTCGCTCTTGCGAATGAGTGTCAGGCCCACAGTGCACGCCCCTCGCCCCGGTCAGCTGCCGGCTCTGGATGGCATGGACTCGAGGGGGTGCAAGATCCAGACCGCTGCACCGCGTTAGAGTGCACAGCAACAACGGCGGTGCGCAGCGACGCCGAAACCACGCAGATCGTGTACGCGACGGTAGAAGGGAAGTCAAGGGAACCTTGGTGCTTAACGATGTTCTGCGGGGGAGCGCTAGAGGCTTGGGAGAAGCGTTTGGGGAAGCTTTGGAATGCCGCGTCGCGTCGTCCCTTCTGGTCACAGGACACTCCCTTGGGAAGAAGCCGCCAGCCCCCTCCCCAGGCTCGAGCCGGAGCTCGGGTCCGGGAGCGCCTGGAGTGGCGCAACGAGCGGCTCGGGGGCATCGAGTATTTGGGTGAGAAAGGGGCCTTGTGATAAAAGGTTTGGCGTGAGTCAAGGGCTTCGGAGTAGGCCTCTTGCCGTGCTGCTGGCGGTCCTCGTGGCCGCGGTGACCGGCTGCGCGAGCCAAAATCCTCCTCCGCCCTCTGCGCCTCCGCCGGCGCCGAATTCCCCGAATCCGGCTTCCCCCCCGCCCGTGAATAGCGGCCCGGGCGTGGGCTCGCGCGTGCAAAGTGCCATCGAAGGGGCCCTGATGGGCGCCATGATCGGGTCCTACGGAGGACCGATCGGTGCCGCCGCGGGCGCCACCGCGATGCTGGTCTACTCGGCGGTCACTGGGAACGTGCCCTTCCAAGGACACAGCCAGCGCGCCGGCCGGGGAGGGGGCGGGGGCGGCGGTGGCGGTGGCTACAGCCCCACCCCGTCAGATGAGGCCGATCGCGAACAGAGCATGGACGAGCAGATCAATGGAGCGCTCGCCAAACAGGATGACCTGCAGCAGCAAATCCAAGAGGAGCTCAAACGCCAGGAGGACCTGCTCAACAAGGTCGATAAGGACCAGAAGACCCAGCACGCTTCCGCGACTCCGACGACCAACCCGAACGCCCAGCAGACGCTCCAGGAATCGGACCCCCGCATCGCGCCGAGCGCACCGAAGGACCGAGAGATCCCTGCCGCGCTCTTCACGGAGACTCGGGTCACGATTCCGAAGGGCGCGTGGGGCGACAATCCCAAGCTCCAGGTGATCAAGAAGACCCTCGACGCCGATCGCGACGGCAAGCCCGAGGAGATCCGGTACTGCGACGCTACGACCGGCCAGCTCCTGCGCAAGGAGGAGGACCGGAATTATGACGGCACGATCGATGCCTGGACCACCTACGAGAACGGTGTCGTGGTGGCGCGTGAGCTCGACGAAAACGGAGACGGCAAGCCGGACGTGTGGGAGAAGTATGCGAATGGCCGCATGACCCGCCGCGAGGTCGATCGTAAGGGCGACGGCAAGCCGGACGCGTTCTATCTGTTTGAGGGTGATTCGCTGGTCGAGGAGCGCCACGACACGCAGCACAACGGCAATATCGATCTCGTGGTCTACTACCAGAACCGCAAGCGCGTGCGTTCCGAAGAGGACCAGAATCACGATGGACGCATCGACACGTGGACCTACTACGCGGTCGCCGATGGCGGAAACGAAGTGGTGACACGAATCGAGCGGGACACGAAGAGCAAGGGCAAGCCCGACACCTTCGAGACCTTCGCTCAGCAGAATGGAAAGACCGTGATCGTGAAGCGCGAGGAAGACACGAACGGCGATGGCAAGATCGACGTCACCTCGTACTACGAGAACGGAAAGCTGGTGCGGCGCGAGGTCACAGACCCTGCGCTGATGCCGCTCTAGGTTACGCCCCCACCGCGACTACGCTTTCACGGGTTGGCTGCCCCGTCGGGCCGGACCTCGAGTTCCTTGCGCTGTTTCTCGCTTTCCCGGAACTCCTCGATCCGTTTGCGTTCCAGCAGCAGCTGGAGCTCCTTGTTGCGGTCGCGGATCCGCTCAAGCTCGAGCGCGAGCTCGCGGTCGGAAAGCTCCGCGACCTTGAAGGTGAGGTCGAGCTCGACACTGCCTCGCGTGCCGTCGGTGGCGAGCGCAGTGACCCGTACCCGATTCTTGCCTTCCTTCACCGGCACGAATCCGGCAAAGCTTCCGTCCGGCAAAAGCCGCACGTCCGTGGAGAAATCTCCCGTCGTGAGGTTCGTGACGACGACGTCTTCGATGTTCGCGAACGACACACCTTGGAGAAGCGCGACGATGTCGCCGGGGTTCTTCACCGGCGTATAGGTCCCGAGCGTGATGCGCGCCATCTCTGTCACGCTCCGCTGGTCCGCCAGCGCTTCTGGGCCGAGCCCGTAGGTATTGATCGTGATCCCCGCGGTATGCGCGAGTCGCGCCGCGTTGAGCGCCGCGTCGATGTCGCCGGGATCCATCACGATGCCCTTGCCGATCGGAAATGTGGGGATGCCGTCGGTCAGGAACAGCATAATTTTTTTGGCATTCGGACGCGGCGGGCTTTGGGAGCCTGTGAGCGCGGAGAGCTCTGTGATCGCAAGCCGGATGCCCGCGGCGAAGTCCGTGGCGCCGTGGGGCCCCCGGGCGTAGACGCCCGCCAAGACGTTGTAGGCGCGGGCGTAGTCGTTCGTGAGCGGGAGCTCGAGCCAGGCGTCCTTCTGGCCGGGGTGCGCTTGCTCGCCGGTCACCGGGTCCACATCGCCGGAGAAGGTGATGATGCCCACGCGCACACGTTTTGGGTCGAGGCTCTGGATGAGCGAGCGCGCGGCGGTGACTTCCGCGGCGAAGATCGAGTCGCCCGGGTCCGTCGAGCACACGTCTTCGGGATAGGTGCCAGGGGGCACAAGCTCGGTGTGGGGATCGAAGCCGACGACGCCGTTGTGGTTGACGTCGACCCCGCTGGCGCATTCGGTGGACTGGGAGACGTCGATCACGACCATCACGTCGAAGTCGGCGGAGCTTTGACCCTCGGCTTCTGCGCTTCCGCGGATCGGCGCGAGGTGCACCTTGTTCTGCACCGGCTCTCCGGAGCGCGGCGAGTCGATCCGGATGCGGACCGGGGTCGCACCCGGGGCGGAAGCCGGAGGCGCTGCTCCGGCCGGTGAGACCGCCTGCGCCGCGGCCGAGGCGGCCCCCAGCAGGAGAGCGAGGAGGAGCGGGCGGGGCATCGGCATGATGCTACGTCGTTCTAGTGCGGTTCGGGAGCGCCGCTTTGCAGCCCGGCGCTTGCGCCGGGGGCGGGCCGCAGCTCGATCTCGATGCGCCGATTCATGCCACGTCCTTCCGGCGTGTCATTGGAAGCGACGGGAAACTGGGGACCGAAACCCGCCGCGCTGATGTGGCCGGGTTCGATGCCTTCGGACAGGAGATATTTGCGCACCGTATCGGCACGGTCCTCCGAGAGCGTCAGATTGAACGACTCCGAGCCTTGCGCGTCGGTGTAGCCGCGAACCGCAAGACGAACGTCGGGAGCGGAACGCACCGCCTGCGCGAAGTCGTGAAGGCGCGGGGTGGCAGCGGGGGCGAGCGTGGCCGTGCCCGACTCGAAGAGCTCGTCCCCGGAGAAGAAGATCACAAGACGGTCGCTTTCCCGCTGCACCTGCGTGCCAGGGATCGCCGCGATCTGCTTGGCCTGCGGCTCGAAGACGGAAGGGGAAGTCTCGGTGCTCGCGGCGGGAGCCGAGGGTTCGACCTGGACAGCGGTTTGGGTCTGGCACCCAAGCGGCACCGCGAACGCGAGCCAGAGCGCGGCAACGCCGATTCGGCGGCAGCCGATTCCCAGCCACCTCCGCCCGCGCCGCGAGCGGCGAACTTCTATAAATCCGAGCCTCGGCCCCAAGGCTGCCTCGCGAGCGATGGTGTAGCAGACCGAATTTCGGTCGGTCCTTCCGTCACGTCTCCTCGCATCCTCGTCGCAATCTCCGGGCTCCTTGGTGACGCCGCTCACCAGGTGCCCTGCCGACCGTTCCCGGGCACTGACACTTTTGCCCGCTGGGAGCCACTCCCAGGTGAAGCCCCTCCCTGGCGGGGCTTTTCAAAGGTGGGAGGCAGGGTTCCGGCGTGCCGGGCCCTGCCTTCAACTCCTTCCTGCACCTCCCGAGCCTCCCTCGTCTACCCGCTTGTGCCGGCCGAAAAGGTGCGCCTGCGCGCCGCTCTTAGGGGCCCCCCTGCCGGTGATCTGCGCGGGGCCCCCGCTTGCTCCTTTCTCGGGCGGAGCAAGTGCCGGCAGCGCCGAGCGGTGGGCGAGCGGCTGGGCGTCAAGAGGTGAGCCGGCTGCGCGCCGTGCGCGCAGCCGCGGCGAGCAAGATCGCGGAGAGCGCCACGATGTAGAGCACATCCCAAGCGAGAATCGGGGAGAGTTCGCCGCGGAAGGCGGCACGAGCGAGGCGAACGGGGTGCAGGAGAGGCAGAGCCTCTGCGAGCCACAACCACGCACCCGGCAACCGCTCCTTCAAGGGGAAGAAAATGTCGCTGAACAGAAAGAGCGGCGTCAAGAAGAGGGTGAAGTAGAAGTTGAAAAGGTCGATCGTCACGACCCGCAGCGAGAAGGCGATACCGATGGCCGCGAACAGGAGCCCCGCCATGGGAAGCACCAGCAAGGCGGCGAACGAGGAGGGGAGCGGCGCCAGCCCGAGGGCGGCGATCACCACAAAAAAGCACCCGCCATAGATGCAGGCACGCGTCACCGCCCATAGCACCTCGCCGCAGAGAAGATCCTCAGGCTGGATCGGCGTTGTCAGCATGGAGTCGTAGGTCTTCTCGTAATTGAGGCGCACGAAGGTGTTATAGGTGACTTCGAAGCTCGCACCGTTCATCGCCGCTACCGCGACCAAGCCCGGAGCCAGAAATTGCACGTATGACACGCCCTCCATCTGCGTCACGTAGGAGCCGACTCCGACGCCGATCGAGAGCAGGTAGAGCAGCGGTTCAAAGAAATTCGGCAGGAGATTGAGCTTCCAGGTGCGTCGGTACATCGCGGCGTTGCGCTGCCAGACCGCGATCGCATGGGGCAAGGAGACCGTTCCGAACAGCATCATGGCCGAACCTCCTCCGCCGGCACAGTGGAGAGGCTCGTTCCGGTGACCGCGAGAAAGACGTCTTCGAGGTTCGTGGGACGTACCACCAGTGGACGGCGCTCGCCGCCGTCTCGCCGCCGGATGCGTTCGACGTGTGGACGTACGTCGTCGTCATACACAAACAGTCGTCGCCCAGCCCGCAGCCGCCGTGGGGAAGCCTCCAACCCTGAGAAGAGTGCGGCTTCGGCCGCCGCATCCAGGTCGAGCTCGAGCGCTTCCGGGGCAAGGTGGGCACGCACGAGCGCCCCGGGCGCTCCCTCCGCACGCAAACGACCGTGGGCGAGGATCGCGACGTGATCGCAAATGCGTTCGGCCTCGTCCATGTAGTGCGTGGTGAGAAGCACGGTTGTGCCCTGGTCACGCAGATCGCGGATGCGCGCCCAGAGCACCAGGCGCACCTGCGGATCGAGGCCCGTCGTAGGCTCGTCGAGGATCAAGAACTCTGGTTGGTTCATCAGCGAGAGCGCGATGGCCAGGCGTCGCTGCATGCCCCCGGAAAGCACACGCACCGGCGTCCGCGCATGAGAGCCGAGTTCGAAAAGCTCGATCAGCTCGGCGGCACGCCGCCCGAGTTCCGGCTCCCGGAGCAGGTGGTAACGCCCGAAGATGCGAAGGTTCTCGAGCGGTGAGAGCGCCTCGAGCAGCACGTTCTCCTGGAGCGTGACGCCAATCCGCGCCCGCACGGTGCGCGGATGGAGTGCCACGTCGAGGCCGAACACGCGCACCGTGCCCGTGCTTGGCTTGGTCACGCCATACAGCATGCGCAGCGCGGTCGTCTTGCCCGCGCCGTTCGGGCCCAAGAGCCCGAAGCAAAGACCCGGAGCAACCTCGAGGTCGAGCCCGTCTACGGCGAGCCGGTCGCCAAAGCGCTTGGTCACGGATCGCAGCTCGGCGACGGGGGAGGCCGGAAAGTCGAAACGAGTCTGCGGGGAAACCACTTGAGTCCCGAGCCTAGCATGCGGATCGACGGGGCTGTGGCGTGGGCTCGGAACGCGAGAAGTGGTTCAAGCACTTGCGGCGGCAGATCGATACGAGGCCGGGAGGTCTTTGCCGCGATGGCGGACAATCCGGTCGAAAGCGCCCTCGAGCCCCTGTACGCCGTCGAGCTCACGCGCCTGCGGCGCCGCAACGCCGAGCTCGAGGTGCTCTACGGGACGATCCGGGATCTCACATCGACACTCTCGGTGCACGAGGTGCTGCAGCGCCTGCTCGACCGCACGCTCGAGCATTTGCACTCCGAGATCGGCTCGATCTTCTTGCTCGAGGCCAACGGCCTGCTTCGACTGACGGTGTTCCAGGGTCTTCCCGCCGACGTCGTGCAGGAGGCGACGGTGCCGATCGGCACGGGAGTCACGGGCCACGTCGCACAAAGCGGCCTGTCCCTATTGGTCCGAGACGTGGAACTCGATCCGCGCTTCCGGCGCCGCAACCATGAGCGCTACTACACGCGCACGCTCATCAGCGCCCCGCTCTTGCTGCAAGGCCGTGTGCGCGGTGTGATCAACGTGAACAACAAACGCAGCCGGGAACCCTTTCGCGCGGAGGATCTACGGCTTCTCGAGGCGATCGCCGGCCATGCCGCGGTGGCTCTCGGCAATGCGCACCGCTACGAAGAGACGCTGCGGCGGGCCGAGCACGACGCGCTGACCGGGCTTGCCAACCATGGGCACTTCTGGTCGAGTCTCGAGCGAGAGGTCGACCGCGCCAACCGCTACGGCCGCTCCCTCGGCCTTGCGCTGCTCGACGTCGATCACTTCAAGGCCTTTAACGACCGATTCGGCCACCCGCGCGGCGACGAGGCGCTGGTCGGCGTGGCGCGCGCGATCGCGAGCCGCTGCCGGGCGCACGACATCGTCGCCCGCTACGGCGGGGAGGAGTTCGCCGTGGTGCTGCCCGAGGCGAGCATCGAGGGCGCGCTCGCCTTTGGCGAGAAGATCCGGGAGTCCGTCGAGACGATGGGTTTTGGCCCCACAGGGCGCGAGGAACTCACTGTGAGCATCGGCGTGGCCGTGCTTCCTGCTCACGCCCGGGGCGCCGCGGACCTGGTCCAGCGGGCGGATGAGGAGCTCTACCGGGCAAAGGGCATCGGCCGCAACCGAGTTTGCGCCCCCGAGGCCTAGCCAGTTCGCCGCCACCGAGCCGTCCGAAATCGAACAGCCGACGCCTGATTTCCGTCACTCCCCTTGGCACCTCCGCCAAAGGACGGCCGGCGAGGGGCGCGCAACGCACTGATCTGCCAAGGGTTCCATGGCGAGGGGAGGATGGGCGGAGGCCTGGCACGGTTCGTGCTAGATCGCATCCGAGGAGAGGGGAGCCGAGATGAGTAGCGCCCATGGTTCTGGCGAGGAGATCGCACGAATGCCCTTGGCCCGTGAGTCCACCCTGCTCGAGCTGGTCTGCGTCGTGAACGAGTTCGCCGCCAGCGAGGCCGAGGTTGTGGCCACAGTCACCCACCTCGTTCGCTCTGGCCGCGTGCGGCTGCGGGGCAACTTTCGGGGCTCGCTCCTCGAAGACATTTGATCCCTCGTCCTTGACCTGCCCTGAGCCCGCGTGGACCATGCCCTGCGGACGTCTCTCGCGTTCGAGGGGGGGTGATCGCAGGTGTCCGAGCAGCAGACCTTTGTCTTCCGCGGGCGATCCGCCAGCGGGGGTTCCGAAACAGTGGCCAGCGGCGAGTCCAACAGACGGCCGGCGAAGACCTCGGGACGCCGACCCACAGCGCCCGCTCCCTCCACTCGCGCCGCGCGTCGTAGCCCGGCGCGCGCCACGGCCCAAGACCTCGCAAAGCAGCAGCGTGAGATCTCCGTCTCGGAGTTTTTCGCCAAGAACCGCCATCTGCTTGGATTCGACAATCCCTCCAAGGCCCTTCTCACCACGGTCAAGGAGGCGGTCGACAACGCCCTCGATGCCTGCGAGGAGGCCGGCCTCTTGCCGGAGCTGCGCGTCGAGATCGTGCAGCTTGCCGAGACCCGATTCCGCGTCGCGGTCGAGGACAACGGTCCGGGCATCGTGCGCGCCCAAATTCCCAAGGTCTTCGGTCGACTGCTCTACGGATCGAAGTTTCACCGGCTTCGCCAGAGCCGCGGCCAGCAGGGCATTGGGATCAGCGCGGCTGGCATGTATGGCCTGCTCACCACGGGCAAGCCCGTGGTGATTACCACGAGGACCGATCCCAAGAAGCGTGCCCATCACCTCGAGCTCGTGATTGATACCCAAAAGAATGAGCCGAAGGTGACGGGCGACGCTGAGGTCGACTGGGACAAGCCCCACGGCACCCGCGTCGAGATCGAACTCGAAGCGGCCTATCGGGGCGGCCGCCAGGGCGTCGACGCCTACCTCGAGCAGGTCTCCCTCGCAAACCCTCACGCCGAGATTGTGTACATGCGTCCGAAGGGCGCAGAGGGCGACGCCGAACGCCGCTTCGCCCGGGTGACGGATGTGCTGCCGCCCGCGACGGCGGAGATTCAGCCGCATCCCTACGGCGTCGAGCTTGGCGTTCTCATGCAGATGTTCCGCGACACCAAAGCGCGCAATCTAAAGACGTGCTTGCAGACCGACTTCTCGCGTGTCTCGCCGCGCATCGCGGAGGAGATTTGCGGGCACGCTCATGTCCCCGAAACGCGGCGGCCCGGGGAGCTCAGGCGGGAGGAGGCGGAGCGAATCCATCAGGCCATCCAGGCCACCAAGATCATGGCGCCGCCGACGGACTGCATCGCACCGATTGGGGAGGAGCTGATCGAGCGCGCCCTGCGCGCCGAGGTCAAGTCGGATTTCGTGGCTGCGGTGACGCGCAGGCCTGAGGTCTATCGCGGCAACCCCTTTCTGATCGAAGTGGGGTTGGCCTACGGTGGAGATCTCCCCGCCGAGGAGCCCGTCACGCTGTTTCGTTACGCGAACCGTGTGCCGCTGCAGTACCAGCAGGGCGCGTGCGCCATCACGCGTGCCGTGATGGGAACCGACTGGAAGGCCTATCATCTCCAGCAGCCGAAGGGTGCCTTGCCGATCGGTCCGATGCTGCTCATGGTGCACATCGCCAGCGTGTGGGTGCCGTTCACCTCGGAGAGCAAAGAAGCGATTGCGCACTATCCGGAGATCATGAAGGAAATCCGCCTCGGCCTGCAGGAGTGCGGACGCAAGGTGTCGCACTTCATCAGCAAGCGGCGCCGGGAGGCGGATGAGGCGAAAAAGCGCGCCTACATAGACCAGTACATCCCTCAGGTGGCGATCGGGTTACAGCAGATTTTGGGCTTCGATGATACTGAGCGCGCGCGGGTCGTGGACCGTCTGAAGGACGTCCTCGAGCGCAGCCGGAGAATGTGATGGCCGCTCGGAAGACCCCGAAAACGAAGGCAGCAAGTTCGACGCGCGGCCAAGCACCGGCGAAGGCAAGCGCGGTCGCAGCGCGCAATGCGGCCCAGGACCACACGACGATCGAGCTCATCCGAAGCGCAGCGACCGAGGTGCACGGGGATATCCGCCAGCAGAAAAAGCCCGACCTCGCCTTCCCCGTGCGCGCTCTCGGCAACGTCACGTACTCGGAGAAGCGGGGTTACTTCGAGATCGGTCGCCAGAAGAAGGTCCGTACGCTCACTGTGAACACCGTGAAGAGCTTTGCGCAGACGCTGCGCATGATGGGCCTGTCCAAGGAACTGATCGAGACGAACGATTTCGCGACAAAGCGGGACGCCTACTATCAAAGCAAGAACTGGGAAGAGGCTCGCTTCGACGAGCAGACCGAGTCCGACACGGTGATGGACGACATCGAGGCCCTTTTCTCCGTGCGGGGGGTCTCCCGCGAGCAGCTCCGCTTCATCCCCGACGAGCACGGCGGTGCCGTCGCTGGGAACCTCGTCGTGCTCGACCCCGACCGCGAGACAGGTGTGGTGGAGCGAATCGACTGCACCCGCTTCGGCTCTGGTGCCTACTCGATCCCCTCCACGGTCGAGCACCTCTCGTTCGAGACAAACGCCAAGTTCATTCTCGCGATCGAAACCGGTGGCGTGTTCCAGCGCCTGCAGAGCCACAAGTTCTGGCAGACCGCCAACTGCATCCTGGTCTCGATGGCCGGTGTCCCGACGCGCGCGACGAGACGCTTTATTCGCAAGCTCTCCGATGAGTGCAAGCTGCCGGTGTTTGCGTTCGTGGACTGTGATCCCTATGGGATCTCGAACATCTACCGCACGCTCAAGGTGGGATCGGGGAACGCAGCTCACCTATCACAGTTCTTTTGCGTGCCCCATGCCCGCTACCTCGGCGTCACCCCGCAGGACATTGTCGACTACCGGCTCCCCACACACCCCCTCCAGGACGTCGACATTAAGCGCGCGAAGGACGCGCTCAAGAACGATCCCTTCTTTAAGGCACACAAGGAGTGGCAGAAGAGCATCGATCAGCTGATGAAGATGGGGGTGCGCGCGGAGCAGCAAGCGCTCGCGAAGTGGGGACTGAACTACGTGATCGACGAGTACTTGCCGCGCAAACTCGCCCACCCCGAAAAATTCCTCCCGTGAGACGCGCCACCGGCCGACCCGCGGCGGACACGCACTGTGCCCGCTCGGCCGCGGAAAGGGGTCGGTGGGCAGGCTTACGCGGTTGGCCGCCGGCGCGGCCTTGGTTTTCCCGACACTCCTTGCCGCTCCCGCGGGTGCGAGCTCCTGGGGGTGAGCTTCACCGGCAGCTTGACGACCGTGAGCGATCCGCAGGGACTTCTGCCCGGCGCGCTCGCCCCGGGGGCGAGCGTCGCGGGTACGCTCTCCTACGCGTCCGGCGCTTCGTGCCTACCCGTCTTGCCCACAACCTGCGAGTACCTCGCCTCCCCCGCGAGTCTCCCTCGATGGGACGCCGAGCGCGAGCGTGAACGGGCGGGCTTACGTGTTCGCGCCGGCGGGGCCTTCGGGCGGCTCTGCACCGGCCTGGCTAAGCGGCGACCTTCAGCTCTCGGACCCCGAGAGGGACGGCCCTAAGCGGCACGCAGCTCCCGCCGGCGCTTGACCTCAGGAGCTTTGTGCAGCACACGTTCGATGCGGGGGGCTGTTCCGGGGGCACCTGTACGGGCAATCCGCAGGACCAGTTCCAAATCGTCGGCCCGATCCTCACGATGCAGCTTGTGCCCGAGCCGGGCGCCGGGACGCTACTCGCGCTGGGCCTTTTGGCCCTCCGCGGGTGGGGGGCTCATGGGCGACGCGACCCGCGCCTTGCCGCAACGAGCTCCCGAGGTCACCCGCCAAGACCCGCTCGGTCCCCACGCAGAAGGCGCATCCGCCCTCCCCGGGCTCGGACTCGCGGTCGGGACTCGGGTGGAGTCTTGACGCGTGCTAACAATCCTCGTTCGGCGAACGAAGGGAGTCTCGATGAAGGGCATCATTCTCGCGGGCGGCTCTGGAACGCGACTCTATCCTGGTACGCGCGCGGTCTCGAAGCAGCTCCTGCCGATCTACGACAAACCCATGATCTATTACCCGCTCTCGACCCTCATGCTGTCAGGGGTGCGCGAGATCCTCGTCATCACGACCCCGCACGATCGCGAGGCCTTCCAGCGCCTGCTCGGTGACGGCGCGCGGCTCGGCCTTGCGCTGTCCTATGCGGTTCAGGAGCAGCCGATTGGCCTGGCCGACGCCTTCATCCTGGGCCGAGAGTTTGTGGGGCACGACCGCGTCGTGTTGGCCCTCGGCGACAACATCTTCTACGGCCACGGTTTCCCCGAGGTTCTGCTCCGCGCCGCCAGCCGCCAAGCCGGCGCGACTGTGTTCGGCTACTGGGTGCGTGACCCCGAGCGTTACGGCGTCGTGGAGCTGAGCGAGGAAGGCCGTGCGCTCCGGATCGAGGAGAAGCCGAAGGTGCCACGCTCCCATTGGGCGGTCACCGGCCTCTATTTCTATGACAATCGGGTGCTCGATATCGCCGCCGCGCTTCGGCCTTCAGCCCGGGGCGAACTCGAGATCACCGATGTCAATGCCGCCTACCTCCGCTCAGGGGATCTCTTTGTCGAGCGACTCGGCCGTGGCATTGCGTGGCTCGATACGGGAACGCACGAGTCGCTGCTCCAGGCTGCAAATTTCATCCAGGCGATCCAGGAGCGGCAGGGACTCAAGGTGGCTTGCCCCGAGGAGATTGCCTTCCGCCTCGGCTGGCTCACGCGCGACGAGCTCTTGCGCGAGGCGGAGGCCATGAAGAGCAACGAGTACGGCGTCTACCTCGAGGCGATGGCCAAAGAGGAGCGCTAGGGGATGAAGGCCCACGCGACCGAAGTACCCGGCGTCTTGCTCGTGGAGCCGCAGGTCTTCCGCGATGAGCGTGGCTTTTTCCTCGAGTCCTTTCAGGCCCGCAAATACGCCGCGGCTGGCATGACGGCCGTCTTCGTTCAGGACAATCACTCGCTCTCGCGAAAGGGCACCCTGCGCGGCCTACACGCACAGCTGTGCCGGCCGCAGGGCAAGCTCATCCGGGTCATCGAGGGCGAGATCTGGGATGTGGCCGTCGACATCCGGCCAGGCTCTCCGACCTACCGCAAACATGTGTCGGCCGTCCTGTCGTCGGAGAATTTTCGCCAGCTCTGGGTACCGCCTGGTCTTGCCCACGGCTTCTGTGTGCTTTCCGAGCGTGCCCAGGTGGAGTACAAGTGCACGGATTTTTACGACCCCGCCGACGAGCTGGTGGTCGCCTGGAACGATCCTGGACTGGCGATCCCCTGGCCGATCGCAGCTCCTGTGCTCTCGGAGCGTGACCGCAACGGAACACCGCTCGACGAACTCGCGCCGAAGCTCACACGCTCCGACGACACGGCGCGATGAAGCGCACCCCGCCCTGCGTGTTCTGCGAAATCGCAGCCGGGCGAGCGCCCGCCGCACGGGTCTTCGAGGACGCTTTGACACTCGCCCTGATGGACATCGCACCGGCGGCTCGCGGACACGTGCTTGTGATTACGCGCGAGCACTTCGAAACGCTCTATGAGCTCAGCGCTGAAGCGGCGCGAGGCGTGGCGCTTACTGCGCGACGCATCGCCCTCGCGCTGCGCGCCGCGCTGCAGCCCGAGGGGCTGTCCGTCATCCAATCGAACGGTGCCGCCGCCAACCAGACCGTACCCCACTATCATATGCACCTGATCCCTCGCCGCAGAACGGAGGGCTTTCACATGCACGGCAAGGGCGCTGCGAACAGGGAAGCTCTCGAAAGGCTGGCGGCTGCGATCGCGCAGCACGTGCCTGCCGCGTGACCCGCCGGTGAGCCTGGTTCCCCTGCGCTCGGATTACGGCAGCGGCGTGTATCGTCGGCGCATCCGGCTCGGGGCCGAGGACGGCCTGGTCCGCGGTAGCCTCGTCGACGACTTCCATGACTTCACCGTCCGCCTCGCGCACGACGGTGTGCGGATCTCGAAGATCGAAGGCGCGGCCCGCCGCATCCCGTGGGCGACATGCCCGGCGGCCGCGCTGCCCCTCGCTCTGCTCGAGGGCATGCCGCTTACCCGGTCGCTGCGCTCGATCGCGCGCCATACCGACCCGCGTGCGCAGTGCACCCACCTGTTTGATCTCGCGAGTCTCGCCGTGAGCTTGGCGGCCTCGGGTGCGGCCGCGAGGCTCTATCAGCTCGCGGTGCCCGATCGCGTGGGAGCGCGCACGCAGGCGACCTTGAGCCGGGACGGCTTGCCGGTGCTCCGCTGGCAGATCGACGGCGCGCGCATCGAGGATCCGCCGCCCTTCGCGGGCCGCTCGCTCGCGGGCGGAGGATTCTTGGACTGGGCGGAGGCGACGCTCGACACGGACCTCGCCGAGGCGGCGCAGGTGCTGCGCCGCGCAGCCGTGATTTCCTATGGTCGCCGCTTTGATTTCGACCGCGTACCCGACGCCCGCACATTCCAGAACCAGGCGGGGGGGGCCTGCTTCACCTTTCACCCCGAGCGCGTAGCCGAGGGTCTTCGCATCGTGGGAAACGTGCGTGACTGGACGGCGGGGCTGCCCGACGAAGAGGGTCGGCTCTAGAGCTTCGCGACCCCCCCCGGAACGGGCGAGATCTTCCAGATCTCGCGGGCATACTCGCGAATCGCGCGGTCGCTCGAGAAGCGACCGACCCGGGCCACATTCAAAATCGCGCGTCGCGCCCAGGTCTCTTCATCCACGAAGTCGAGCGAGGCCCGCGCGTGGGTCGCTTCGTAGCTGTCGAAGTCGGCGAGGTGGAAGTATTCGTCCCCCTGCTCCATCAAGCGCTGCCAGATCGGGCGAAAGATTCCCGGCTCACCGGGGCAGAAGCGGTCAGAAGCGATGGCGTCCATCACCCGGCGCACATTCTCGCTCCGGTGGTAGTACGCCCACGGGTCATAGGCACCGCTCTTGCGCAGCTGGCTCACCTCCTCGACCCGGAGCCCAAAGATGTAGATGTTCTCCGCACCCACGGCCTCCCGAATCTCCACGTTGGCGCCATCGAGCGTCCCGATCGTAAGCGCGCCATTCAGGGCAAACTTCATATTGCTGGTGCCCGACGCCTCCTTGCCCGCCGTGGAGATCTGTTCTGAAAGGTCGGCCGCGGGGATGATCCGCTCGGCCTGGCTCACGCGGTAGTCGGGGAGGAAGACGACGCGCAGAAGGCCGTTCACGGCGGGATCGGAGTTCACGGCGTGCGCCACGCCATTGATGAGTTTGATGATCAGCTTCGCCATCAGGTAATCGGGCGGTGCTTTGCCGGCAAACAGATACACATGCGGAGTATCCGGCGGCTTGCCCTCCTCGATCAGTTCCAGGTACTCGTGGATCATGTGCATCGCCGCAAGCAGCTGGCGCTTGTACTCGTGGATGCGCTTCACCTGGACGTCAAACAGTGCGCGGGGATCGAGCCCGAGGCCCGTCAAGTCTCGAACCAGCAGGGCCAGGCGCTCCTTGTTGGAGCGTTTTACGGCGCGGAATGCCGATCGGAAGTCCGGGTCGTCGGCCCAGGGCTCGAGCGCACGGATCTGTTCGAGATCAGTGATCCAGCCGTCGCCGATCCGCGAGGTGATGAGGGCGGCGAGGGCGGGATTGGCGAGCAAGAGCCAGCGGCGCGGCGTAATGCCGTTGGTCTTGTTGCTGAAGCGCTCCGGCCACATTTCGTGGAAATCGGGCACGAGTTCGCGTTTCACGAGGTCGGTGTGGAGCTGCGCGACGCCGTTGATCGAGTGACTCCCCACCATCGCGAGGTGCGCCATGCGGAGCTGTTGCGGCCAGCTCTCCTCGACGATCGACATCCGGCGCATGCGCTCCACGTCACCCGGCCAGCGTTTTGTCACTTCCTTCAAGAATTGGTCGTTGATCTGCTCGATCAACTCGACGTGCCGGGGCAGCACGCTCGCGACCAGCGGCCGTGGCCACTTCTCGAGCGCCTCGGGCATCAGCGTGTGATTGGTGTACGCGAAGGTCCGCTGCGTGATGCTCCACGCCGTCTTCCACGGCATCCCCTCCTCGTCGACGAAGATCCGCATCAACTCGGCCACGGCGAGCGCGGGGTGTGTGTCGTTCAGCTGGATGCAGACCGCCTCGGAGAGGTCCGCAAAGGAGGAACCTGAGCGGCGGCGGAAACGCCCGACGATGTCGCGCAACGCGCAAGCGACGAAGAAGTACTCCTGCAACAACCGCAACTGCTTGCCGGTGTCAGACGTCGCGGGCGGGTAGAGCACCATGGAGATGGTCTCGGGAGACTTGTGCTCACGAAGCGCGTGCAGGTAGTCCCCCTGGTTGAAAACCTGCATGTCGAACTCGTCGGACGAGCGGGCGGAATACAGGCGCAGGAAGTTCACCGTGCGTCCACCGTATCCGACGATCGGCATGTCGTTGGGAACGCCCACGAGAACGTGGTAGTCGACCCAGCGTGAGCGGCGCGGCTCGTTCGGGTGGCTGGCGTAGCCGTCGTGCTCGAGGCGACCGTAGACGGGAACAAGACATGCCTCGTCAGGGCGCTCGATCAGCCAGGGCGTGCCGAGACGGCGCCAGCTGTCGGGACGCTCGCGCTGCCATCCTCCCTGGATGACTTGGCGGAACAAGCCGTAGTCGTAGTTGATGCCGTAGCCGTAGCCTGAGAGTCCGAGCGTCGCGAGGGAATCCAAGAAGCAGGCGGCGAGGCGGCCCAAGCCGCCATTGCCGAGCGCGGCGTCGTGCTCGGTTTCCCGCACCTCTTCGAGGTCCACGCCGAGCTCGTCGAGCGCTTGGCGGCACTCCTGGTAGATCCCGAGGTTGTGCAGATTGTTCGCGAGCGCGCGGCCGATCAAGAACTCGAGCGAGAGGTAGTAGACGCGCTTGGCTCTTGCCGCTTCGACCCGAGCCTCGGTCTCGATCATGCGCTCGATCAAGAGATCCCGTGTGGCGAGGGAGACCGCCATGAACAGATCATGGCTGCCGAGGTCCTGCCAACGCTTGCCGAGGGAATAGAGCACCCGGCGCTGGATGGCCTCGCGCAGCCTGCGCGGGTCGATCGTGGTTCCAGCGGCCGAGCTCACACAAGCACCTCCCCGGCGCAGTTGCCGAGAGCATCGAAGCCACACAGCGCGGTGGGGGGAGTAGCCGCTTCGTCGAGGGGGCCGCGCCGAGTTTCGCGGTCTCGGTGCGTGGGTGTCAAGCCGGTAGGGGCCTGCGCCAACGTGTGCTCAGTCGTCTTCTTCGACTTCCCACGCCTCCTCTTTGGTCGCACCCCGGGAAACCACGAAGCTGGCGCCGCAGAAGCTGCACATCACCGGATCGCCCGCCTTCTCGTCGCCCCCAAAGACGAGGTCCGCATCGCACACCGGGCAGCTCGGTTCTCCCGCCATGGCTCTGAATCGGAGTCCCCCGCCGCCCGCTTGAGGACCCGGGGGCGCACCCCCTCCTCCTCCGTCTCTGGGAGGAGCCTGATACAGTCAGGCGGGGAGGGAAGCGCATGAAACTGCGTGCCCGCTCGGGTGCTTTGGGTTTCGCCGCTGTGGTTTTGATTGGGTTGTGTGGCGCGGGGTGCGGTTACAACCGGATCCAGGTCGCAGACGAGGCCGTCAAAGCGGCGTGGGCCGAGGTGGGGAATCAATACCAACGGCGCGCTGACCTCGTCCCGAATCTCGTCGCCACGGTGAAGGGGGCCGCAGACTTCGAGCGGGAGACGCTCGAAGCGGTCGTGCAGGCGCGCGCCAAGGCGACCGGCATCCAGGCGACGCCAGAGCTCGTGAACGACCCCGAGGCATTCAAGAAGTTCGAGGCTGCCCAGGGCGAGCTCTCGGGCGCGCTGGCGCGTCTGCTCGTGACCGTCGAGCGCTACCCAGACCTCAAAGCGAACCAGAACTATCGGGATCTCCAAGCCCAACTCGAAGGCACCGAGAACCGGATCGCAGTCGCCCGCAAGCGCTACATCGATGCGGTCGCCCAGTACAACGCTCTCGTGCGCTCCTTCCCGACGAACCTGACCGCGCGCTTCCTGCTCGGCGCGCAGGTGCGCCCGAGCTTCGAGGCACGGCCAGGGACGGAGACGCCACCGGAGGTCAAGTTCTGATCC
This sequence comes from Myxococcota bacterium, assembly GCA_035315025.1. GTDB lineage: Bacteria > Myxococcota_A > UBA9160 > UBA9160 > UBA9160 > UBA9160. Next base: position 41,496 of record DATFYN010000688.1, read on the forward strand.
GAGCGCTCCTGTTTGCGGCGCTCGCAGCGGGGCTTGTGCCGGCTGCCCGAGCGCTCGATGTGCCGCCTTTGCGTGCCCGGGTAAACGACCTCGCGGGCCTCCTGCCCCCAGAGCGCCAAGCCGCACTCGAGGATCGCCTCGCACGCTATGAGGAAGAGACTTCGCATCAGATCGTGCTGCTCACGGTCCCCTCGCTCCAAGGCGAGCCCATCGAAGACTTCTCAATCCGCGTGGCCGATGCCTGGAAGATCGGTCACAAGGGCCTCGATAACGGGATCATCGTCGTGATCGCGCGGGAGGACCGGATCGCCCGTGTCGAGGTGGGCCGCGGGCTCGAGGGCGCGGTCCCCGACGTCGTCGCCTCCCGGATTCTGCGCGATCGCATGTTCCCGCTCTTCCGAGCGGGACGCGTGCCAGACGGTGTCGAAGCGGGGATCGATGCGCTCATGGCGGCGGCTCGAGGGGAGGAGATTCCCGAGGCGCGACGTCCGGCGCGGCCGGATGGGCATCGCGAGAGCGAGGGCCCCCTCGGGCTGATCGTGATGTGGGCCCTCCTCGGGGGCTTTCTCGCGGCCCCTTTCCGGCGCGGGCGGCTGCGGCCCGTGGGCGCGCTCTTCGCGGGCAGTGTGGCCGGGGGCCTTACGTATTTGATCGTGGGAAGCGCGCTCTGGGCGGGAGTCGCTGCGGTGCTCGGCGCGCTCTTCGGCTGGATCTCTCCCGCGAGCGCTCCCCTTCGCAGCGGGCGCCCGGGCTATGGGGGCGGCTGGGGCGGCGGCTTTGGGGGAGGAGGGGGCGGCTTCGGGGGCGGGGGGGGCGGCTTCGGCGGCGGCGGCGCCTCGGGCAGCTGGTGAAGAAACCTTCGACATTGATCGACCCTGCGGACCGCCTTCACCTTGAGGCGTCGGTGGTGGAAGCCGAGCGCGCTACCGCAGGCGAGCTCGTGGTGTGCGTCGTCCGGGCATGCGACGAGTACGGGAGCTTGGGTTGGCGCCTGGGTGTCACGCTCGCGGGGCTTGCACTGCTCGCCGGGGGCGCGATTTGGCCGGAAGGGACGCAGGTCGACC
>DATFYN010000689.1:0-13938 GCA_035315025.1 Myxococcota bacterium
AAGACGGGAGAGCGCCTCATCGGCACTCCCCTCGCACGAGACTTCGTGCTGCAGCGGATTTGTCGCTCCGCCCTCATGCACGAGCCCGGAGCGGCGGCGGTGTACGGTGACCTTGACTTCATTGTGCTCGGAGCCCTCGTCGAGAGCGTGGCCCGCCAGAGCCTCGATGCCTTTTGTGACGCGCGCATCTTTCATCCCCTCGGCTTGTCCCACACCTCCTTTGTACGGCCACCTCTCGGGGGAGGTCCCCCCCCGGAGAACGTGCGCCGACACTTTGCAGCGACCGAGAACTGCCCCTGGCGCGGCCGCATTATCTGGGGTGAGGTGCACGATCCGAACGCATCGGTGATGGGTGGGGTGGCCGGGCACGCCGGTCTTTTCGCAAGCGCCGATGATGTGATGCGCTATGCGCAGGTCCTCCTCGACGTCTACCACGGGCGCAGCAGTGCCTTCCCCAGCGAACTCGTCCGCACCTTCTTCACGCGCCAACATCTGCCAAAGACCTCCGACTGGACCCTCGGCTGGGATACCCCGACAAAGGGCGCCTCGTCGTCGGGTCAGTACTTCTCGGAGCATTCCGTCGGACATCTCGGATTTACCGGCACCTCGCTGTGGATCGATCTCAATCGCGAGTGCATCGTGGTCATGCTCAGCAACCGCATCCACCTGATTGCGAAGCGCAGCCAGTACAAGCTGCGACCCCTGATCCACGATCTCTTGTTGGAATCGTTTCTGGCGGATGCATGACACTGCGCCACATCCATTTTGTTGCGATCGCGGGCACGGGTATGGGCTCTCTTGCGGGCTTGCTGAAGGCCCGTGGGATCGAGGTCACCGGCTCGGACGAGAATCTCTATCCGCCGATGAGTACCGCCCTCGAACGCTGGGGGATCTCCGTCTTCCAGGGTTTCGCTCCGGAACACGTGCAGGTGCGCCGGCCTGACCTCATAGTGATCGGCAACGCCGTGCGCCCGACGAACCCCGAAGCCCAAGCGGCGCTCCAAAGCGGGGTACGCTGCCTTTCCTTTCCCGACGCCCTTCATGAGCTTGCCATCGCAGGCAAGCACTCTGTCGTGGTCGCCGGAACCCACGGCAAGACGACCACCACAAGCCTCGTCGCCACCTTGTTGCTCGAGACGGGACGCGATCCATCGCTTCTCGTGGGCGGCATCGCCGAGAACTTTGGTGGAAGCTTTCGGGAGGGGATGGGCCCGCATTTTGTCGTCGAAGGGGACGAGTACGACACCGCATTTTTTGACAAGACGCCGAAGTTTCTCCACTACGGAGCACGTACGGCGGTGATCACCTCCGTCGAGTTCGACCACGCCGACATCTACCGCGACCTCGATCATGTGAAGCAGGCTTTCCGCGCGCTGGTGGCTCGCATGCCGAAGGACGGGACTCTCGTCGCGGCGATTGACCACGCGGGCGTGCGCGACGTCATCGAAAAGCCGCCCTGCCGGGTCGTTCCCTACGGTGTCGATGACGCGGGCAAGGGCGGCGAAGGCCCGAGGGCGGGGTTTCGGGCCAGCGCGCTCGAGGTGACACCACGGGGCACGCGCTTCCTGATTGCTCGAGATGGCACGCCCCTAGGCAGTGCGCTCGTGCCGCTCGACGGCCGACACAATGTGGAAAACGCCGTGGCTGCGATCGCGGTCGTCGATGCGCTCGGCGTCCCGCCGGCCGAAGCGATCGCAGCGCTCCCTGCCTTCCGCGGGGTGAAGCGCCGGCAGGAAGTGCGCGGTGAGGTGCGCGGGATCGTCGTACTCGACGATTTCGCGCATCACCCGACGGCCGTGCGGGAGACCATCGCGGCGGTGCGCGCGCGCTACGCGGGTCGCCGCCTTGTCGCCGTGTTCGAGCCCAGGACCAACACAAGCCGCCGCAAAGTCTTCCAGGCCGACTACGCCGCGGCCTTCTACGGAGCCGACCTCGTGGTGATCGCAGCAGTGCCTGATGCTCCGCTCTACAGCGCAACGGGCGAGGTCACCGAGCGGTTTTCCGCCGAGGAGCTGGCGCGCGATCTCGCAAGGCGCGGGACGAGCGCCCGGGCGATCGAGGGCACGGACGCGATCGTGGAGTGGCTGTGCGGCGAGCTCGCCCCGGGTGACGTGGTCCTTGCAATGAGCAACGGCTCCTTCGGCGGCTTCTGGGACAAACTCCTTTCGAAGCTTCGCGGGGATTGCCCCGAGCGATGATCCCCTCGCGCGTGCTGGCCGTGGGCGCGCATCCCGATGATGTCGAGTTCTATGCGGGCGCGACGCTGGCTGGGTTTGCGCAGGAGGGGGCAGACGTCCGGATCGTGATCTGCACCGACGGGTCGCGGGGCGGAGGCGGCGGAACGGAGCTCGCGGCGGAGCGCAGGAGCGAAGCGGAGCGTGCAGCCGCGGCGCTGGGATGCGCGAGGCCTAGATTCCTCGGGTACGCCGACGGCGAGCTCGTGAACGACAACGGATTGCGCCGTGACCTTGTGCGCGAGATTCGAGCGGCGCGCCCGGAGCTGTTGCTTACCCACGATCCCACCACGCTCTGGACACGCAGCGGCGCGCTCGCTCGCCTCGGTCACAGTGATCATCGCGCGGCGGGCGAGGCCGTGCTAGACGCACTCTACCCGCGATCACTTCTCGGAAGCTTCTATCCCGAGCTCGCAGCGCAGGGATTGGCGCCCTGGATCGCGCGGGAGCTGTGGCTGTTCGACACCACAGCCCCCGATCACTTTCGAGAGGTCGCTGCCATGCGAGAGACGAAGCACGCGGCCCTTTTCTGCCATGCGAGCCAGAATCCGACGGCTCTTGCGGGTGATGCCGACCTGCAAGCCGAAGCCCAGCGCGAACACGCAGGTTTTGCGGCTGAGGGATTTCGCAGGCTCCAGCTCTACTGAAGGGCCTGCTTCTCCGATGCCAGGCTCTCGACGCTGCGGATCATTGAGGCGACGCCGCGCCGTCAGAGGGCGGCCGACGAAAGAGTGCGCAGTAGTGGGGGATGAGCCACCCCGCGGCCAGTCGTTGTTCACGCGCACGAGCTCGAAGCCCCGGGCGGTCAGCTCCTTGACCACGAGCTCGCGCGTCGATCGGAATTTGCCGCAGCGCTATGGATTTGCGACAGGCACGCCCTCGGCGAGACCCTTGGGCATTGCGTCCTCGGGTCTGCGCCCCGGGCGTTCGCGCGTGTCATCGGCCTGCTCGGGCTGATCGTCGATATCGCTCACCGAGAAGTTGATGGCAATCAAGACCGTGAAATCGTCATGTTTCGCGTGACCAATCTCGGGTCCCAGCTTGGCCATGAAGTCCCCGCTCTCGGGTTCGAGCTCCTCCACTTCGAGCTCCACGAATCCGCGATGGCGTACCCACCTGAAAAGAGCGATTTCCGGCGCCGGTAGGGAAATGATCGGGAGCTGCATGGCTGGGGAGCCCACGAGGGTCTCCCCACGATCGGTCCCGAGGACGGTCGCGAGCACGACGAGTTTGAGTTCGGGCGCGTCGGAGGAGAGGTGCACGCCTCGCTCCCGTAGCCTCTCCTTCATGACCTCCTTCGCGAACGCCAGATTGCCTGCCTGGGCGACGAGTTCGAGGTCGACGCGCCGGCCGGCGAGGCGACTGAGGTCGAGCTGGGCGATGGCGCGGTCGAGGGAGCGCACCAGGAGAAGCTGGCTAGTGGCGGAAGGCTCCTGCGGCGTTAGCATGATGGAGTGGGCGCACGCACCGGTGAGCAACAAGCACCCGGTCCATGCCGCCTGTGAGGCTCGCATCGCACGACCGGAGCGCGCAGCGAAGCCGCTCCCGAGGAGCGTCCCTAGAGCCTTCAAGGACCTTCCGAAGCGACTCACCGGTCCGGTCTTCCTCCCCACACTCCGGTAATTCCCGCCGAGATCGTCTCGGAAGACCCGGGCGATCCCTTGAATCGCGACTCAGACTCCCCCCGGAGAGGTGTGGCCGCCTATACGTCGAGCCCGACCGCGCGCATCAGCGCCAGGGCATTGCTCTTCTGCACGACGCCGGGACGCAGGCGGAAGTCAAAACACATCCGGCCGTCCTGGAGCTGATCCTCGAAGTGGACGTTCGCTGCCCGAGGCGCGAGGGCCTCGGCGATCCGCGCAAGGGCGAGGTCGTGCGTCGTGACAAGCCCGAGGGCACCTCGCTCCACGAAACCACGCACCACGGCCTCGGCGCCGATTCGCCGGTCATGTGAGTTCGTGCCGGCGAGGATCTCGTCCAGCAAGAACAGCAGGGGTAATCCTTCCGACGCTCGCTCGACCAGGCGACGTATGCGCGTAATCTCCGCATAAAAGCGCGAGCTCCCGGCCTCGAGGGAGTCCTGGATCCGAATCGACGCTCCGAGAATGAGTGGCGAAAGGCGGAGTCGATGTGCGCAGACCGGAGCTCCTGCCAGAGCAAGCAAGGCATTCGTGCCGACACTCCGCAAGAGTGTGCTCTTGCCGGACATGTTTGACCCGCTCACCACGAGTACGCGCAGTTCCCCGCCGAGCCGTAGGTCATTGCGCACGCAGCGCTGGCTGGGCAAGAGGGGATGGCCGAGCCCCTCACTTTCGAAAAGAGCTCCGCCCTCCAGGATCTCCGGAAAGGGATGCTCGGGGTGCTCATACGCAAAACCCGCGATGGCGCAGAGGGCCTCGACCTCTCCCACGGTCGCGAGCCATTGCGGGACCGCCGCTCCGCATGCTGCACGCCAGGCGTCGATGGCGCGCGTCAGCTGCGTGGCCCAAAGCACGAGCGCAGCGAGTGGTGCGAAGAGCTGGTTGCGGCGCGCGTCCAACAGGTCGACAAACAGGCGCAGTCGTGCGACGCGCCGAGACGGAGGGACGCCTCCCGGGTCGAGCGTCTTGCGCAGCGAGACAAGCTTTTCCGACTCGAAATGCTCGGACTCAAGGCGTGCGAGAAGCGCCCCGAGCAGCGCGAGATCGCGGCACGGTCTTTCGACGCCACGCGCGATTGCGGCGGTTCGTCTGCGCGCGGCCGCGCCGAGCGCGCCTTCGATGGCAAGGGCCCCAAGGAAGGGAAGGGCGTTCCACGCGCCCGCGAGCCAGGCGCCGAGACTCGTGAGAGCCGAAGCGGCAAGCACAGCACTGGCAGTGCGGAGCCCGAGATGGAATGAGGGAGGAGGTGTCACGGCCCAGCGCGCGAGCGCTTCCGGTGCGAGGCCGGCCCGAACCTCGTCCCCGAGGAGCGCGAGCTCTTCCCGAAGGTCGAGGCGCGGCGCGAGTTCAGCGACGGCGGCTTGACGTGCGCGCACCTCGTCGGGCGGCGCCGGGGCGCACAGCCACGCCGCAAGCGTGTCCTCGCCGGCGCGGGTGCGTGCGGTGCAAAGGAGCTCAAAGAGTGAGCCACGCCCGAACACATCGAGATCGGCGGCATACAGGTGATCGCCGCTTAGGAAACGTTCTCCCGGCTCGCCCTCTCCGATCCAGCGGGCCTCGAGCCGAGCGATCCCTCGTTCGTAGAGGGCGGCGGCTCGCTCCGTGCGCTTGCGTGCGCGGATGGCGCGGTCGTGTAGCACGACGAGAAAGACAAAGAAGAGCACAGGCGGGAGGAGCACCAGCGGGGACGCCGCACCTTGAATGAACACGAACCAAGCGCCTGCCGCCGTCCCCACGAAGACAAAAAGGCGCGCATGCGAGAGCCATCGCTCGCGGCGTGCAAGCTCGAGTGCCGCGCAGCGCCGCGTGGCAAGGCGCCGCGCATATTCTGCCGCGGGCTCCGGGGCTTTCGATGCGCGCTGCGGCGCTGCCGGCGCCCCCGGGTTCACGGAAAAACCAGCAACCGGGCCCCGCGCCCTGCTGCTTGCGCACGGCGGATGGCTGCTGCGACAAAGGCGCGCGCCGAGTTCACGGCAGCGGCAAGATCGTGTCCGCTGGCGAGACCCGCAGCCACCGCCGCAGCGAGCGCACAGCCCGTGCCATGCACGGGGGGGCCGACGATGCGCTCACCACGGAGCCACGCAATGCTGGCACCCTTGCCCTCCCGGAGCGCCAAGCAGTCGTCGCAAGGGCCCTCGCGGTGGCCGCCCTTCACCAGCGCCGCCCCGGCCCCGAACTCGGTGACAAAGGTCCGCGCGGCGTTCTCGATCCCCGCAGCGCTTGAGACGTCCCGTTCGGCCAGCTGTTCGGCTTCTTGAAGGTTTGGGGTCACGAGAGCGGCGCGCGCGAAGAGCTCGATGAGCGTGCCGTGAGCACGGCGCTCGAGCAGGGGCGTGCCGTCGCTCGCAACGAGGACGGGATCGATCACGATGGGCGCTCCGAGAGAGCCTCCATTCCTCCCTCGAACCGCTGGCGGTTTCAGCTCCATCAGCCCGAGCGCCACCGCACGAGCCACGTCGTCGGTCGCAAGCATGCCAAGCTTCACCGCCGAGGGGGTGACGTCACGCAGCAAGACGCGGATCTGGTCGAGCACGACGTTCGGGAAGGCGGGCAAGACGCGGTGGACCTTCACCGTGTCTTGAACCGTGAGCGCGGTGATGACGCCCGCGCCGTGGACCCCGAGTGTACGAAAGACCTGCAGGTCGAGCTGGAGCCCGGCGCCTCCGGTCGGGTCCGAGCCGGCGATCGACACAGCGAGCTGCACGGGCATGATGGTAAGATCCGCCGCCATGGCGCGCATCACCCCGAGAGCTTTCCTGGCCGTCTCGGCGCTTGTCGCCGAGCTCACCCTTTCTCCCGCCCATGGCCACGCTGCGGAAGGACCTGCAGAGACCTGGTTCGCAGAGGCGATCACCCAATCCGATCTCGGCATCGAGAGCTCCTATCTGTGGTCCAAAGGCCGAAAGCTGCGCGCCGACAGCGTGATCGCCGGAACTCCGGTCGTAACGATCGTGAACGGCACCACGTACTACGCGATTGACGGCCGATCCTTGGTCGGAACGGCGATCGAGCGCGCCCCGAAGGCACTCGCAAACGACGCAAAGGGTGGGCGCCCGTTTCTAAACGACGGCGAACGGATGATCGCCATGGGCGGAGAGAAGATTTCAAGCGAGCGGATCGCGGGCCGCCCGTGTGACGTCTACCGACTTACCGACAGCGATGGCAAGAAGACGATCTGGATGACGCAGGACAGCTTGCACCTGCCGGTGAAGATCGAGCTCTTTGGTCGGGCGGCTGGACAGACCTCGACGACCATCATCAACTGGAGCCGAGGCTTTGATGTGCCCGACGCGTTCTTCGAACCGGATCCACGCGTAACACTGGAGCGCATCTCCTACGAGGAATACCTGAATCGCGCGCGGGAACGGCTTCCGAGCGCCGTCCCCGTGCTCTACGGGGACCTGCTGCATGGGCACTAGACCCTAGGAAATCGGCCTCTTCCGTGGGACGGGAGGGCCTGTGCCCCGTCGGCTACGCCTGCGCACGACCGGCATTCGGAAGACCTTCGGGATGGTCGTGGGTCTCCAGCGATAATCGGGTCTGAGATGGAGTGCTTGGGGACTGCGTGATCGAGCGCCGACCGGCGTGCGGCCAGTGACGTGGCGGGCCCCGATCTAGGACTCGAGCCCACCCTCTCCGCGTGGGGCGCCCGGAGTTTGTGGAGCGCGGTTCAAAGGAGAGATCAAGTGCGTGGCCGGAAAGGCCGAAAGTGCAACTCGAACGCAACTGACCTCGTGCGCCGAGAAGATCGATCATTACGAAGCAGACGAGATTCTCGGCAGATGTACCCGCGCATCGGAAGCTCAATAGGATGATTTCGGCCAAAGGCGTCGAGAGGTCATCCCCGAGAAGGAGAAGTTGTCATGCCTCCGCATTCCAAGTCGAAGCTGGGTTTCACTCTCATCGAGTTGGCGGTTGTTATTGCGATCATCGCAGTATTGGACGTGGCGATCGGTCAGAGCGTAAAGCTCAACGTCGTGTTCCTGCCTGCGGTTCAACTGTCTGCAGTTCAGCTGCCGGCGGTTCAGCACTGCACGGTCGATCTAAAGATCTACGACAACACTGGCAAGGTCGTCGCTAGCAGTACGGAGACGCTTTTCCCGAATCAATCGAAAAGCATCACCTTCGACAACGTGGCCCCTGGCACGGGCCCGGCAGCCGCAGGCGACCCAACCGCTGTGGAATACCACGCTTCAGTTGCGATCCCTGCATGCCCGGATGACAGCACGACGTGTTCCAGACAAGAGCGCCAGCTCCAAGCGGCATGTTTGGAACATAGCAATGAGTTCGCAAGCAGCCTCGAGTTAATCGACGATGGAACCCACAAGACCATTGCCGCCCTGCCTGGCGTCTCAACCGAACTGATTGGTTTGCCAAAAGGGGGGGCGCGGGAATAGTAAGCTGCGCTGCGGGGTATCCCCGGTCGGTCAGCCGACCGGGATGCGCCCGTACACCAGGTACGGTCCGACCGGCGCTGGCACCCAGGAGGTGAAGGTCGATTGGGAAATTGACTTCGCGGGAAGGTCCTCTCGAGTCTGACCTCCGAGTGCGCTCCCCGAAGTCGTTCCCGAACGAGCTTCTCTCCCGCGAACGGCGTTCTCGCTCGCGGACGCTGCGCCGAGCCCGCGGATGGCGGAGCCGGTCGGGTGTCCTGCGGCAACTTTCTCCAAGTCGGGCCGCACCCTCACTCCTAGGCTCAAGGCCAAGGAGGATCTCTCATGCTCGACCATGTATCGCTGCAAGTGAAGAGCTTTGCGAAGGCGCTGCCGTTCTACACCGAGGTACTCGCGCCACTCGGATATGTTCCGCAATACGTCGACCAGATCGGAAAGAGCGCCGGCTTCGGCTTCAAGGGCGACGCGCACTCCTGGTTCGCGCGGGGCAGCCTCTGGATCGCCGAGGGCCAGCCAGCGGCGAAGATCCACCTGGCATTGCGCAGTCCGAGCCGCGAAGCCGTCGCCGGATTTTACGCCGCAACCTTGCGCGCTGGAGGCAAGGACAACGGGAAACCGGGGTTGCGCCCCGACTACCACGCGAGCTACTACGCGGCGTTCGTCTTCGACCTTGACGGCAACAATCTGGAGGCGCTCACGCACGACGCGGCGTGAGATCGAGGCCGGGTGGTGTTCGAGCACCACCCGGCCGATGGGTCACGTCTGCCCCGAAACGTTGAGACGCAGGCGCTCCTTGCTTTCGGCGGACCAGACATCTTCGATCTTGTAGGCATCCTTGAAGGCTCGCACACCCTCCGGAAGCTCTAGCCACGGGACTTTGCTCCGCGTGAAGATGTGAACGTCTGGGCGGACCGCGTGCGGGGTTTCGAGGGTTCCCGCCCGAACGAACAAGGCATCGCCGGGTGCGATGTGATAGCGGCTCCAGAGGTAGGTCCCACAGGTGTCGCAGAAGAACACATCGTGATGCTTCCCCGTACCTCCGGCCAACCGGAAGGACCTCGGAGCAGCGGAACCCACTTCGACGAATCGCCGCTCGATCCAGACATTGATCACGAATGCGCTTCCCGTGAGACGCTGACAGTCCAGACAATGACAGGCGTGGACGATCAGCGGGCTGGCGGTCAACGCGTATCGAATGCGTCCGCAGGCGCATCCTCCCCCTAGCCTCGCGATAGACTTGCTCATGACCGTCTCCAATGGCAGGTTTTCGATGGTTCTGGTTTAGCCCCCGGCCATTGCGGAGACTTTGCAAAAGTTGCCCTCATCGCTCACAACCCACCTGGATCCGCTAGCGATCGCGCTCAGGCGCAAGGCCCAAACGGGGGGGCCGGGCGCCGCCGAAGGCAGGCCGGTCGCGACGGGGGATGGGTGGCGGGTTCTCGACATCGTCTGCACGTCGGGACCCGAGGATCGCCCTTTCGAAGAGCGACATGCCTCGGCATCGATTTCGCTCGTGCTGTCCGGAACCTTCCTCTATCGGAGCGAGCGTGGATCGTCGTTGATGTCACCTGGGGCGCTGCTTCTGGCGGACGCAGGGCATCCCTTCGAGTGTTCGCACCAACACGGCGAAGGCGACCGCTGCCTCTCCTTTCAGTTCGATCCCGAGTTGTTTGAGCGACTGGCGCACGACGCGGGGAGAAATGGCAGTGCGTTTGGCCATGATCGCCTTCCACCGCTTCGCGCACTGGCCCCCCTCACGGCGCGGGCCAGGATGGCGATGGGAAGGCCGGACTCTCTCGAAGAACTTGCTCTCGAGTTGACCGGGGCCGTCGTTCAGATGACGGAACGTGCTCGACGGGGTCGGACCTTGACGCGGGACCCCGCTCGAATCGCCCGCGTGCTGCGGCACTTGGAGTCTCGAATCGTAGAGCCCCACACGCTCGCCGACCTCGCGCTCATCGCGGGTCTAAGCCGATACCATTTTCTGCGCACCTTCAAGTGCGTGACGGGCGTTACCCCTCATCAGTGGTTGCTGCGGGCGCGCCTGCGCGAGGCAGCGCAGCGGCTGGTAGCCAGCCGGGATCCGGTCACGGAGATTGCCCTCGACGTAGGTTTCGAAGACCTGTCGAACTTCATTCGCAGCTTCCGGGCTGAGTTCGGAATGTCGCCGAGGCGGTACCGCGCTGCGGCCTGACTTCGTCTCATGGGAGTCCGCAACCCTGGCAGAAGGCTGCCGCAGGAGAGGGCTGGATCGCGGGGCCCCGCCGGCGGGGGCTCTTAACCGGGGTGGTCGTCCTCTAGAAGCCACTGCGGTGCCTCCTCGAGGGGGGCTGCTCGGAAGAGCGCTGTCGTGTCGCGCTGGAGGACGCCTTGCGCGATCCGGGCAAATTCCGTCGGCTTTTCTCTCGCGACTCTGGCGGCGCCAAGCGAGGGCCTTTCCTCGCCGGAGCCGCAATTCCGGCTTGACATCGCGTAAGTAGTGACTTACGGTAAGTTATGGCTTACGGAACGGCACTGACAGCACTCGCGGACCCCACCCGGCGGCGGGTGTTCGAGCGGCTTCGGTCGGGACCGAAAGCGGTCGGTGCAATCGCGCGGGGTATGCCGGTTAGCCGCCCCGCGGTATCGCAGCACTTGAAGGTGTTGAAAAAAGCGGGTCTCGTGACGGACCGGCAAGAGGGAACACGCCGTGTCTACTACATCGACCCGCAAGGGCTCGGGGCGCTGCGTGCCTGGCTCGACCAGTTCTGGGATCAGGCCTTGGCCGCATTTCAAGCCGAGATGGAACGCCGGGCGAACAACGAGAAGGATGAAGAAATATGACACGTACGGTGACGATCGCGCCGGTGCGAAAGAGCATCCGCGTCAACGCGAACCAGGCGCACGCCTTCGAAGTCTTCACATCCGGTCTCGGCCGCTGGTGGCCGCGCAAAGCGGCGATCGGTAAGGCGCCGATGAAGGCAGCAGTCATGGAACCGCACCTCGGGGGGCGTTGGTACGAATTGAGCGAGGACGGCTCGCAGGCCGATGTGGGCAAAGTCCTCGTCTGGGAGCCGCCCCACCGCTTCGTGATCAGTTGGAATATCAACGCCCACTGGAAGCCGGATTCGGCCGTCGGCTCGGAAGTCGAAGTCAGATTCGTCGCCGAGGGGCAGAATGCGACGCTCGTGGAGCTCGAGCACCGCAAGTTCGAGCTCATGGGTGCGGAAGCCGGGGCCTCCATGCGCAAAGACGTGGATGGCGGCTGGCCCGGCATGCTGGAGCACTTCAGGAAGGAAGCCGAGGCGTGAGGATCGAGCCGATGCACGAAAGCGGCTGATTGCGCAGACTCACAACCCCCGAGCCAAAAGGAGCATCTTATGACCATCGAACTCTACGTCTTTCCGCCGAGCCCGCGCGCCTTCAAGGTGATGGCGGTCGCGAACCATCTTGGCCTCGACTACACGCTGCAGATGGTCGACTTTCGCAAGGGTGATCAGAAAACACCGGAATACGCCGCTCTCAATCCCAATATGCGCATGCCGACGCTCAAGGAAGGCGACTACGTGTTGTGGGAGTCGAACGCGATCGCACAATATCTTGCCTTGAAACGACCGGAGAGCGGCCTCCTCCCCAAGGACGAGCGCGCACGGATCGACGTCACGCGCTGGCAGTTCTGGGATCTCGCGCACTGGGACCCGGCCTGCGCAGTCTTCGCGTTTGAATATTTTGCAAAGCGGATTGTCCTCGGGATCAACGAACCGGACATGGAGGCCATTGCCAAGGGGACAGAGTCCTTCCATCGCGTCGCCAAAGTGCTGGACGGTCAGCTAAAGAACAGGACCTTCGTCACGGGTGACACCTTGACGCTCGCGGATTTTTCCCTGGGTGCGGCCATGAACCTCGCCGAACCTGCCCACTACCCGATCGAACCGTACGGCGAGTTAAAGCGCTGGTTCACGACGTTGAGAGCACTGCCGTCCTGGCAGAAGACGCTTAACCAAGCCGCGACTGCTGTGGCCTGACATCAGGATTCGATATCCGGTCGCGGGAGGTGGTATAGCGACGACGCCGCAAGGCAGGAGATTCACGAAGTCCGCGAATCCATGCCGCTCGTGGCGCAGGATCACGCCCACTTTCCGCGCTCGTTTTGCCATGGGCCTCGGTAGGCGGTGCGCCGCTTGACAGGCGCTCGGCGAGGGTGTATTTAACCTTTTAGATATTTAACTTAAAGGTTAAACCAGATGTCGCCGGATCGACTGAGCACGACCTTCGCCGCCCTCTCTGATCCGACCCGGCGCGCGATCCTTGCTCGCCTCGCCTCCGGCGAGACCTCGGTCACCGAGCTGGCCGAGCCGTTTGAGATGAGCCTTCCTGCAGTCTCCAAACACCTGAAGGTGCTGGAGCGCGCCGGGCTGATCTCGCGCGGTCGCGAGGCGCAGTGGCGGCCCTGCCGACTCGACGCGAAGCCGCTCAAGGAAGTTGCGAATTGGATGGAGCAGTACCGCCGCTTCTGGAACGAGAGCTTCGATCGGCTCGACGCCTATCTGTATGAGGTTCAATCAGCCCCTAAGAAAGGGAAGAAACATGGCCGCAAGTGACGCTGGGTATACAGCGGATCGAGAGATCGTCACCACGCGGATCTTCGACGCGCCCCGTGAGCTGGTCTTCAAAGCCTGGACCGAGCCCGAGCGTCTGGTGCGCTGGTGGGGCCCGCGAGGCTTCACGACGCCTTTCTGCGAGATGGACGTCCGCCCGGGCGGCGGCTTTCGCTTCGGCATGCGCTCACCCGAGGGGACCGAGCACTGGTTGCAGGGCGTTTACCGCGAGATCCTGGAGCCGGAGCGACTCGTCTTTACCTGGGCCTGGCAGGATGCTCAGGGAAAGCCGGGCCACGAAACCCTACTGACACTGAACTTTGCCGAGCACGCAGGGAAGACGAAGCTCACTCTGCACCAAGCCGTGTTCGAGACGGTGACGGCGCGCAATGCCCACCAGCAGGGCTGGACTAGCGGGCTAGACGACCTCGCCGATTACCTCGCGAAGGCCAAGGAGGAGAGGGTATGACCAACCGGCAAGATCGGACAATACATCGCAAGCGAATCGGTTATCGAGACGAGGAGCTCGCCTCGCGCAAGGAAGGCTTGCCCAAGGCGAAGGAGTCCCCCCGGCGACCGGAGGCGCTTGGATATTACGCGACAGCCGGACCATTCACGGAACTCGCCGCGCACGCTTCCCGCGTGCGCGAGCTGCCTCAGACCCTGATGGAGCTGTGCCAGGTCGTGCAAGGGCTCGTGGTGCACCCATTTCTCGCCCATCTCTATGGGCTCGCTCCCCAAGCGCTGCGGCAGGACGAGCTGCAGATCCGGCCCGCCTCCCAGATGCTCGATCGGATCCTGGCACTCGACGCGCGCCCGCTTTCTCAGACACGACCTCCCGAACGCCGCTTCGTGGGTAACTGCCGCCACTTCACCGTGCTGCTCTGCGCACTCTTGCGGGCTTGGGGCGTTCCAGCGCGGGCGCGCTGCGGCTTCGGCCTTTGGTTTAACCCGCCGGGCTATGAAGACCACTGGGTTTGCGAGGTGTGGAATGAGGGGCGGGGCGTGTGGCACCTCGTCGATGCCCAGCTCGACGCGATCCAACGTGAGGCGTTTCGGATCTCGTTCGATCCGCTCGACGTGCCGCGCACGC
>DATFYN010000690.1:0-8989 GCA_035315025.1 Myxococcota bacterium
GTTTGGAAAATCGCGCGTAGCGATGATTGCGTCCGCGCAACCCTGTCGCATGAAGGCGCGCGCCCTTCGTCCGCGAGTGGCGGAGAAGCGGTGTATGTTAGGGGCCGTCCTTTTCGACAAGGGAGCGAGAGGCCTCGCACTTGGAAGATCGGGGACAGGAACCCGAGAGCGTGATCCTGAATCGGGCGGGAGGACAGGTCGCTTCGCGCGCGCGAACGGCAGCGCGCGTCCGCGTCGTGGTGTTCGCCCTCGCCGCCGTCCTGCCTCTCGTGGTGGGCCAAATCGGCCGAGATCTCCTCCCCCCGGACGATCTTCGGGAGGCTGAGGTCGCCCGGGAGATGTGGGCGGGCGGGGATTACGTGGTGCCGCGGCTCGCTGGGCTCCCCTTCGTGGAGAAGCCGCCCGGCTTCCAAGCGGTCGTGGCCTCGGCCTTCGCCTGGAGTGGTGGCCCGACGACCGCCGCCGCAAGGGTGGTCGCGGCGGGGTTCGCACTCCTCAACCTGGTCGCGGTATTCGCTCTCGGAGAAAGAGCGCTTGGGGTGGAGGGAGCCGGCCTTGCGGTGGCTTTCTTGGCCCTTTCCCAGCGCTTTTGCCGAACCGCCCACACCGTCCTCTTGGACAACGCCCTCACCGCGGCGTTCGCGTTTGCGCTGTTCTTCGTCTGGCGCGGACTTGGCGAAAAGGACGGGCGCGCCAAAGAAAGGGCGTACACGGCCGCGGGGCTCGCCCTCGGGATCTCGTTCCTGTTCAAGGGATTCGTGGGCCCGATGCTCTTCGCCACGGGCGCTCTCGCCTATCTCGGGGCCACGCGCCGCTTCGGCGAACTGCGCAGCGCGCTTCGCCCTCTTCCGATCGCCGCCTTCTTTTTGCCGGTGCTCTGCTGGGTGGTGCCCTTCGTCGAACGCGCCTCACCGGATCTGGTGCGCGCGTTCTTCATCGACAACCACTGGGGGCGCGCGGCGGGGGGCTACGCCAGCAACGTGCGCCCCTTCTACTTCTATGCGCTCGACCTGTGGCTGGCTTTCTTGCCGGCCGCCGTGCTGCTTCCCTTCGCGGCGTTTTCCGCGTTCCGCAAGCGCCGCACGGCAGGTGGGCAGGCGGGCCTTTTCTTCCTGTCGTTCGCGGCGGCCCCGCTCCTTCTCCTGTCTCTTTCGAGGGCCAAGGACTCTGTGTACGCGCTCCCGGCCTTTCCGGCGCTCGCGCTCCTGGTTGCGACGTGGTGCGAGGAGAAGCTCCGGGGGCGCGCGCGGTGGGCGGAGCAGGCTGCCGCAGCGGCGGGCCTCGGGACCGCGTGCGCGGCCGGCGTCGCGATCGTCGCGACGGTCTCCTTGGGCGGATTTTCGTGGAGCGTCGCCTGCGCCATCGTCGCGCTCACTCTGCTTTCGAGTATCGCGCTGTGGCTCGGGCGCAGGGGCGATCTCCGCAGCGTCGTTGCGGCGAGCGCGAGCATGGCTGCCCTCGGCTGGATCCTTTGGTTCACCGGCCCACTCGCGGAAAACGAGGTCGGGCGCCGGAGCATTCGGGGACCCGTCGAAGCGGCGCTCGCGATCGCAGGCGACCGCACCGTATTGCTGCTCAATCCGAGCGACGGGCTCCGCGGGGCCGCAAGCTTCTGGCGCAACCGCACCGCCGAAGAGGTACAGGACCCCGCCCGCTTCGTGCGGCGTCTGCTCGAGGATCCGAAGGCCGTGGCCCTCTTCCACACGACGGTGCGGGAGCGCTTCCTCGAGCCTGTGCGCAGCGCCTTCTCGCAGCAGGGCGCCGAACCGGTCGTGGAGGCCACCTTCCCCGCCAGGGACAATCGCCTGGTGCTCCTCTGGGGAGCGCGTCCCATCACGACAGCGCCGAGGGGGTACGTGTCCTCGGCCGAGTAGCCAGAAGCACAAAGGCGCCGCCCATCCGCTCCTTCCGGAGCGAAAGGACGGCGCCTTCGCAAAGAGGTCCCACCGTCGCGCTACTCTCCCACCGGGGAAGCCCGGCAGTACCATCGCCGAAGTGGGGCTTAACTTCCGTGTTCGGAATGGGAACGGGTGTGGCCCCCACTCTATGGACGGTGGGATAACCGAATTCTGTGTCAACGGTCCGCGCGGCCTGCGCCGGCGCGCTCGGACAAACGAATAGCTTTCTGGGCACAGAGCGAGAGTGCGCAAAACGGGCTGTGGTCAAGCCTCACGGGCGATTAGTACCGGTCAGCTCCACGCATTGCTGCGCTTCCACCTCCGGCCTATCAACGTCCTCGTCTCGGACGGCCCTTCAGGGGACCGAAGTCCCAGGGAGATCTCATCTTGGAGTGGGCTTCCCACTTAGATGCTTTCAGCGGTTATCCCATCCGCACTTGGCTACCCGGCTGTGCCGCTGGCGCGACAACCGGTACACCAGAGGTGCGTCCATCCCGGTCCTCTCGTACTAGGGACAGCTCTCCTCAAATCTCCAACGCCCACGGCAGATAGGGACCGAACTGTCTCACGACGTTCTAAACCCAGCTCGCGTGCCACTTTAATCGGCGAACAGCCGAACCCTTGGGACCTGCTTCAGCCCCAGGATGTGACGAGCCGACATCGAGGTGCCAAACCTCCCCGTCGATGTGAACTCTTGGGGGAGATCAGCCTGTTATCCCCGGCGTACCTTTTATCCGTTGAGCGATGGCCCTTCCATGCGGAACCACCGGATCACTAAGGCCTGCTTTCGCACCTGCTCGACTTGTAGGTCTCGCAGTCAAGCTCCCTTATGCCTTTACACTCTGCGGCTGGTTTCCAATCAGCCTGAGGGAACCTTCGCGCGCCTCCGTTACTCTTTTGGAGGCGACCGCCCCAGTCAAACTACCCGCCACGCAGTGTCCCCGTCCCGGATGACGGGACTGGGTTAGAACGGCAGCACAGCAAGGGTGGTATTTCAAGGTTGGCTCCACCGAGACTAGCGTCCCGGCTTCAAAGCCTCCCACCTATCCTACACGTGTTGAACCGACGTTCACTGCGAAGCTGTAGTAAAGGTGCACGGGGTCTTTCCGTCTTGCCGCGGGTCGACGGCATCTTCACCGCCTTTTCAGTTTCGCTGAGTCTCTGGTCGAGACAGTGGGGAAGTCGTTACGCCATTCGTGCAGGTCGGAACTTACCCGACAAGGAATTTCGCTACCTTAGGACCGTTATAGTTACGGCCGCCGTTTACTGGGGCTTCGGTTCATCGCTTCGCACCCGAAGGCACTAACGAGTTCCCTTAACCTTCCAGCACCGGGCAGGCGTCAGACCCTATACGTCCACTTCCGTGTTCGCAGAGTCCTGTGTTTTTAGTAAACAGTCGCTACCCCCTGCTCTCTGCAACCCCGAATCGCTCTGGGAGCAAGTCCCGTCACGACTCGAGGCACACCTTCTCCCGAAGTTACGGTGTCAATTTGCCGAGTTCCTTGACCAGAGTTCTCTCAAGCGCCTTGGCATGCTCTGCCCACCTACCTGAGTCGGTTTGCGGTACGGTCACCAAAAGAGCTCCCTACGAGGCTTTTCTTGGAAGCATGGGATCATCGACTTTGTGAGCCTTGCGGCTCTCGACGTCACCTCTCGGCGTTTGGAATGGAAGCGTGGATTTGCCTGCGCTTCCCGCCTACAGGCTTGTACCGGGACGTCCAGCACCCGGATCGACTACCCTTCTCCGTCCCCCCTTCGGTCAAACGCTCTCTTAGTGGTACGGGAATATTAACCCGTTTCCCATCACCTACGGCTTTCGCCCTCGGCTTAGGGGCCGACTAACCCTGAGAAGATTAACTTTACTCAGGAACCCTTAGGCTTACGGCGAACAGGTTTCTCACCTGTTTTATCGCTACTCGTGTCCGCATAAGCACTTCCAGGGCCTCCACCCGTCGTTTCCGTCGAGCTTCGCAGGCGACTGGAACGCTCCCCTACCGCTCGTGACACCCGAGGGCGTCACGAACCCGCAGCTTCGGTACCATGCTTGAGCCCCGTTACATTTTCGGCGCGGGTTCACTAGACCAGTAAGCTATTACGCACTTTTTGAAGGATGGCTGCTTCTAAGCCAACCTCCTGGTTGTCTAAGCGCTCCCACATCCTTTCCCACTTAGCATGAATTTGGGGACCTTAGCTGGCGGTCTGGGTTGTTTCCCTCTCGACCACGGACCTTATCGCCCGCAGTCTGACTCCCTCGCTGCACTTGCCGGTATTCGGAGTTTGGTTGGGTTCGGTAATCTGGTAGGACCCCTAGCCCATCCAGTGCTCTACCTCCGGCAGTGATCACGGGAGGCTATACCTCAATATATTTCGGGGAGAACCAGCTATCTCCGAGTTTGATTGGCCTTTCACCCCTAGCCACAGCTCATCCGGGTAGTTTTCAACCTACTGCGGTTCGAGCCTCCACTCGGTTTTACCCGAGCTTCACTCTGGCCATGGCTAGCTCACTCGGTTTCGGGTCTACCCCCGGCAACTGGACGCCCTATTCAGACTTGCTTTCGCTACGGCTCCACCTTGCGGCTTAACCTTGCTGCCGAGGAGTAACTCGCGGACCCATTAAACAAAAGGTACGCAGTCACCCTTTGCGACACCCGAAGGTGTCGCCATAGGGCTCCCACTGTATGTAGGCAAACGGTTTCAGGTCTATTTCACTCCCCTCACCGGGGTTCTTTTCACCTTTCCCTCGCGGTACTGGTTCACTATCGGTCGCCAGGTAGTACTTAGCCTTGGATGATGGTCCACCCAGATTCCCACGGGGTTTCACGTGCCCCGTGGTACTTGGGATTCTCCTAGGGCTCGCTTGGATTTCGCATACGGGGCTATCACCCTCTGTGGCCGGCTTTTCCAAACCGTTCCGCTATCCGCCCGAGTCCCACGTCGGAGTCCCGCAACCCCGGCGTGAATTGCTTCACGCCGGTTTAGGCTGATCCCTGTTCGCTCGCCGCTACTGGGGGAGTCTCGGTTGATTTCTGTTCCTCCAGGTACTGAGATGTTTCAGTTCCCTGGGTTCGCTTCCTGCACCTATGAATTCAGTGCAGGATGACCGGGCATGACCCCGGCCGGGTTTCCCCATTCGGACATCTCCGGATCAAAGCCTGGTTAGCGGCTCCCCGGAGCTTTTCGCAGCTTCCCACGTCCTTCATCGCCTCCTGGCGCCAAGGCATCCACCGTCTGCCCTTACTCGCTTGACCATAAGCCCGTCGCATTCCGACACGTCCGGCGAACCGGACGCGCCGGTGCATGCTTACAGCGCACTCAACGCTCTGGACCCAAAAAGCTATTCGATTGTCAAAGAGCGCCGGCCGACTGCGGGCCCGAAGGTCCGCTGTTTTCCGACTCCGGCCTGTTTCGGGCCGGGCGCCCTCGAGGGGCGCGCCTTGCAAAACACTCGCGCGATTCAGACTCGCGCGCGAAGACCTGGTGGAGCTGATCGGGATCGAACCGACGACCTCAGGCTTGCAAAGCCCGCGCTCTCCCAGCTGAGCTACAGCCCCGACCCGATGAATCGATCCGACGAAGGCTCCTCGATTCGATTCAACCGCCGCCCCCCCGGCGCCTCGCTCGCGCCGATCGAGCGCCTGCTTGGAGCGTGGTGGGCCTAGGTAGATTTGAACTACCGACCTCCCGCTTATCAGGCGGACGCTCTAACCAACTGAGCTATAGGCCCGGCTCTCCGAATTCGACCTTGACCCATCTCCGCACCCGACCCTCGCCGGGCCCGCTCGAAGCACAGCACCCCCCGAGCGCAGCACTCCATTCATCCGGTCTCCAAAAACGGAATAGCGTGCGGCAGACGGTGAGAGGCAACCGACCGAGAGCCCCCCGATTGAACGAGTGACCGGGAGGACCCGGGATTCAGACTCTCGTGAGCGACGCAGAACGCCACTCGGTGTCGGTCTTGACCTAGTTTGCGGGTCGGCCTCTTCGGCCAACGTTGCACCCTAGAAAGGAGGTGATCCAGCCACAGGTTCCCCTACGGCTACCTTGTTACGACTTCACCCCAATCACCACTCAAACCTTGGACGGCTCCGTCCTTGCGGTTGGGTCACCGGCTTCTGGTTCAAGTAGCTTTCGTGGTGTGACGGGCGGTGTGTACAAGGCCCGGGAACGTATTCACCGCGGCATGCTGATCCGCGATTACTAGCGATTCCGCCTTCATGGAGTCGAATTGCAGACTCCAATCCGAACTGAGACCGGCTTTTTGGGATTTGCTCCACCTCGCGGATTCGCAGCCCTTTGTGCCGGCCATTGTAGCACGTGAGTGGCCCTGGGCATAAAGGCCATGAGGACTTGACGTCATCCCCACCTTCCTCCGGCTTAACACCGGCAGTCCCATTAGAGTGCCCAGCTTGACCTGATGGCAACTAATGGCAGGGGTTGCGCTCGTTGCGGGACTTAACCCAACACCTCACGACACGAGCTGACGACAGCCATGCAGCACCTGTCTTGGAGCTCCCGAAGGCACCCTCCTGTTTCCAGGAGGTTCTCCAGATGTCAAGCCCAGGTAAGGTTCTTCGCGTTGCTTCGAATTGAACCACATGCTCCACCGCTTGTGCGGGCCCCCGTCAATTCCTTTGAGTTTTAGTCTTGCGACCGTACTCCCCAGGCGGGGTGCTTAACGCGTTAGCTGCGGCACCGCGGGGGTCAATACCCGCGACGCCTAGCACCCAAAGTTTACGGCGTGGACTACCAGGGTATCTAATCCTGTTTGCTCCCCACGCTTTCGCGTCTCAGCGTCAGTCACCGTCCAGGTGGCCGCCTTCGCCACTGGTGTTCCTCCCGATATCTACGAATTTCACCTCTACACCGGGAATTCCACCACCCTCTCCGGGACTCGAGCGAGGCAGTTTCGAGTGCAGTTCCGGAGTTGAGCTCCGGGCTTTCACACCCGACTTGCCAAGCCGCCTACACGCGCTTTACGCCCAGTGATTCCGAACAACGCTTGCGCCCTCCGTATTACCGCGGCTGCTGGCACGGAGTTAGCCGGCGCTTCCTTTAGAGGTACCGTCGCTTCCCCGGGATTATTCACCCCGAGAACATTCTTCCCTCTCGACAGAGCTTTACGACCCGAAGGCCTTCATCGCTCACGCGGCGTTGCTGGGTCAGGCTTGCGCCCATTGCCCAAAATTCCCGACTGCTGCCTCCCGTAGGAGTCTGGACCGTGTCTCAGTTCCAGTGTGGCTGGTCGTCCTCTCAGACCAGCTACCCATCACTGCCTTGGTGAGCCATTACCTCACCAACTAGCTAATGGGGCGCGGGCTCATCTTCAGGCGATAGCTTTCAAGAAGAGGCCATCTTTTACCGCGAGATCCGAGGACCTCGTGGTCTTGCCCGGTATTAGCGCAGGTTTCCCCGCGTTATCCCAAACCCGAAGGCAGATTACCCACGTGTTACGCACCCGTGCGCCGCTGTACTCAGGGCCGAAGCCCCTTTCTCGCTCGACTTGCATGTCTTAAGCACGCCGCCAGCGTTCGTTCTGAGCCAGGATCAAACTCTCCAGTTTGAACTTGGCCGAGAACGGCACTCGCTTTCGCGAAATGCCGACTCGTTGTTCGGAAAGGTGGAAAGCCGCCGGCCGAAGCCAGCCGCCTCCCACGATGATCAGATTCAAGGCCCGTCACCGTCTCCCCGAGCCGAACCCGCAGGGGTAAACCCGCGAGGCCCAACTCGAGAGACCGCACGCTATTCCGTTTTCAAAGACCGAAACGAAGCCCGTTAGAGCTTGTGTCGAGCTCTCAAGGGCGAAAAGACGCTTTCAGATGACCCCGCCGGGAGTGGACTTCCCGACGAGGGAAGCCAATCTACGCGAGCCCCCCAGCGGCGTCAAGAGCGGTCGGACCCGGTACCCGACGATCCCTCCGGGGAATCGGATGCTCCTTGCAATCGCACCCTCGCGAAGCGTCGACCCACGCGCAGTCGATAGGCACCCGGAGAAAGGCGAGCGCTCCCGTCACGGACCACCTCGCCATCGAGCCGCACCGCCCCCTGTGCGACGAGGCGGCGCGCCTCGGCATTCGACGGGATCTGAAGCGCACTCCGCAGGAGATCAAGCAGCCCCATCCCTCCGTCGCGGCCCACGGAGAGCGCGATCTCGGGCGCATCCTCCGGCTCCTCTTTGCGCTGGATCACCCGCCGGAAATGCTCCCCGGCTTTCTCGGCCGCCTCTCGGCCGTGGAACCGCGCAACGATGCGGGAGGCCAACGCGTGCTTGAGCGCCAAGGGATCCCCCTGTCCTCCGCGGACCTCGGCGGCCGCGGCATCGAGATCTCCCCAACGCCCAAACCCCAGGAGCCCGAGGTAGGCCAGCATGAGCGTGTCCGAGATGCTCATGAGGCGCCCATACATTTCGGCCGGTGGGTCGGTAATGCCGATCGTATTGCCAAGGCTCTTGGACATCTTCTCCCGCCCGTCGATTCCCACGAGGAGCGAGAGCGTCACCACCACCTGCGGGGGCTGTCCGTAGTCGCGCTGGATCTCGCGACCGACCAGGAGGTTGAAGAGCTGGTCGGTACCGCCAAGCTCGACATCCGCGCGCAGGGCCACGGAATCGTAGGCCTGGACGAGGGGATAGAGAAGCTCGTGCAGGGCGATCGACTCACCGGCGGCGTAGCGCTTGGCGAAGTCGTCCCGCTCGAGCATGCGCGCAACGCTGTAGTGCGAGCACAGCCTCACAAAGTCCGCTGGACCCATGGGGTCCATCCACTCGCCGTTGTAGCGGATTGAAGCGCGCTCGACGTCGAGGATCCGTCGTACCTGATCCACGTAGGTCTCCGCATTGCGTCGCACTTCGTCCTGCGCGAGTGCAGGCCGGGTCTTCTTCTTGCCCGTGGGATCCCCAATGCGGGCCGTAAAGTCCCCGATCAAGAAGATCGGCAGATGGCCGAGCTCCTGGAAATTCCGAAGCTTTTCCAGCACCACCGTGTGTCCGAGATGGAGATCCGGGGCCGACGGATCCATGCCGAGCTTGACGCGCAGGGGACGTGAAGAACGGATCGACTCCGCCAGTCGCGCGCGCAGCTCCGTCTCGTTCACGA
>DATFYN010000691.1:0-2734 GCA_035315025.1 Myxococcota bacterium
CGCTTCATGAACTCGCGCAATCGCACACTAAAGGTGAGTATGCTCTGCGCGTTGCCGCTCACATTCTCGCGCGGGGATTTCACCGTTTTCGCTGAAGCGGACGATGGAAGGCGTCATCCATCACTTCAAGCTTTACACCGAAGGCTTCCGCGTGCCTGAAGGCGAGGTTTACGCCGCTGTCGAGGCGCCGAAAGGCGAATTCGGCGTTTATCTCGTGGCCGACGGCACGAACAAGCCCTATCGCTGCAAGATCCGCGCGCCCGGCTTCCCGCACCTCGCGGCCATGGACTTCCTCTGCAAAGGCCACATGCTGGCGGACGTGCCGGCTCGGCAGCCTCGACATCGTGTTCGGTGAGATCGACCGCTGAGCGGACCATCGCTGTCGGGCTTCGGTTCATCATCTTCTCGGCCGCGGTCGATCCGTGGAAGTGCACGGGCTGCCTCGAGTGTGTCGACGTGTGCGGTCCAGGCGCCCTGAAGCCGCGGCACCAGGACGCGGCGCTGCTCGACACGCTGCAGGCGCGCTTCGAGTTTCTCAGCAAGACACCGAACACCCCGGCCCGCTTCTTCGAAGACTCGCTGGCCCCCGGGGGCGACACCAAGCGCCTGATGCTCGACCGCGCCAACTACTACGCCACCACAGGCGGCCACGGCGCCTGCCGCGGTTGCGGCGAGGTCACCGCGATCCGCCTCGTCACCTCGACCAACCACGCGATCCAGTCCAAGCGCCACAAGGACCACGCCCGCGAGCTCGAGGCTTTGATCGAGAATCTCGACGCAAAGCTCATGATCTTGAATGGCGACGGAGTCCGCCGCGAGCGTATCGCCAAGGCCCGCGAGATCCTGGAGAAGCGGCTGTACCTCCTGGAGAGCGGCCCAACGGGCAACGGCCCGGCCTCGGCCGTGATCGCCAACGCCACCGGGTGCTCGAGCGTCTACGCCTCGACGTTCCCCTTCAATCCCTACAACGACCCGTGGGTAAACAGCCTGTTCCAGGATGCCCCGGCAGTTGCCAAGGGACTGTTCGAGGGGCTCGCGGCGTCGGTGACCGACGATGTCAAGGCGCTTCGCATTGCCCGGCTCGAACTCGATGACGCCTACGAGCCGGTGACGCACGACAAATACTTCAAGACGTTCGCCTGGGCTGACTTCACGCCCGACGAGATGGCGCTGCTCCCGACCGTGATCAGCATGGGCGGCGACGGTGCGACCTACGACATCGGGTTCGGCGCTCTGTCGCGGCTACTCTCCACCCAGACGCCCGTTAAGGTCGTGGTGCTCAACACAGGCGCGTATTCCAACACCGGCGGACAGGCCTCGACTGCGAGCCTTACCGGGCAGGACTCCGACCTGGCGCGGTTCGGCTCTGCTCATCACGGCAAACAGGAGGACCGCAAGGAACTCGGGCTGATCGCCGCCTTCCACCCCAACGTGTTCGTGGTCCAGGCCTCGACCGCGCTCCAGGGACACTTCCTGAAGAGCGTCATGGCCTACTTGAACCACACCTCGTCGCCAGCAGTGCTCGACATCTACACGCCCTGCCAGGGAGAGCACGGCATCGCCGACGCGGCGGCGAGCCAGCGCTCCCGCCTTGCCGTCGAGTGCCGCATGAGCCCGGTGTTCGTGCATGATCCGCGCGTCAACACCGCGCTGCACGGCCGGTTCAACCTTGAGGGCAATCCCGATCTCGACAAGGACTGGACCAAGACCAGCATCGAATATGTCGAGGACGGCGCCACCAAGCTGTTCGAGGTGGCGCTGACGCCGGCCTATTTCGCCAAGGAGGAGACCCGCTTCCTGAAGCAGTTCCGCAAACTGGCGGCCGACGCCGATGCGATCACGGTTGAGGAGTATGTTGCCCTCCCGGCCGCCGCACGGGCGGGCAAAACCCCGTTCGTGTACTCGACCGACCACGACAAGCGGCTGATCAAGCTTGAGGTGTCGGACACCATCGTCCATCTGGTTGAGGAGCGTCGCAAGAACTGGCGCACCCTGCAGTACCTGGCCGGACGGCAGGTGGAGAAGCTCGATGCAGACCACAAGGTGGAGCTGGAGGCTCTGCAGCAGCGCTATAAGCAGGCGGTGACCGCACAGGAGAGCACGCTCGATACTATCGCCCGCGCGATGAGCGAGCTCGCGGCCTCCTCCAATGCCCCGGCCAATGGCAGCCTCGCGGCGGCGCTTGCGCCGTTTGGCGGCGGCGCTGCGGCACCAGCGGGTGCAGCCGCGCCCGCCAAGGCGTTAAACGGCAGCGGCGCCGGCGTGCCGTTCCTCCGCGACGAGGACATGGCGAAGTGCACCAACTGCAAGACCTGCTACCAGCAGGTCAGCGAGGTGTTCGAGAAGACCAGGATCGTGGTGGACGGCGTCAGCAAGGAGGTCGCCCACACCATCCCGGGCGTTCTCGAAAAGCTGCAGATCACGCCCGAGTTGAAGACCCGCTTGGCCCATGTCGCCGCCAACTGCGATGCGGAGATCGTTCGATGAGCACGACCCCCAACCAGGACCTGCTCCGCTACGCGCAGACCGAGAGCGTGCTGGAGGCGTCAAGCTGCGCGCTCGCGGAACTCGAGCACACCGAGGCGGTCGAGCTGTTTCAGAAGCAGGTCGCGCTCCTCAAGAGGCGGCTGCTCAGCGATCCGAAGTCGCTGCGCACCACGTTCGTCGCCGACGGCGTCCAGGCGATCGCCTGGGAGTTCCAGCAGGATGGGCTCGCCGCGGCGTTCACCAAGAC
>DATFYN010000692.1:0-23412 GCA_035315025.1 Myxococcota bacterium
GCGCGAGTGCAGGCCGGGTCTTCTTCTTGCCCGTGGGGTCCCCAATGCGGGCCGTAAAGTCTCCAATCAAGAAGATCGGCAGATGGCCGAGCTCCTGGAAATCCCGAAGCTTTTCGAGCACCACCGTGTGCCCGAGATGGAGATCCGGCGCCGATGGATCCATGCCGAGCTTGACGCGCAGCGGACGCGACGTTCGGATCGACTCGGCCAGTCGCGTGCGCAGCTCCGCCTCGCCGACGAGGTCCTGGGTGCCGGCACGGATCACGGCCAGCTGTCGCTCGACCTCGGCTTCTACTGCGGCCTCTTTCATTTGCCTCGCTCCGCGACGCTCGCCCTGCGCGCCGCTTGCTCCGTCACGATCCAATCCACACCACGGTCGGTCGGTCCACTGGGTACCGACTCCACCACTTGCCGCTCGTACGCGTAGCCGATTAGTAGCGGGCCAGGTCGCCCAGTGCGCGGGAAGGTGCGGTCAAACCACCCCGCGCCCCGCCCCAGCCGATGACCCGCGAGGTCGAAGGCGAGCCCTGGGACGACCACGAGGTCGCCGACCTCGAGACGCACCGAGGTCCCGGCGGGGGGCTCCCGGACACCGTAGCGCCCGGGAGCCAGGTCTTCCCAGTGCAGCGCGGCGATGAACTCGAGCACCCGGCGCTTGGGATCGGCCCGGGGGAAGAGCGCGGCCTTCCCGGCGCTGCGCAGCGCCGCAAAGAGAGGCTGGGTCCCGAGCTCGGTCGGGAGCGCGGCGTAGAGCGCGACCCGGCTCGCCCCGGCGTACTCGGGCGTCGCCGCAAGGTGCGCGGCGGCCGCGACCGCAGCGGCCTCAGCCAATTCTGGGTCCGGCGCAGCGAGGCGCACCTGCATGCGCTCTCGCAGGGCGCGCTTTGCGGCTTCGAGATCGACGGCGGATTCGCGGCTCAGTGCGTGCCGAAGCTGTCTTTGCCCGCCGACTCCGCGATCGCAATCAGCGCCTGGAGGCGCTTGGGATCGATCCACTCCGCTCCGTCCGCCGGCGCCGCGAGGGCCGCGCCCCGGGCCGCGAGCAAGTCGTTGGCGAGGTTGAGTGCGGCGAGAATCGCGAGATCGAGCGTGTCCACGGTCCGGGTGCGCTCGCGGATCTTCGCCATGGTCTCATCGACGAAGGAGGCGACGCGCTGGATCGACGCCTCGTCCGCGTCACTGCGAATCCGGTACTCCTGACCGAGGATGCGGACCAAGACGGATCTTTTCGCGGCCATTACTCCCCGGCGGAGCCGAGCTCGACGTCGAGCTGGTCCATCTGGGCGAGCAGATCGTCGATCCGCTTCGCCACATCGCGTCGGCGCTGGTTCAGCTCGAGCGTCTCCGCTTCGAGGGCGCGGATCCGCCGGTCACGCTCCTCCACCGCCCGGCGCAGCGACGCGTTGTCGTTAAGCGCCCGCTTGTGCTGGTCGGCAAGCGCGACCACTGCGGCTTCAAGCCGGTCAAACTCGTGCGCGCGCTCGGACTGGTCCGGAATCGGCGTCCCTCCTCCCACGCAGCGATCCTACAAAGCGTCGGTGAAAACCGTCAAGCATGTTCGTAGGGATTTCGCAGGGGCCACGGCGTCTAGACATGAGCATTGCGTGATTGGAGCCGTGATTCGCCCATCAGGTAGCGGTCGACGGCGCGCGCCGCTTCCCGTCCCTCCCAGAGCGCCCAAACCACGAGAGACTGCCCACGTCGCACGTCTCCGGCTGCGAACATCCCGGCCTCGCTGGTGGTAAACTCCCGGGTATCGGCTGCGACATTGCCGCGGGGGTCGAGGCGGACGCCGAGCTCCGCGAGCACGCCCTGCTGCACGGGACTCACGAAGCCCATGGCGAGCAGCACGAGCTCGCACGGCAGCGTGAACTCGCTGCCCGGGATCTCCTCCATGGCCCTGCGGCCTGCCGCGTCGGGGGCGCCCAGCCGAACCCGGACGCCCTCGAGCCTCTCGACCTTGCCTCGAGATCCGGTGAACCGCTTCGTCAGGACGCTGAAGTCCCGCGTCCCGCCCTCCTCATGGGAACTCGAGCTGCGGAACATGTTGGGCCAAAGCGGCCACGGCGTGGAGGGCGACCGTGAGTCGGGGGGCCGCTCGAGAAGCTCGAGCGACGTCACCGACTTGGCGCCTTGCCGGTGAGACGTTCCGACGCAGTCGGAGCCCGTGTCGCCGCCGCCCAGAATCACCACGTGCTTGCCCGAAGCGAGGATCGACTCGGCGGAGTCCACGCCATCCCCGGCGCCACGGCGGTTTTGCTGCGTCAGGAACTCCATCGCGAAGTGGATGCCGTGGAGCTCGCGTCCGGGGATCGGAAGGTCTCGAGGAAGCTCGCAGCCCAGGGCGAGCAGCACCGCGTCGAAGCCGCGGCGCAGCTCCCGGGACGAGAGGTCCTTGCCAACGTGCACTCCCGTCTGGAAGAGCACCCCCTCCTCGCGCATCTGCTCGACGCGGCGATCGATGATCCATTTCTCGAGCTTGAAATCGGGGATGCCGTAGCGCAGGAGCCCGCCTACGCGCTCTGCTTTCTCGAACACCGTGACCGTGTGGCCGGCCCGGCTGAGCTGCTGGGCGGCCGCGAGGCCGGCGGGCCCGGAGCCCACGACCGCGACCGAGCGACCCGTGCGCTGCTCGGGCTTGATCGCGCGGACGAAACCCTCCTCCCAGCCGCGGCGGATGATCTCCCACTCGATCTGCTTGATCGTGACGGGGTCGTCATTGATGCTCAGCACGCACGCCGCCTCGCAGGGGGCGGGGCACACGAGCCCGGTGAACTCCGGGAAGTTGTTCGTCGAGTGCAGGCGCAAGAGGGCGTCTTCCCACTTGCCGCGGTAGACGAGATCGTTCCAATCGGGGATCACGTTGCCGAGCGGGCAGCCGTTGTTGCAGAACGGCACCCCGCAGTCCATGCAGCGCGCTGCTTGGATCCGGACCTCCTCCTCGGGCAAGTCGCCCTGCACTTCGTGCCAGTCCCGAAGGCGCTCGGCCACGGGACGCATGGGAGTCGGCCCCCGGCGATATTCCACAAAACCCGTCGGCTTACCCATTTCCGCTTCCCGCCTGGATCCGGTCGGCCAGCGCCCGCTTGTAGTCCCGCGGAAAAACCTTCACGAACTTTGGTGCGAGACTCGCCCATTTTCGCAGAACCTCGTCCGCGCGTTTGCTGCGGGTGTACTGGAAGTGCCGCCGCAGGGAGCGCAGGATGGTCTCCTCGTCCTCTTTGGTGATCTCTTCGAGATCCACCATCGAAGGGTTGCAGCGACGAGGAAAGTCTCCGTCCTCGTCCAGCACGTAGGCGATGCCACCGCTCATCCCGGCGGCAAAGTTGCGGCCGGTCGGACCCAAGATCACGACACGCCCGCCGGTCATGTACTCGCAGCCGTGATCGCCCACCCCTTCGACCACGGTGTGCGCCCCGCTATTGCGCACCGCGAAGCGCTCCCCGGCCAGGCCATTAAAGTACGCCTCGCCAGAGGTGGCCCCGTAGAGCACCACGTTGCCTACGATGATGTTCTCCTGCGCTGCGTAGGCCGCACCACTTGGCACACGCACCACGATCTTTCCGCCGGAGAGGCCTTTGCCGCAATAGTCGTTGGCCTCGCCCTCGATGGAGAGCGTGATGCCCTTGGGCAAGAACGCGCCGAAGCTCTGGCCCGCGGAGCCGCTGAAGTGGATGCGGATCGTGTCCTCGGGAAGGCCATCGGCTCCGTAGCGACGTGACACCTCGGAACCGAGCATCGTGCCGACGGTCCGGTTCACGTTGCGGATCGGCATCTGCAGCTCGACCGCTTCCGCCCGCTCGAGCGCGGGTTTTGCCAGGTCGATCAGCAGATGGTCAAGGGCGCGCGAGAGACCATGGTCCTGGGCCTCTGTGCAGCGCGTTGCGTGGGGAACCTCCGGCTTTCGCAAAAGCGCCGAGAAGTCGAGTCCCCGGGCCTTCCAGTGATCGAGCGCGGGCTGCGCCTCGAGCAGATCCGAGCGGCCGATGACCTCATCGAGCGTGCGCAGTCCGAGCTTGGAGAGGATCTCGCGCACCTCCTCCGCTACGAAGAAGAAGAACCGCACCGCATGCTCGGGCAGGCCCGCGAAGCGCTTTCGCAGCTCCGGATTCTGCGTGGCGATGCCGACCGGACAGGTGTTGAGGTGGCACACGCGCATGAGAATGCAGCCCAGGGCGACCAGCGGCGCCGTCGAGAAGCCGAACTCGTCCGCTCCGAGTAGCGCACCCACGACCACGTCTCGGCCCGTCTTGAGCCCCCCGTCCACCTGGACGCGGATCCGCCCCCGCAGGTCGTTTAACACGAGCGTTTGCTGCGTCTCGGCGAGGCCGATTTCCCAGGGCGCACCCGCCGACTTGATGGACGTGAGGGGCGAGGCGCCGGTGCCCCCGTCGTGGCCGCTAATCAGCACACCGTCGGCTTTGGCTTTCGAAACGCCGGCTGCGACCGTGCCGACGCCACTCTCGGACACGAGCTTGACCGACACGCGGCCCTGCGGGTTCGCGTTCTTGAGATCGTGGATCAGCTGGGCCAAGTCCTCGATCGAGTAGATGTCGTGATGGGGGGGCGGCGAGATCAGGCCGACACCTGGCGTCGAGTGGCGGATCCTCCCGATGTACTCGTCGATCTTGTGGCCCGGGAGCTGGCCGCCCTCCCCCGGCTTTGCGCCCTGGGCCATCTTGATCTGCATCTCGTCGGAGTTGACCAGATACCAGCTCGTGACCCCGAATCGACCCGAGGCCACTTGCTTGATCGCGCTGCGGCGCAAGTCCCCGTTCGGGTCAGGCGCAAAGCGCACCGGGTCCTCGCCCCCTTCGCCGGTATTGCTCTTGCCCCCGAGGCGGTTCATGGCGATGGCGAGCGTCTCGTGCGCCTCTCGTGAAATCGAGCCGAGCGACATCGCCCCCGTGCAGAAGCGCCGGACGATCGCCGAGGCGGGCTCCACCTCTTCGAGGGGAAGCGGCTTGTCCGCGAACTTGAAGCGGAAGAGGCCGCGGAGCGTACACAGGCGCTCGGCGTCGTCGTTCGCGGCGCGAGAGAACTCCCGGAAGGTCTCGAAGCGGTCGTCCCGCACCGCGTGCTGGAGCTTGGCCACCGAGTCCGGGTGGAACGTGTGACGCTCGCCGCGGCGCCGCCACTGATAAAGGCCTCCCGGATCGAGTTCGGGGAAGAGGTACGCGTTTCCCGGGAACGCGCGCTGGTGTCGAATCACAGCCTCGCGCGCTAGCGCGTCGAGATCTGCACCGGAAACCCGCGACGGCGTGCCGGTGAAGTAGCGGTCGACTACTTCCTGCGAGAGGCCAACCGCTTCAAAGATCTGCGCCCCGCGGTAGCTCTGGAGCGTGGAGATCCCCATCTTGGCGAAGATTTTCAGCAGACCCTTGTCCACGGCCTTGACGTAGAGTTGCGTCGCCTTCTCGCAGGTAAGCTCCTCAGGCACGTATGAGCCGTCCTCCACGAGCTGCGCGATCGTCTCGAAGGCCAGGTACGGGTTCACGGCG
Organism: Myxococcota bacterium; assembly: GCA_035315025.1. Classification (GTDB taxonomy): domain Bacteria; phylum Myxococcota_A; class UBA9160; order UBA9160; family UBA9160; genus UBA9160. The sequence goes on from DATFYN010000692.1 coordinate 5,502, forward strand.
CCGGCGCCGAAACCGATCAACAGCGCGAAGTGTGCGACCTCTCGCGCCTCCCCCGTCTCCACAATGAGTCCACAGCGCGTCCGGCTCTCCTCACGCACGAGGTGGTGATGCACGGCGCCGGTGGCGAGCAGCGAGGAGATGGGCGCGAGATCAGGCGAGATGCCCCGGTCGGAGAGAATCAGCAGGTTGGCGCCCTCGGCCACGGCATTCGACGCCTCGCGGCAAAGCATATCGAGCGCCGCACGCAGGCCCTCTCCGCCCTCCGCCGCCTTGAAGAGGATGGGCAGGGTGCGGGCCTGGAAGCCCGGGAGCGAGATCTGGCGAATCCGCTCGAGCTCCTCGTCGGTCAAGATCGGGTGTTCGAGTTCGAGAAGACGCGCATGCTGCGGCGTCTCGCTCAGCAAGTTCCGCTCTGCGCCGAGAGTCGAGAGCGTCGACATGACGAGCCGCTCAAGCAGCGAGTCGATCGGAGGGTTCGTGACCTGCGCGAAGAGCTGTTTGAAATACTGGAAGAGCAGTCGCGGGCGATCCGAAAGCACGGCGAGGGCCGAGTCGTCGCCCATGGATCCCAGCGCCTCGACTCCTGTGGTGATCATGGGTGGGAGCAAAAGACGCAGGTCCTCAAGCGTGTAGCCGAAGACCTGCAGCCTCTCGAAACGCGTCTCCTGATTCGGCCGGTGCACCACCTCCACGGGCGGAACGTCCTTCAGGCGCACCCGGTTCTCCGCCACCCACTGGCGATAGGGGCGGCGCCGGACGAGCTCGTTCTTGATCTCCTCGTCCTCGATAATCCGACCCTGCTCCGTATCGACGAAGAAGAGGCGGCCCGGCTGGAGTCGGCCCTTCTTCAGCACGTTCTCAGGCGTGATCTCGAGGACTCCGGCTTCAGACGCCATCACCACAAAGCCGTCTCGCGTTACGGTGTAGCGCGAGGGTCGCAGGCCGTTGCGGTCCAAAACCGCCCCGATCTTGCGCCCGTCCGTGAAGGCAATGGAGGCAGGGCCGTCCCAGGGCTCGAGCAGATACGAGTGGTACTCGTAGAAAGCGCGCCTTTGCTCGTCCATCCCCTCGTGCCCATCCCAGGCTTCGGGGATCATCATCATCATGGCGTGCGGCAGGGAGCGGCCGGCCAGCACCAGAAGCTCAAGCACGTTGTCGAACTGCGCGGTATCGCTGCCTCCGGGAATGATCACCGGGAAGAGCTTCTTCAGCTCATCGCCGAACAGGTCCGACTGGAGCGTGCCTTCGCGCGCATGCATCCAGTTCACGTTGCCGCGCAAGGTATTGATTTCACCGTTATGCGCGACGTACCGGAAGGGCTGGGCGAGGTCCCAGGTGGGGAAGGTATTCGTGCTGTAGCGCTGGTGGACGAGCGCGAGGGCACTGTCGAGCGTGGGATCGGTGAGGTCGGGGTAGAAGCCTTCGATCTGGTGGGCGAGCAGAAGACCCTTGTACACGAAAGTGCGGCTCGAAAGGCTCGACACGTGGAAGGCCTTTGCCTGCGCCCCGCCGCGCGCCCGGACCATGTTCTCGGCCACCCGCCGCAGAACGTAGAGTCGCCGCTCGAACTCCTCTTGACCCAGTCCTTCCTCCGCGCCCACGAAGATCTGGCGGATCTCGGGCAGGGCCTCTCGCGCGATCCAGCCGATCCGGGTCGGGTCCAGCGGCACGTCGCGCCAGCCGAGCACGCGCTGGCCGTGGGCGGCGACGGCACGCTCGACCGCCTCGACCTGGAAGCGGCGCTCGCCGGCGTCCCGCGCCAGGAAGATCAGGCCTGACGCATAGGCACCAGGCGAAGGCAGCCCGAAGCCCAGCTTCTTGGCCTCCTTGCGCAGAAAGGCGTCGGGCATCTGCACGAGCAGGCCGGCTCCGTCTCCGGTATCCGGATCGGCGCCCGTGGCACCGCGGTGGGTGAGATTGACCAGAACCTGGATGCCGCGCCGCACGACGTCATGCGACTTCTCGCCACGAATATTCGCCACGAAACCCACGCCGCAGGAGTCGTGCTCGAAGCTCGGATCGTAGAGACCCTGGCGGGGCGGCAATCCGGGGGGTCGGGTCATCGGGACGTCCTCCTAGATCCTCACCCGTGCGGTTCTGCGCGGCGCAGCCGCGGGCCGGACTCGCGCCGGCGTGTTTGCCTTGCGCCGTCCGCCCCGTCGAGCGGGATGCGCGGCCGCTCGGCCCGAGTGGAGAGCACGATCATGGTTTCCGTGCGGCTCACGCCCTCGATCGAGCGCACCCGGTCGATCAGCTCCTCGAGGGTTTCCGTGCTCTCGGTCTTCACCTTGAGCATGAGTGTGTGCTGACCGGTCACGTGGTGACACTCGAGTACGTCCTCGAGACTCTCGATTTCGCGTTCGAAGCAATCGATCGCCCGGGGGTGGCCAATCGCCACGCCGATGAAGGCCGTGACATCGAGCCCAAGCTTGCGGCCGTCAAGAAGCGCCACGTAGCCGGTCACGATCCCAGCCTGTTCGAGCTTGTGGATGCGCTCGGTGACCGCCGGCGCAGAGAGCCCGACCTTCTCGCCGATGGCGGCGAGCGGTCGCTTGCAGTTCTCCTGGAGCAGATCGAGGATGCGCAAATCCGTCGCATCGAGCTCAACCTCCAGCGTGGGCCGCTCGCTCCTCATCGCTTTTGCCGCCCTTCCCGGCTTCTGCGGGAAGGCCGGAGTTGAGAGAAGATCATTAGGCGAATCCTCCTCTTGACCGAATGAATAGAGGATATGGACGCCCCGCGTCAAGGGAAAAGTTCGGCACAGGGCGGCCGGGCCCAGGGCTCGTTCGGCAGGGCCAAAGCTCGCTAGGCGGGCCCAAGGCGCGTTAGGGACGGGGCAGGAGCCTGCGCAGGCGATCGGGGGTATTGGTGAAGATCCCGTCCACCTCCAGGTCGAGGAAGTGCCGCAGTTCGGCTTCCTCGTCCACGGTGAAGACATGGACGTCCAGCCCGGCGTCGTGGGCCTGGCCGATGAGCTCGGGGCTCGCCACGAAGTGCTCGGGGTTTACGGCTTCCGCTCCAAGGCGAGCCGCACGCGCAAGGGCCCCTTCGGGAAACTTGCGAGAGACGAGAAGCGCGACCCGCGCCTCGGGGCATAGGGTCCGCAGGCGCTCAAGCACCGTGTCAAAGAAGGAGGAGAAGAGGGTTCGCTGAAGCAGCCCGCGCCGTACCACAGCGTCAAGGGCCTTGGCTTCGAGGCCGTTGTACTCGGCGTGCACCGCGCGCTTGAGCTCAAGGTTAAACGGGATCCGGGAACCGAAGCGGTCGAGAACCTCCTCGAGGGTCGGGATGCGCTCGCCTCCACCCGCGTCGAGTGCTTGGAGCTCCGCGAGGCTCGCTTCGGCGATCTCTCCGCGGCCGCCTAGACCCGCGAGCAGCTCGTCGTGGGCCACGACGACCGCGCCATCCCGGCTCACGTGAAGGTCAACCTCGATCATGTCGGCCGCCTGCTCCAGAGCGAGCGCGTAGGCGGAGAGCGTATTCTCGGGTCGGTACGCCGAGGCGCCGCGGTGGGCGATCACGAGGGTTGGACGACCCGTCCGAGTCACGCCTGTTCCCAGGCTCGCGATCGCTCTACCGCACGCCGCCAGCCGGCCTGGAGCGCATCCCGCTGGGTCTGCTTCATGCCCGGCTCGAAAACCGTGCCCTCGCGTGGCGCCGCCGCTACGGCGCGGCGGTCCTTCCAGACACCCACGGCGAGGCCCGCGAGCGCAGCCGCGCCAAATGCAGTGACCTCAAGCACGCGGGGTCGCCACACCGGAATGCCGAGCAGGTCGGCTTGGAATTGCATCAAGAAGTCGTTCCGCGAGGCGCCGCCGTCGACACGCAAGAACGGAGGATGGAGACCGGAGTCAGTGGCCAGACATTCGATCACGTCGCGAGTCTGGTAGGCGATCGCCTCGAGCGTGGCGCGAATGAGATGCTCGCGGGTGGTGCCGCGCGTGATCCCCACGATGGTGCCTCGGGCGCGCTCGTCCCAGTACGGGGCCCCGAGGCCCACAAAGGCTGGCACCACGTACACCCCGCCCGTGTCTCCTACGCTGCGCGCCGCCGACTCCGTCTCTGCCGTGTCGGCGACAAGCCGCAGGCCGTCGCGCAGCCACTGCACCGCGGCGCCCGCCACAAAGACGCTGCCCTCGAGCGCGTACTCGATCTTCCCCCCGAGGCTCCAGGCGATCGTGGTGATAAGACCACTCTTCGATGCAGGCGCAGAGCTTCCTGTATTCATCAGCAGGAAGCAGCCCGTGCCGTAGGTGTTCTTCGCGGTGCCAGGCTCAAAGCAGCCTTGACCAAAAAGCGCGGACTGCTGGTCGCCGGCCATGCCGGCGATGGGAATCTCAGCACCCAGCCACTCGGCGTCGCTCAGCCCAAAGACACCGCTCGTATCCTGGACGGCGGGCAGCATGGCGCGCGGTATCTGCAGCTCGCGCAGCAAGAGGTCGTCCCAGTCGCCGCGGTGCACGTTGTAAAGCATCGTGCGCGAGGCATTCGATGGCTCGGTGGCGTGGACCCGGCCTTTCGTGAGCCGATGCAGCAGCCACGAGTCCACCGTGCCGAAGGCGAGCTCGCCCCGCTCGGCGCGCGCCTGGGCGCCTGGGACGGCGTCGAGGATGAAGCGGACCTTGGTGGCGGAGAAGTAGGCATCGATCACCAGCCCGGTGCGCGCGCGCACCTCGTTTTCGAGTCCCCGCATGCGCAGCGCATCGCAGATCGGCACCGTCTGGCGCGACTGCCAAACGATGGCACGGTGGATGGGCTCTCCCGTCGCGCGATCCCACACGACGGTGGTCTCGCGTTGGTTCGTGATCCCGATCGCAGCCACCCGCGTCCCGGAGGCCCCGGCGCGCGCGAGCGCATCCCGGGCCGCACGCAATTGGCTCGACCAGATCTCGCCGGGATCGTGCTCCACCCAGCCCGGGTTCGGAAAGTACTGGGGAAACTCGTGCTGGGCGGCGGCCACGACGGCGCCCGCCTCGTCGAAGACGAGTGCCCTCGACGACGTCGTGCCTTGGTCGAGCGCGAGGACGACGCTCACGCGCCTTCCCCGTCTCCGGCGCGTTCGTCGAAGAGCGCGGCCACGAACTCTTCGGCGGAGAAGTCTCGCAGGTCCTCGACGCCCTCTCCGACCCCTACAAACTTCACGGGAATCCCGAGCTCATCGGCAAGGCCGATGATCACTCCACCTTTTGCGGTGCCATCAAGCTTGGTGAGCGCCAGGGCTGTGACACGCGCCGCGTCCGTGAAGACGCGGGCCTGCGAGAGCGCGTTTTGTCCCGTGTTTGCATCGAGCACGAGGAGGCTCTCATGGGGAGCACCCGCGACCTCGCGCTCCATCACGCGCACGATCTTCTTGAGTTCCTCGAGCAGGGGAAGCTTCGTCTGCAGCCGCCCGGCGGTGTCGATGATGGCGACGTCCGCCCCCCGCGCGACCGCCGCCTTGAGCGTGTCAAACGCCACGGCCGAAGGATCCGCACCAGGACGCCCGGCGATCACGCTGGCGCCGCTGCGTTCGCCCCACGCCTGAAGCTGCTCGATCGCCGCCGCTCGGAAGGTGTCGGCCGCGCCCAGCACGACCTTGCGGCCCATCGCGACGTGGCGCGCGGCGAGCTTGCCGATCGTGGTGGTCTTGCCCGAACCGTTCACACCGAGAACGAGGATGACGTGCGGCTTTGCCGCGGTAGCAAGCGTAGTGCCTGGTGCCGGCTCGACACGGCGCAGCTTCTCGAGGATGGCGGTGCGAAGGATGTCGCGCACGGCCTCTAGGTCCGCACCGCCGGCCTGCTGGCGTACGCGTTCAAGGAGACTTTCCGCCGTCTTCACCCCGAGGTCTGCGGTGAAAAGCAGCGACTCGAGCTCGTCGAGGAGATGGGCGTCGAGCTTGCGCCCGCCGATGATGCCCTCGATCCGCCCGATGAGCGCTTGGCTCGTGCGGGCCAACCGCTCGCGCAGACGGCTCGGGCGAGCTCGGGCCGCTTCGGCGGGGAGCGGCGCGGGTGCGCGAGGAGCGGTCTCAAGGATCTCCGCGCCTTCTGCTTGGGCCGGCGAACCCTCCGCAGCGCGGGGCAACGCACGTGGCGCGGGAGCCGCAGCCGGCCCGCGCAGCGCAAGGTATGCAAGGGCGATCACGAGGGGGAGCAGGAACGCCGCTCCGAGGGCGAGCGCGGGATGCGCCTGCGCAAATGCAACGAAAGGAGCGAGGGTCGTCAGGGGGTTCGCGCTCTCGGTCATGGGCGCCGGAGCATACCGCGACTCGCCTTATCGTCCTGCTGCAGCGCGGGCGCGCGCCCGCTCTTCGGACACGATGAACAGGCGCTCTTTGTTTCGCAGGCGCCCGACGGTCCCCACCTTGATGCCCGAGGGGTTGAAGATTCCGATGCGCGCCCCGACATAGCGGGGGAAGTCGACCTCCACGACCTCCACGTGGCCGCGCCGCGAGAGGAGCGCCTCCATCTGCGCACGGCTTACATATCCCTCGTCGTTGAAGGAGACGACCAGGTGCGGAGCCCGCACGGCGTCGACGAGTGAGCCAAGCGCAGCGTGGATGCGCCGGCGGGAGTTGAAGTCGCTGTGGTAGGTCTTGCACCCGACGCGCTTGCACGCGACGCCATACGCCTCGGGCTTGTCCCAGCGTACGAGCGTCTCCCAGACGTGATAGTTGCCGAGATAGCTGTGCTGATTGTACGGCGGATCGAGGTAGGCGACGTCTGCCTCGAACGCGCGGGCGGCATCGAAAGCGTCCAGGCAGAACGCCTTCCCTTCGCCCGGCAGGATCTCTGGCATACGCAGCTCGAGGTCATGGAGCGCCCGGGGCGCCCACGCCTTCAAGTACGCCATCTGCACTCCGGTCGTGGAGTCGACGCGGTCGGCGGCCTCCATGAGCGCGGTGAGAAGCACGGCCTCGAGGTCCGGCTCGAAAGACCCCCTTGCGATGGCTTCCCGAATCGCATCGATGCGTGCACCGTTGCGCGGGTGAAAGAAGCGGGCCCGCACACAGAAGGTCTCGGTGAAGTACCCGGGCTTGGGCGGCAAGGCCGCGAGCTCGCGGATCAGTCGTTGACCCTCCTCCCACACCCGACGCCGGTCGGCTTGCACGTAGCAGCGTGCGAGCGTGTGGGCGTAGGCATTGTGGTCGTTGGCGAGGACCCGAAAGCCTGCGCGCTTTAACGCATGGCCCACGCGAGAGGTGCCGGAAAAGAGGTCAAGGACGGTGCGGGCGCCGGGGAAAGCCGAAATCGCAGCCACGATTCGGGGGACCAGGACGCGCTTCGACCCGATGTACTTGACCATCTCGCCCGCGCTGGCGGCGTTAGTGGAGCTCGACGGAGACGAGCTTGCTCACGCCCTTCTCCTCCATTGTCACGCCGTAGAGGAGGTCCGCCACTTCGATCGTTCGCTTGTTGTGGGTGACGATCAAGAATTGCGACTCCTTGGCGAGCTCTTTCACGATCTCGTTGAAGCGCCCCACATTGGCATCGTCGAGGGCAGCGTCGACCTCGTCCAGCAAGAAGAAGGGCGATGGCCTCACCTGGAAGACCGAGACGAGCAAAGCCACAGCCGTGAGGGTCTTCTCTCCCCCCGAGAGCGCATTCACGTTCACCACGCGCTTGCCAGGCGGAGACGCCATGATCTCGATCCCCGCCTCAAGCACGTCCTCTTCATCGGTGAGCTGGAGCTTGGCCTTGCCGCCGCGGAAGAGGCGGGGAAAGTTCTCCTGGAAGCGCAGGTTCACGGCATCGAAGGTCTCGCGGAAGCGCTTGCGACTCGTGCGGTTGATGCGCTGAATCGCCTCCCGCAGCGCCGTAAGGGTGCTCTCAAGATCGCTCTTCTGCTCGGAAAGGAACCGGAAGCGCTCCCCCAGTTCTTCGTGCTCTTCGATCGCTCCCAGGTTGACTTCGCCGAGCGCCTCGACGCGACCGCGAACATCCTCGAGGCGCGCGCGGCGCTCGTCGCGCGCGAGCGCCAGGAGCTCCGTGACAGCGCGCGGCGTCAGAGCTGCCTCCTCCTCGGCCGCCTCCCCCTCGCCCCCTATCTCCCCTTCTCCGGGGCCCGGGATCGCCTCCTGGGTATCCGGGAACGCCGGCTCCGGGGTGGTCTCCGCAAACGGTGGCGTCCAGCCCTTGAGCTCGATCCCCCAGCGCGCACGCACCGCTTCCTCGAGATGCGAAAGGCGCATCTCCGATTCCCGCAGTTCGAGCTCGGCGCGGCCAGTCTCATCGCGGCGCTCCGTCGCCTCGCTCCGCAGTCCCCGCAGCTCACTTTCGAATCGCTGCACACGGAGCGCTTCGCGTTCGTAGGCCTCCCGCTTCTCGTCGCTCGAAGCCCGTGCAACTTCCTCCTCGCGCAGGCGCTCGGCCAGTGCCGTCTCCGCGGCGCGAATCGTCGCGAGCAGGGCTTCGCGACGGGCCTCTGCGCCGGCGGTCTCCGCTTTTCGACGCTCGATCCACTCCTTTGTCTCCCGCGCCCCCGTGCGGGCTCGGCGCTCGGCCTCGCGCAGCGCCTCCCGGCGCTCCAGGCGGCTTGCGTACTCGATGCGGCGGGCAGCGAGCGCGGCCTGCTCGCGCGCGAGTTCGCGTCCCGCCTGGCCCATGCGGAGGACCAACGCTTCGAGGCCGCGCTGGCGCTCGGAACGCTCCCGGCGCGTCTCTTCGAGCGCTCCGCCGAGCCGCTGCGCCTCGAGTGCGCGTTGCTCGGCTTCGTCCACGAGCTCGGCGCGTTCTGCGACGCGTCCGTCGTGCGCGACCGCGAGCGTCTTCACGCGGTCGCGCGTGCGCTCGAGGTCCTTTTCATGGTTGGCCACTGCGAGAGCGGCGGTGTGGTGCCGGTTGCGCAGGTTCTCGCGTTCATCGTTCGCGGTCGCTTCCTCGAGCTCTGCCGCCACGCGCGCCGCTTCTCGCTCCGCGACCACGCGATCGAGCTCGGCGACTTCCTGCTCGAGTTCTCTCACCTCCCGCACGCGCGAAAGAAGACCGCTCTGTGCCGCATCGCCACCACCCCGCACAACACCGTCGGGAGACAGCAGGTCGCCCTCGGGCGTCACGAACGCGGCCGGGAGCCTCCCTGCGCCGTAGAGCGCCACTGCCTCGCGCAAATGATTGACCAGGTTCACGCCGCCGAGGAGCGTGCGCGCGATACCCTCGAAGCCCGGTCGCACCCGGACGCAGTCGAGAAGGGGCCGCCCGAGCGGCACGAATCCCACGGGTGCGGCCTCAAGGCGTGGCTCCACCACGAAGACGCCACGACCGGCCTTTGCCGAGCGCAGCGCATCGATCGCCGCGAGGGCGCTCGCCAGGTCGCGCACCACCAGGGCTTCGGCGCGTTCGGCGAGGATCGCCTCCACAGCCCGTTCGTAGGGGCGATCGACCTCGAGCAGGTCGCGCGCGAGCGCGCGCAGACCCAAGGCCGCCCGCGTCGCCTCGTCGCATTCCAGCAAATGGCGCGAGGCTGCGCCGAGATCCTCGCGCCGATCGATCACCTCGCGCAGGGACACAAGCCGCGCCCGCCGCGTCTCGCGGTGCTCGCGCGCTTCGCGCAAGGACTCGCCCGCTTCGCGTGCGCGGCGGCTCGCCTCCTCACTGCGCGCCTGTGCCGCACGCAGCGCCCCCATGAGGCGATCTCGGTCCGCCAGCAGGTTGCGGAGGCCCTCGGCCAGGGTCTCCTCGGCGAGCGTGGCCTGGGTCTCTTCAGAGCCATGCAGCTCGAGACCCTCGTCGGCACTGCGGATCCGTCGGTCGATCTCTACGCGGCGGTCTTCCAGCGCCGCAAGCCGGTCCTCCGCACGCGCAAGCCGGGTCAGCGCATCCACGAGTGCCGCGTTGGCGGCGTCGCGTTCGCGCTCCAGGCCGCGGAAGGCGTCCTCTGCCTGTCGCGTCGCGGCCTCCGCGCCTCCAATCGCCGCGGCCTCCGTATCGAATCCCGCTTCGAGCGCGCGAAGCTCGTCGCCGGCGCGCTCGGCCTCGGCCTCGGAGGCGGCCAGTTGCTCGCCGAGTGTCGCAAGCTCCTCGCTGCGGACGGCGTTCATTTCCGCCAACGCGTCGCGCTCGCGCGACTCATAGTCGATGCGACTCTCGAGCTGCTTGATGTCTCCGCGAAGCGAGACAAGCACTTCATTTCCTTGGTTCACCACGCGCTCGCGCTCGGCAAGTTCGAGCCGCGCCGCCTCGAGGGCGAGCTCACGCTCGGAAACGCGAGCTTCGAGCCCGAGACCCTGATCACGCAGGGACGCGAAGCGGCGCCACAGGTCTTCGATCTGCCCCAGGAGGTCGGTGCGATCGTCCGCGGCCAGGGATAGTTCCAGCAGCTTTTGCGTTTCTCGCAGTCGCTTGTAGCGCGCCGCCTTTTTCGCCTGTCGCTCGAGGGTCCCGATCTGCCGCCGGATCTCGCCGAGCACGTCACTCACGCGCACGAGGTTCTGTTCTGTACCCTCGATCTTGCTCTCCGCTTCCCGGCGGCGTGCCTTGTACTTGCTGATGCCTGCAGCCTCTTCGATCAGATAGCGCCGATCCTCCGGCTTGGCGGAGACGATGCCGGCGATCTGACCCTGCTCCACGATCGTGTAGCCACGCGTTCCGATGCCCGTGTCACGGAAGAAATCCTGCACGTCGCGCAAACGGCAGGGCACCTTGTTGATGAGGTATTCGGACTCCCCCGAGCGATAGACGCGGCGCGCGATCTGGATCTCGGAGAACGACGCGTAGGCGGGCGGTGCGGCGCCTTCCGCGTTGTCGAAGGAGAGGACGACCTCGGCCATCCCAATCGGGGCGCGAGAGTCGGACCCCGCGAAGATCACGTCCTCCATCCCCTTGCCGCGCAGCCGCCTCGGCGATTGCTCGCCCATGGCCCAGCGCATCGCGTCGACCACGTTCGACTTGCCGCAGCCGTTTGGGCCCACAATGCCCGTGATCCCCGGGCGGAAGTGGAACAGCGTCTTGTCGATAAACGACTTAAAGCCGTGAATCTGGAGCGACTTGACGCGCACCGGGAACCCCCGCCGCGTGGCTTGCGGCACGTCCTACTCTGTTCATGCTCGCGCGGACCCTCCGCTCGTCCAAGGCACACGAAAGCCGCCGGCAACCCGACTGCGAGCGCCCACAGAGGATGGGGGGTGCGATTTAGGTACCACCCCGCGTGGGGGGTTGGCAAGGACAACAAACCCTGGCGAAAGGGCTGCCGCCCGGCGCTTCGATGAAGGGAACGCAGACGGTCTTTCGTGGACGAACCATCGGCAGGCGGATCCGGGCGGCTGTCCAACGGGATGCGAAACCGGATCTCGACCTGCCAGCCGTGGACGCGGACCTCCTCGACGACGAGACGCAGGAGCTTCTGGCGCTGGTCGAAGCCGAGGCGGTCGATGGTGGTCATCACCTCCTGCGCGAAGCCTTTGACCCGCTCGCGGAGCCGGTTGTGCTTGGCCAAATCCTGCCGCTCGGCGATCAGAACGGTGCGTTGCTCTTCCAGAGCCTGCCGCCGGGCCTCCAACTCCTTCGCGCGGCGCAGCAGCTCTGCGCGCTCGATCAGACCCGTCTGGTAGAGATCGGCCAGGCGCCGGCGCTCGGCCTCGGCAGACTCGATCTTGCGATCGGAGCGGGCCAGTTGGGCCGCGAGCAGTTCGTCGTCCGGCGCCTCGCGGCGGGTCGACACGGCGGACTCGCCCGCGAGTAGCACGTCGGGCCGCAGCAGGGCAGTGCGGACCTGCTCGAAGGCGAAGGCGTCGAGCTCGTCCGCTCGGATATTCCGTTCCGGGCAACGCCGGTGCTCGCCTCCCGCCTTGAGGGGATCGTGATAGCGGCAGTAGTAGTAGCGATGGAAGGTCTCGTTGCGGCCGCGCATCTTGTGGCAGGTGACGCTCATACCGCAGTGGCCGCACTTGACGAGCCCCCGCAGGAGCCAATGACCGGGCTCGGCCCGACGCGGACTCCATTGCGAGTTGTCTCGGCTGACTTTCTGAGCGGCGTCGAACAGCCCCTCGCTCACGAACGCGGGGACCGGGATGGCAATCCACTGGTCGCGGGCACGGCGGACCTGCCGCGCTCGCCCTCCCGGACGACGATCCGGGACCGCTTCGGTTCGGTTGTAGTACCCACGGCCCACGTACGATTCGTTGCGCAGGATGCGCCCGATCGTGGAGGTGCCCCAGATCGACCGGCCGGTTGGAGACGGAACCGAGTCCCGGTTCAGGTGCAGGGTGATCTGCCGGACCGAGAAGTCGCCCTCGACGTAGTCTTGAAAGATGCGCCGCACGACGCTCGCTTCCGGCTCGTAGACCTCGAGGTGAGCCGGCCGATCGCCGCAGCGTGGGACGCGCCGGTAGCCGTACGGGCACTTCCAGGCGATGACCTCGCCGGCACGCGAACGCCAGAGCTTGCCCCGGCGGTAGCGCTCCGCGATCTTGGCGCGCTCGTACTCGGCGATCACGCCCTGCACCTGCGTGAGCAAACGGGCCTGCGGGTCGTCGTCGAGCGGCGGAGTATCATGGAAGCGCACCGAGACGCCGAGGCGCGTCAGCTCGTCCAGCACGATGACCTGGTAGGCGTACATCCTGGCCAGGCGATCCGGAGACAGACACCAGACGGCGTCGAGCTGCCCCGCCTCAGCCGAATCCCGCAAGGCGTCGAGTCCCGGGCGATCGAGCCGAGTCCCCGAGTGACCGTCGTCGCAGAACTCGGCGACGAGCTCGTGCCCCTCGGAGGCGACCCGCTGGCGCAGGACCTCGAGCTGCGAGCCGATGGTGCCTCGCGCTTCTTGCGACTCGGTGGAGACCCTGGCGTAAATCGCCACTCTCATCGCGAGGCCCTCCGGGCCCCCTCGGCATCCCGGGCAGCGCCTAGGATCAGCGCATAGCCGGCGGCCAAGGCATCCAGACGCGGATCGACGTGCGGCGTCCAGGGAGGGCGCTGCGCGCCGCAGAGCACGGCCGTGAACAGCGGCTCCGCCGCCGGCCAGGCGATCAGACCGGCCAGGCCGCGGCGCTCGAACCGCGCGGCTGCCAACGTCTCGAGGCGCTGGCCCGACAACACCGCCTCGCGTAACGTCTCATAGTCGGCCTGCGCCACCTCGCCGATCGGCCAGAAGCTCCGGCTCATCGGCGGGCCCTTTCGATCGTGCGCCGATGCAGGCTCACGCCCAAGCGCTCCTCGATGGTCCGCGCGAGCTCCGCGCCCGAGAGGCTGCGGTCCGCAGCGGCCAGGAAGGCCAGCACCTCGGGTGTGAGCTTCAGGGGCCCGCGCCGGCCGCGTCGCTCGTCGAGCAAGCCCCGCATCCCCGCCTCGTCGAATGCGGTCGTGACCAGGTAGAACGCGGCCCGCGAGTAGCCGTGCTGCTCGGCGGCCGCGGTTGCGCTGAGTCCCTCCACCACGTGCGCGCGCAGCATTTCGTACTTCACCTGGACCTTGTCGAGCGCCAGAAAGAACGGCTCGCGGCCGTCGAAGAGCGGGGCGCTCACCGCGTCGGGGCGAGGATGGACGAGTCCCGCTCGCTCGAGGGCCTGGCGCCGTGTGGCTCGGCTCATGAGCACCCCCCCTTGGATCGTGGCCGAGCGTATCGCGACCCAGACAAGTTGTCCATCATTTTGTACCGCTTTCTTACAGATCTCCATCCGAACCATGCCTTGCGCGGGCTCCATCCGTCTAAGAACGCAATATTCCGACACACCGCGACATTCATCCATCGACATTGCGGCATTCATCGATAGACACTACCGGAGCCCTTCGCCGCCGGCGCCGGTGCTTCGGGTGCAGGTAGAGACCGGCGCCGCTTGCGTCGACCCTCAGGGTTGCGTTGAAAAGCAGATTTGCGTTCCGGCCGTATCCAGCTGTGGCGGCAGCTACTTGCGGCGCCAGAGCGCGCCACGGGCGCGCGCCTCGGCTGCTTTAGGCGCTCAGGCACCCCGGGGAGTGCCTGGGGCCCGGCGCTGCATCCGTGCTAAGCCGCGCCGCCCCCGCCTGCCGCCGCGGCTGCAGCTGCGGTGGGGAGGGGTCCTTCTTGCTGGCGGTACTGGAGCTGGTAGAGCCGGTGGTATACGCCCCGACGCGCGAGCAGCACCTCGTGGCTGCCTTCTTCCACGATCCGGCCCTTGTGGAGAACGAAGATCCGGTCGACGTCCTGGATCGTGGAGAGCCGGTGCGCGATCACAAGCGCTGTTCTTCCTTCCCAAAGGCGGCGCAGCGCCTTCTGAATCAGGGCCTCCGTCTCTGTGTCGATGGAGCTTGTCGCTTCATCGAGCACGAGCACGTCCGCCCCGTGGGCGAGCGCCCGCGCAAACGACAGGAGCTGGCGCTGGCCGGAGGACAGGTTCGTACCCCGCTCCCGGAGCTCAGTGTCGTAGCCCTTGGGGAGGCGCTCGATGAACCGATGCGCCTCGACCGCCCGGGCCGCCGCCTCGATGGTGGCGCGATCCACGTCCTCACGGCCGAGCCGGAGATTGTCGGCGACGCTTCCGCTGAAGAGGAAGACATCTTGGAGCACCATCGCGACCCGCCGCCGCAGCTCCGCCTGCGGGAGATCGCGCAGATCCACGCCGTCGAGCAGCACCTGCCCGCGCGATACCTCGTAAAGACGGGTTAAGAGCTTGATGAGCGAAGTCTTGCCCGCACCCGTGGCCCCCACAAAGGCGACGCGCTCTCCGGGCTCGACGCGAAACGAGATGTCCCGCAACACCCAATCCTCGCGCTGGTAGGCGAACCACACGTCGCGGAACTCGACCGCGCCGCCACGACCGCCGTGAACCGGTCGAACCGGCGTCACCGGGACGACGGGGTCGACGACGAGGGGCGCCGTATCGAGCAGCTGGAAGATGCGCTCGCAGCTCGCCATCGACGACTGCATGACCGAGTACTTGGCCGAAAGGTCGCGCAGCGGCAAAAAGAAGCGACGTGTCCAGTCGATAAAGACGTAGAGCGTGCCGATCGCCACGAGGCCTGCCGCCACCAGGCCTGCGCCGTACCAGATCACCACCACGACAGAGATCCCACCGGCGGCCTCGACCACGGCAAAGAGTGCCGAGTCGTACCGAATCGAGTTGTACCAGGCATCGCGGTGCTCGGCGTTGATCTGGGCGAAATCGCGCAGATTGCGTTCTTCCCGCGCGAAAAGCTGCACGACCTTCATGCCCGTCACCGTTTCCTGCAGCACCGCGTTGATCCGCGCAATGCGCACGCGGACGGCGCGAAACGCGTCACGGACGCGCAGGCGGAAGACGACGGCGGCTGCCGCAAGGAACGGAACCACGAGGAATGTCGCGAACGCGAGCCTTGCGTTCACCATGAAAAGCACGACCGCGAAACCCATCATTTTCAGAAGATCGGTCACAAGCGCAACGATTCCCGCGGAGAACATCTCGGCCACGTTCTCCACGTCGTTCGTTGCCCGGGTGACGAGCCGACCGACGGGGTAGCGGTCGAAGA
This sequence comes from Myxococcota bacterium, assembly GCA_035315025.1. Lineage (GTDB taxonomy): Bacteria > Myxococcota_A > UBA9160 > UBA9160 > UBA9160 > UBA9160. Next base: position 20,900 of record DATFYN010000692.1, read on the forward strand.
ACCCGAGGTGGAGTCGCAGGATGTGGCCGAAGACATCGCTGCGCAGGTCGCGCATCGCCGATTGCCCGGTCCATGACATCACCGTCGCGTGGACGAACTGAAGGAGCGCTCCCAGCATCATCGCGGCGAGGTAAAGACCGGCGAGCCAGACGAGCGGAGCCACGCCGCTTGGCGCGCGCAAGAGCCATGCAAGGGCCTCAGCGGCCGACGAGGCCGACGCTCGGGCCAGCGCGTCCCCACCCACCGCAGGAGCGATCACTCGATCGATCCCGGTCTTCACGATCCAGGCAGGAGCAAGCTCGAGGACAAACATGGGGAAGACCAGCAGGAGGGTGAGAACGACCTGGCCGCGGTAGTGCCGCACATAGGGCCACAGCCGACGCAGGAGGCGTGCATCGTACGCCTTGCCAAGGGCTTCTTCCTCGTGGATCGCGGCAAGGGCGCCGCCGGACGGCGCGCTCACGCGACGGCCTCGACATCGGCGAGCTCTTGTTCTAGGGCCTGGTCGCGCGCGAGTCGGGCGTAAAGTCCACCCGCGGCGACGAGCTCGTCGTGCGACCCGCGCTCGCGGATCATGCCCTCCTCGAGCACCACAATCTGGTCGCACCCCCGCACGGTGCTCACGCGGTGGGCGATGATCACCACCGTGCGACCCTCGAACATCTCGGAAAGGCCGCGCTGGATGGCTGCCTCCGTCTCTGCGTCGACGCTCGAGAGCGTATCGTCGAGGATGAGGATGCTGGGTCGGAGAGCGAGTGCGCGCGCGAGCGCCGTGCGCTGGCGCTGCCCCCCGGAGAGCATCACTCCCCGTTCGCCGACGATCGTCTCGTAGCCCTGGGGAAGCTCCGCGATGTCGTGGGCGAGCTGCGCGCGACTCGCGGCCTCCGCGACCGCGACGGGATCCGCCTCCGGAAGGCCGTACGCTACGTTCTCGGCGAGCGACATGGAGAAAAGGAACGAGTCCTGCGGGACCATGGCGATGCTGCGCCGCAAGGTCCTAAGCGGGATCCGGTTCACGTCGATCCCGTCCAAGAAGAGCTGGCCATCCTCGACCTCGAAGAGCCGTGGAATCACCGATGCGAGCGTCGTCTTGCCCGCGCCGACGGGTCCCACCACCCCGAGGCTCGTGCCCGCAGGGACAAGCAGGGAAATGTCCCGCAGCGCTGCCGTGCGGCGCACATCCGGGTAGTGAAAGGTGAGATGTCGGAACTCGATCTCCCCACGCAGGCTCTTGATCGGCACCGGTTCGCTGTGATCCGCGATCGATGGCTCTACCGAGAGCACCTGGTCGATCCGCTGCATCGACGCCGCTCCGCGCTGTACCAGCGACCAGACCCAGCCCATCATGAAGGTCGGGAACGTCATCTCATAGACATACATTGCGAACGTGAAGAGATTCGGGATGGTCATCCGCCCGTGAATGGCTTCGTTGCCACCCACCAGCAGCACGATACACATCGCCGCACCAGGAAGAAGAGAAACGACGGCGGGCATGGAGGCATTCGCCCGTACGAGAGCAAGCTGGCGACGGTAGAGCTCGCGGTTGGTGCCGTCGAAGCGGCGCTCGCTCGCCCCCTCCATGGCATAGGCCTTCACGACCGCGATCCCCGAGACATTCTCCTGAAGACCATTCGAGAGCTCCGCGAGTCCTTCTTGGAGCGCCAGGTTCGCGCGATGGAGCGTGCGTCCGAAGCCGCGCGCGATCAGGATGAAGGCGGGGTAGGGAAGCAGGACGAGGAGCGCGAGCTTTGCGTCGATCGCGACCATCGCGGTCAGGAAGGAAGCGATGAGAATCGGCGTCTGAAGAACGCTGAGCAGCCCCGGTCCGAGCAGCATTCGGACGGAACCGAGGTCGTTGACGCAGCGGCTCATGAGATCGCCCGTGCGCCAACGGAAGTAGAAGGACTGGGGCAAGCGTTGCAGGTGAGCGAAGAGATCATTGCGCAGCTCGTATTCGATCTCGCGAGCCGCATTAAAGACGAGGACGCGCGACCAGTAGCGCAGTCCGCCGCGCAGGAGCGTGACCATCAGGAGCCACAGGCAGCGCTTCGTGAGCTCCTGCGCCGGCAGGCCGGCGCGGGCTGCCGCGAGCGCGAAGCCGACGAGAAGCGGTCCTGCGACGGACATCCCGACATAGCCGAGCGTTGAAACCATCCAGACGAGGTACGTGCCCCGATTGTGCGCGGCGTACCGCAGGAGGCGCCGCAGCCCGGGTCGCGCGGCAAGCGACACGAGGCCGTCCGATCGCGCAAGGCCACCTTGCTGCCCTTGCGCCCCTGCCGTCATCGCGAGCGCGACGCCTCGGAGCTCGAGGGGGCTCCCGGCGCGCACGGGATCGCCAGCTCAGTCCGCTGATACCAGGCCGCGATGCGCGCCCGGTCAAGGCCGCAGGCCCAGCCTAGCGCCGCGGCCCAGTTGCGGAGCATCGTGCGCAGCGGGCCGTGCCGGAGGTACCGCCGGGGCGAGGTCGCTGCCGGAAGGGCAAGGCACTCGATCCGGCCGTACCGCCTCAT
>DATFYN010000693.1:0-3822 GCA_035315025.1 Myxococcota bacterium
CTGCTTTGATGGCGACCTTCACAGCATCTTCCATCGGATCTTTGAAGGGCACCTCGATTCGGAGCAGGCCGTGCTCGTAGGTCGCTTCGGCTTTGTCAGGTTTCACCTGCCAAGCTAAAGCCAGGGCTGAAACATATTCGAGATCCCTTGCTGGCGCTGTCAGGTGGATGCTGTCTTCCAGGATCTTCACATCGATGGTATCCGTTGGCGCTCCCGGGATGGCGAACTCCACTACTAGCTTGCGGTTCTCCCCGTCAGCATACGCTACTGTATTCGGGGCAACCCTAATCCGAGATTCGGGCATATTGGCACCCTCCTTCTAGTACAGATCATACACGGGGTTCAATGAGGTTGATCTCCTCGATTGTGCCCGAACTGTGCCCGCACCCTGGGATCATCCCACAGGTTGGGGCACCCCTAACGGGACCCGTCTCATACATTGGCTGCGGATCTTTGATGATTCCCGCGGATTCGACGATCGGAGCTTGGAGGATGGCGCGCCCGACGCGTAACGGGTGAAGATCTTTCACCTCGCGCTTGCTGAACCCCATTTGCTCGAGGTTCTCTGCGAGCGACGTCTCGATCGCGCCCACGATGAAGTCCTTCACCTCGCGTTCGCTCGGGTTCTTACCGAGCTGGCGGCCCGCTTTGGTCTTCACGCGAGAGGCGCGCTTCGGTCCCTTGGGCTTGGGCTTCATCGGTCTACGCTCCTGTGCGGCGGACAAACGGCGCTCACTGCGAGAAATGAGCTAGCCGGGCATCGGGCTACTTCTCACCGCGATCGATCGGAAAGACAGTGCCCCCGCTACCCTCATGTGCCTCTGCGTGCCTCTTGCAGAGCGGTGTACTGTCCTCGGCTTGGAATCGTGCTGGCTTGCCGCAGAACTCTTCCACGCGCTCACTTCGTTGTCTGGTCTTTGCTCTACACTTCTGGCCCTTCGGCTTCGACTTCATGCTTTGGCCTCGCATTACGAGCCAGCGGCCCGGCCCGTCCGCACGAGCCGGTTGCCTCTCGCGTTTCCCCGACCGACTCAACCCGCGCTTCTGGGTGCGCGATTTCCCTGGATCCAGGGATACCGGTCGTCTCTCGCCCGGGCGTAGTCTTCCTCGGCTCCGCGTTGCACCACGTTCGCGGAGCCGTCGGCGCCGCGAGCTCGCGGGGCGTCTTTTCGCCACTCCGGCGCGCCTCACTGAGCTGCGGCGCCGGCTCGAGAAATTCCGGGGGTGGGAACGGCGCCGCGGACCCAGATCGTCCCTGGGTTCCGGCGCCGCCCACGCTCACGCTACCCCCTCGGCTCTTTGCCGGTGAGTAGCAGGTCGATCTCCGCGTCGGTCAGCACACGCTTGCAATCGCGCCCGCCGTCGGCCGCCAGGATGCGGTCGGCGCGCTCGAGCAGTATCTCCCGAGATGCGCGTCGAAGAGGGCACTGCCGACGGTGCGCACGATGTCGCTAAGGTGCCGGCCTTCGCCCGCTGCGCTCACGCCGCTCCCTTTGGCTCGTTCCGGTACTTCGCGTCCTTGGGCTTCATTGAGCGACTCTATTCCGCGGCCCGACCACTACCTTGTCAGCGCCTGCGCCGCCATAGAATTGCGGGGCCATTAGCTCACTACACCGATTCACACACTTGAGTGCCGTTTCGAAAGCGCCATGGGCCTCTGCGGCTTTCATTTTCAGTTCCTCGAAGCCGGGCCTCGGGCTGTCCACCTGCATCTCGCTGAGGACGCCAGCGCCCTTCTCGATCCAGTGAAGCGCAGCGGTGACTTCTAGTAGCAACTCTCCCGAGATGCCTTGCGCACATCTCATCAGGAGTTCGGGCGGCAGTCCTGAACCAGGCACCTTCTCCGGCAGGCTGTGGCTCACGGCGAGGTCAACCAAGTTCGCCGTCCCGATTTCCACGAGACTTGCTCCCGTCGAGACAATCCAAGCGTGAAGGATCGCGCCTTCTTTTAGGCGTTCCCTATCTGCGATCGCGACAACGTGCTGTAGGGATCTCTCAGACGCAGCCACTATCCGTTTTGTCAGCCGCACGTAGACGAACGTCGCGATCACGAGTGACGCCGTAAGGAGCAGTGACAGAATTGCGGCGCACCCCTGGATCTGTAGCGGCGTTAGACCGAGGAAGGTTTGTTCCATCTGTCCTCCAGGCCACAACGCACATTTTGCGGTGCTACCCCCTCTAAGAAGTCGCGGTTCAGGGCAATTTAGCGCGTCACCATCGGGTGGCTCACGCCCAAGACGCCACGGCGAGCAAGATCAGGCTCATTAACCACATGCCGCATCTTTGGGCTCATCGCCCGCAAGCAACAGGTCAATCTCCGTCCACGACGGGGCCGTCGGGTAACGCGCCTTGGACGTGGCGCACGAGATCGGCGAGGCGCATAGCTTTGGCTATCACGCGGCGCTCGAGCTGTCTGTCGCTCCCGTGAATCTAGTCGGCGTCGGAATCATTGAAGCAATTCGGCAAGCAGGATCAAGAGCTCGGATCTGCTGCGGCAACGGTGGCACGTGGGACAAAGCGCCTCGGGGTCCGTTGCGCCGCCTGGCCGCGCGGAAAAGATCCACGCACTCGGCAATCCGTGGGATACTCTGTGCTCCGGCGTGTGAGGGTGGGACGATTGCGGCCCTGCCCAACTACACGAACAACCGCGGCGGCTCGATCTTCCCGCCCCTCACGTCGGTTCGCGTTTCCCCAGCGTTCGCAACGCCGCGAACCAACCCATGCCATCGACGGCGGTCGGCAGCTCAATCCAGTCATGGTCCGAGGCGAATCGCCTGAGCCCTGTACGCGCGCTGATCTCCGCTGCCGATCAGTGCCGCCCAACCCACTCGGACATCCATGCTTCAGCATGTGACGTGAAAAAGACCAATCCTCCGCCCTTTTGCCCGGTTGAACGTGGCGATAGCCTCTGGTGTCGTCTCGGCAAGAACCTCGCAGCCCTTGCGCGCGAAGAATGCCTCCGCTTCGGGCGAAAGACGCACATTGTCGTTCTGACCAGTTCCGAGGACCAGCAGTTCGCTGCCCTTCTCGTGGACGAATTCGGCCTCTTCTAGGGACATGATGTGCGAGGTGCCGAACTGTTTTTTGGACAGCCTTTTCTTGCGCTTCTCGATCTTTCCGGACAATCGGATGAGAACGTCGTGGTGATAGGTTTCACCATCGATCGTGATGCTGCCGAATTCGGTGCTGTTGACCTTCATGGTATCCCCCGTGACGGAAACCCTGCGGTGCTGTCTCCGGCCTTGATCGCGGGAATGCTGGGCCAAGACGCGAGGCATCCAGCGCGTCGTTTCGGGTCCATCGCTGGATAAGGAGGGAGCATGCGTCGAGGCTCACGGCGTCGATCCTATCGCCCGTAACCCGTGCTCGCCCCTGCTGGTCTCGATCTGCATCCGACGGGCAGCCTGCCCGGAGTGACGAGTCCCGTCGCCCGCTAGTGGATGGACTCGACTGAGAAGAAGCCTGCCGTCTATCAGGCCTTCTTCGGCACGGTCGCTGCGCGGCTCTTTCGCGTGGCCAACGCGATTGCCTCGAGCGCGGCATCCGGGAGCTCGCGCTGGGCGCGATCGAACACCTCCCGCTCCTCGAAGCGTACGTGGCGCCCGAGGCGCTCCGCGAATGCGCGCAGGCGCGCGCGCAGGTCGCCAGGTCCTTTGTCGAGATGGCCTCGGGGTCCTCCACGAGACGGCGTTGTTAGCTCCCGGCTCGAAAGATCGCCGCAGAAGCTCGCATCCGCCTGCGCCTTGTGCCGCGTTGCCGGTGGAGCTGGCTTGTGGGGTTGCCGGGAGCGCCCGGGTCCATCTCTTCTTTGGGGGGAGGGGA
>DATFYN010000694.1:0-3427 GCA_035315025.1 Myxococcota bacterium
GGCCCCGACGAACAATCGGGGTCGTTCTCCCGCTCTATGCGCTCCGAGCTGGAGATCACAAAAGTTGACTTGACCATGATATGCAGCAACCGAAGATCGTCGGCCTCTGCTCCAACGGAAGCGAAGTGCTTCAATCGCGCGTTTCTCCGTAGCTCTCAGCGGCTTCTTATATGGGCCACGCCTCGCGATCCTGTCAACGGCGCGAAGATTCAAAATGACCCGCTACCCTGCGCTGAGCGCTTGGACCCGCGCGAGACCGCGCACGGCGCTAGGCGCTCAGCGCAGCCGACACCGCTGCCATGGGCAGATCGCCACGGTGGCGCTTGCAGTGCGCTCAGCGCATAGGTGGAAATCCGGAGGCGGCTCAGCGCTCGGCGCCAGGCCTATCCCTTCCCGCCCAGCACCGCAGTCAGGATGACCATGACCGTTCCCATGAGGACCAAGAACTGCAAAGCGCCCGGTTCGTAGCTGTGCATGGCGCGACGCTACGCCGCGACGCCGACCTTGCCGGTGATCCAGGCCACGCGCGGTTCGTCAGGGTGGGGCGGTGGCCGTGCCGATGACAAGGGGGCGAACGGCCAAATCCCTGATCTCAGTGTCCGATTTACCTGGATCCGAGGATGGTTTGCCCAATGGGTCTCGGAGATCTTCCCGGCCGCCGATCCTGCGACCCCGTGTGCTTGGAGTACTCATATGCACTCGCGCGCCACTGCCGAGCAGATCCGGGCCGTCACCGACTGGCTTGTGGGCGGTTTCCCGGGCTGCACCGTCGACAGCCAGGACAACTTCGTGCGAGGCAGCCGTCTGTTCCGCGTAGATGGCCCCGACGACCGCCCGGTCGCCATGCTGGAGATCGTTATGGAGACGTTCCAGGACGAGACGACACCTGCAGAGATTGTCGGCCGCCTCGACGACGCGGGCTACCACCGGAAGCTCGTGGAGGCTGGGCGTCGGCCCGTGGTCGTATTTCACCCCAGCTTCGGGTCCTCGTTGGCGTAGGCTCGTGCCCAGCCATGGCGATCGCTAAGCGCGAGACGCCTCGCCACACTTCCGCCGAGCGCCATGCGCGAAGGCTCTCCGCTACACGTCGCAAGCTGGTGTTATAGGCCCATGAGCGCATAATGGGGCCCGCCATGACGACGTTCATCGGCTATCCGGCCGCGAACCACGAGCAGGCCGAGGGCCTGGCCGCTGCCGATGCCGTCAGACAACACTGGACAGTGCTCACCGCAGACTGGCACCCGAACAGCCGCGGCGACGGCGGCGTCCTTGTCCTTCAGGTCGAGGAGGGCGAGGCGTAGACGGCCGCCGTGCGGTCGAAGCCGAGCGCCGCCCCCCTCGGACATCGTCTTGGCGATACGGTCCGACAAGTACGCGTGAGATGGAAGAGCCGAAGTGCGCGGGCGACGGCTCAATCTGCAGGCTGATGCCTTTCTTCTCAAACGACACTGCAGGTTGAGGTCACCGTCGAAGAGGAGGAGGATTAGGGCACCGGGTCGGACCGACGCTTGCCCTCCCGGGCAGCAAGATCACTGGCCAAAATGGACGCACCGCGTCACTCCTTCCGACCCTCGATAACCCGAACGAATCTTCCGTCCTCCGCTAGATTCACGAGGTCGACGTCAACGCCGCGAACGCAGTGCGTAGCGCGTCTGCGTCGATGGGTTTGGCAACTCGTGGGTTGGGGACACGCTCCAAGAACTGCTGAGCCCGCTCCGTGAAGGCGCCCCCCGTCACGAAGACCATCCGCTCTGCGTCGCGCGGGAATTCCTGGGCCATTGCATCGTATAGCTGCATCCCCGTCATGACTGGCATCATGAGGTCGCAAAGAATCGCGTCGAACTTCTCGCCGTGCTGGAGCAGCGCAAGGCATTCCTGCCCGGAGGTGGCTGCCAGCACGTCGTGTTCCCGCTCGAGCTGACGGCGCATGGCTCGCAGAACCAGCGGGTCGTCATCGACTAGGAGCAGCCGCATGCGACCCGCGTGTCCGCATGCACCTGCAGGCGCGACCCCGCGTTCGCCATGCCACGCCGGAAGCCTTACCCGGAATGCCGTTCCTTTGCCGAGCTCGCTCTCGAAATCGATCCCGCCACCCAGCGCCGAGACGATTCCGTGCGCAATCGACAGGCCCAGCCCGGTTCCCGAACCGATCGGCTTGGTCGTGAAGAAGGGCTCGAAAATCCGGGCCTGTAGATCAGGCGTAATCCCACAGCCCGTGTCGCGTATCTCGACGACGGCCCAACCTTCTGAGTCGGTCCAGGTCGCCACACGGATCTCGTTGCATTCCGCCTCGCCCTCTGGAATGGACTGCGCGGCGTTGACGATCAGGTTCGTGAACACATGAGCGAGACGCGACACCTCGCCCACCACGGCCGGCACAGCCTCGTAAGATTTCGCAAGGCGGGCCCGGTGACGGATTTCGTTCGCCGTCATCTGCAGCACCGATTCGAGGACGGCCGTGAGCTGCGCCGTCCCGCGGGGCTCCTCTCGATGCCGGGAGAACGTGAGCAGGTCGGTGACCAGATCCCGCACTCGGTTCGCCCCCTCCTCGGCCTCGCCCAGCGCCTTTCGCACTTCCGCGAGTCGTCCAAGCGTCGCCGGACCCGGCTGTGCTGCACGTGCCCTGTCGAGCAGGTCTCCGATCTCGGCTTGGGCGAACAGCAAGTTCCCTTTGACATAGGCGAGTGGGTTGTTGATTCCATGGGCCACCCCGGCGGCAAGCGTCCCAACCGCAGTCATCCGATCCGCCATGGCCAGTGCGCTTTCGGCACGCTTGCGCTCGCTCACATCGACAACCGAGCAGAGGACGAATGTCCCTTCTGAGTTTTGGATCGGGTTGAGACCGATCTCCACGGGGATCTCGCTGCCATCCTTGTGACGCCCGTAAAGCTCGCGCCCTGCGCCCATCGCCCGCGCGCCGGGTGCGGCGAAGAATCCAGCGCGGAGCTCGGGATGAAGCGAGCGCACGCGCGTCGGGACGAGGATCTCGATCGGCTGGTCGACCAGCTCGTGCGCGGTGTAGCCGAACATGGCTTCAATGGCTCGGTTGACAAGGACGATCTCTCCATTCTCGTCGCTCATCACCATCCCGCTCGGTGCCGATTCCACCGCCGTACGGAATCGCTGTTCAGCGTGCCTGCGCTCGGAGACGTCTCGTCCGATCGCCACCACGGCCGGCTCTTCATCGAAGATCAACGGCACTTTTGCGACCTCCAACGTGACGACTTCGCCGTTCCGACGGAGAAAGCGCTCCTCAGAGACGGGAACCGGCTTCCCGGTGAGCCGCATCTGTTCGAGGCGACGGAGCACTTTGTCCGAGTCGTCTGGATGGATGATGTCCCGCAGCGGGCGTCCCAGGAGCAGTTCGGCGGATGGGTAGCCGAGCTGGTCGAGCAGGCGGGCATTCACGTAGACCAACCGCTCATCC
>DATFYN010000695.1:0-10558 GCA_035315025.1 Myxococcota bacterium
CGTTCCTCTCCAGGCACGACTTAGGCGATCCCGGCGTGCTCGTACCTGCTCATCTGAGCTCTTGCCGCAACTCTCTTCGCACACCCGTCCGATACGAGTCCTTCCACCACAGAATTGCGTTGATCTCTTCGGATCGGCGTGCTCATGCTAGAGGTGTCTGAGGTGTTATGCGCATAGGCTTTGCGCTTCTCGTTGTTCTGACCGGCTGCGCCGTGCCACGCACATCCGATGTCTCGGTCCCTACGGTGGATTCGGGGCCCGTTTCCTACCCGGCAGGCGAGCTGTGCGTCTTCCCCCAGCCAGAGCTGGAAGAGAGGCTTCGCGCTCAATACGCGGCCTGGGCCATCATCTACAAGCTCTCCCCCGAGGAACGTGAATGCCTCGCCGGGCGCCAGAGCTTTGACCAGCAGATCCGGAGCTACCGTCGTGCGTGCGAAAGCGCGGAACCAGGGAGCGCTGACGCGGTGGTCGAAGACGCACTCCGGCGCTGCTATGCGGAGCCGACTCCGTAGCGCCGTTTTCCTGAGCGCCTTTCCCAGGGAGATCGATTCAGCATCTCATTATGAAAGACCGCGCACTGAACGGCCGGTCATTGAATCGCCATTCGCTCCGGGCGAAGATAAGCCGCTGAGCGAGAACCCCCTACCCGCACGTTGCTCGGCCTTTGCGCGCCGAGGGCGGCGACCCCGTGAGGCAACCATGCAAAGCAGGGACAGGTCCCTTGGCCAGGGGGAGATCGCGCACGCGTCAGTGCTCGTGAGCTGCATCGCGTGCGGGAGGCTCCACCGAGCGGCGGACCCCTTCGAGTTTCACCCCGTTTGTGTCGCATGCGGGGCATCACGCAAGCCGCAAGGTCCCTCGGCTCAGCGCCGGCGAGGATCCCTTCTCGCTCCTCGCCCCCGCGCGTGAACGGCCGCGACCCATCCGGTCCGAACCCCAGAGCCGCTTCGAGGTGGAGTTCGTTTCTCCCGGACCCATACGCCCAGGTACGAGCGGGTCGTTCGCTCCGAGCAAGGACCCCGGTCAGGCAAGGTCAGCTCGGTATTCGGGATGTTCGCTGAGCCACGCCGAAAGGGCACGCATCGAGGCTTCGTTCTGCCGATTGATGAAGCGATAGATCGGTCCCTCGACCCACCGCCAGGGCGCCTTCGTGAGGTGGTAGCGCTCTTCGAAATGCAGGCGCGTGTGATTCGGAAGAAGTGGCTCGAGACGCACCCGCCCCGTCTGGTCATTGCCTGGTTGGCGACTGATCATCGTATAGGTATAGCCACGGGCCGGCACCACCTCCGTCACGAGCTCGAGCGCCGATCCCTGGCGCCCGAGCGGTAGGCGGTAGATCACCCGGCGGAGAAGCCCGTTCCCGCCCGCGTCGCCCGCGTAAAGGACCTGCACGCGGAGCACCATGGGCGCGTACACGCTCCAGCGCTCGTAATCCTGCATCAGCGCCCACACCCGGGCCGGCGGATGGGGCATATCGAGCGTGTAGCGATGCTCGCGCATCCTACGAAGATGCCCGAATCGGGACGTGCCCGCTAAGCTCACGAGTCTCAATCGGAGGAGCCCATGTCCTTTCGTGTGATCCAGTGGACTACTGGCAACGTCGGTCGCTACGCGCTGCGCCAGATCCTTGATCATCCCGATCTCGAGCTCGTGGGTGTGTTCGTGACGTCTGATAAGAAAGACGGCCTAGACGCAGGGGTGCTTTGCGGGAGGCCGCCGACCGGTGTCCACGCGACTCGCGATGCCGCAGCGCTGCTCGCGGCGGACGCGGACTGCGTGGTCTACACGGCCACCGCGGACCGCCGACCCTTCGATGCCGTGAAAGACATCTGCGGCATCCTCGCATCGGGCAAGAACGTGGTGTCGAGCTCGGTGGTGGGTCTCGTGAACCCGCGGGCGCTGGGCGATCGGGTAACCGCGCAGCTCGAGGCTGCCTGCGCGAAGGGCATGAGTTCGTTTTTCACCTCGGGCATTGATCCGGGCTTCGCCAACGATCTTCTTCCACTGGTGCTGTCGGGTCTGTGTGGTACGTGGGAGGAGATCCGTGTCCAAGAGATCATCAACTACGCAACCTACGCGCAGCCCGAAGTGCTCTTTGATACGATGGGGTTCGGCAAGCCGCTCGACGCCTTGCCGCTGATCCTAATGCCAGGGGCGCTGCGCTTTGCCTGGGGCGGGACGATCAAACTTCTCGCCGAAGGCCTGGGGCTCACGTTGGACGAGATCTGCGAGTGCAATGAGCGACTTCCGGCGGTAAAGCGACTCAACATCCAGGGCAATGTGGTCGAGCCCGGCACGATGGCGGCGCTGCGCTTCGAGGTACAGGGCATCGTCGGAGGCAAGCCCGTCCTCGTCGTTGAACACGTGACACGCCTTGATGACGAGCTCGCTCCTGATTGGCCGAAGGGCAATGGCTCCTACCGCGTGCTCGTGAAGGGCATTCCCGGCATGCGCTGCGAGTTCGAGTTCTGGGACGAGCACGGTGATCACGCGGTGGGCGGTGTTGTGCTGACAGCGACGCGTCTTGTGAACGCGATCCCTGCGGTGTGCGACGCTCCGGTAGGATTGTTGTCCGCGCTCGATCTGCCGCTCGTCACAGGCCGCGGACTGCTGCGCAGCGAACGAGGGCACGTCTAACCCCGCGCCGAGACTCCACCCGCTGGTGGGCCCGAAGGGGTCGTCGGTCTTCCACGCGAGGCTCGAGTGCGCCGCCCGCCGAGGCGCTCAAGCGTTCCATGAGGTGCGAGTTCCCGCCAAGGAAGGAGCCTGGCCCTCGCCATCGCCCTCCGCAATTGGGAAATAGAGGGTGAAGGCGGTTCCCCGGCCAACCTGGCTTCTGAGTTCGAGCACCGCGTCGTGGGATCTCGCAATTCCAAGCACAGTGGACAGTCCAATACCGCGATGCTTGCCCTTTGTGCTGAAAAATGGCTCAAAGATCCGCTCCTGGGTCTCCGGCTCCATCCCACCCCCCGTGTCCGAGACCTTCAGATAACAGTAAACCGCCGCGGGACGATCGCGGCCCAACACCACGTGCGCGGCACGCGCGGGATCGAGCCAGCTGCGACCTGTACTGATCTGAATTTCTCCGCCGTTCTCGCCGAGGGCGTCGCGGGCGTTCACGAAGAGATTGAGTACGAGCTGTCGGAGCTGCGTGGCATCGGCTTCCACAATCAGCGGCTGGGCTGCGAAGCGAAGCTCCAGGTGGATTCTCTTTTCGAGGCGTGCCGCAGAGACCTCGGCATCGAGCATCTCGAGCATGTCCCGCGCGAGGGCCGAAAGATCAAGGGTGGCGCGCACCGGCTCGGCGGCTCCCGCGTAGAGCTGAAGGTGATCGGCAAGCTCCGTGGCTTGCTGGCTTGACCGCAGGATCTTGGAGAGCTTGCGCTGCAGCTCCGGCTTCGCCGGGAGGTGATCCACCAAGAGCTCGGCGTTTGCCCTCACGACCGTCAGCAGATTGTGGAAATCGTGGGCGACGCCAAGGGCAAGCTCGGCCACGCTTTCCAGGCGGCGCGCCCGGCGCAGCTCGATTTCCGCGCGTTGCTCGTCGGTGACGTCGCGGATGCGCAGACAGTGCGCAAGGAGGCGCCCTGCGAGTCCTTGCACGGGACGGGCGCTGATGCGAAGCCAGCGCACATCGTCAGCGCCATAGCGATAGAGTGCGTCCGGTGATTCGAGGACAGTTCGCCACCAACCCTCTTCTGTGGTGACGCCAGTCGGCGCGCCCACCGGGACGCCGTCCGGGCGAAGCAGGCGGGAGCTCAGGGCAGAAGGGAGCGGCGACTCCTTATCGAGACGAGCGGGAGCCAGCGCGACTCGGGCGCGAGCGTTGGCGTAGATGACGCGTCCGTCCCTTCGCACCACCACGAGCCCGTCGGGATTGTCAGAGGCAATCACCGAGAGGGCGGCGGGCAGAACTCCAAAGAGCCCGTCGCGAAGCATGCCGACCGCAAGGATCATCGCCGCCACGGCCAACACGGGGATGGTCGCGTTGGCGCCGGTTCCAATCCCCGCGACATACACCCAGTGCGCCACGAGCGTAAGCCCGCTCGCCGCGATCATAAGAGCGCCCTGGCGCCGCACACCGGGCAAGCGGCTGCGCCGCAGGACCCCAATCGCGACCGCAAAAGACCCGAGGATCAGCCCGTAGTTGGGAACGGCCATCACCCACCAAAGAGGGCCGTAGAGATTTCGCCAGCCGAGGACCGGTACCAAGAAACGGCCATGCCAGGGATTGGTCACCATCACGAGCCACATCGCAGCTGCAAACCCCAGTGGTATCCGGGTCCAGCGCCGAGCGTCGAGCGGTGGCGCTGCACCTCGCTCCTCCGCCCAGCGGAGTGCGAGAATCCACCAGAGCGACGGCAAGAAGATCGCCCCGGAGTAGTGGATGGTAATTCCAATCTGCTTCCACAAGAGATCGGGTGCGTGACCCGCGATGAGGTCTCCCAAGGCCCAGAGCGCGGCACAGAGCCCGAATCCGCGAAAGGTCCTGGAGAGCGGCGTCTTCGGGAACCGCGTGAGCGCAAGAATGCCACCAGTCCAAAGGCCCACGAGCACCGCGCCAAGAAGGCCCCAGAGCTGCGCTCCGCCCGCCGGGTCCACGGTGCTCATAGGGTGGGGCCGAGATCGCGCAACGTCTGCGCCAGCTGCTCTCGGGTGAACGGCTTTCGCAGAAAGATGATTCTAAGGTCTCCTGGCAGGCGTCCGCGGGCAATTTCCTCTCGGAAGCCGCTCATGATCAGAATGGGTGTGCTTGGTCTAATGCGTTGAAGCTCCCGCGCGACGTCGCCTCCGCTCATTTCCGGCATGGCGAGATCGACCAGCGCCGCCGCAACGGGACCAGTGTGGCTCCGGAGCCATTCTAGGGCATCCCTGCCCTGACTGGCAGCGTGTACGTCGAATCCGAGCCGCTCGAGCATCTCCTGAGCGATCTCCAAGACGTCTGTATTATCATCGACGAGCAAGACTGTGCCCCGAGGGTTCTCATACTCCCGCTCGCTGCCGACGGAGTCCATTCGCGCCATGGCATGCGCTGCCTCGTCCCGCGGGTGAGACGAACGGGAGAAGAGCAGATCGGATCCGGTCTAAAACAAAGGGAGCGGTAGGGCAAGTGGTTTTTCCTGGCGGCCGCCCCTCGTCCTCGCGGGCGCACCGCGGCCTTCCGGGATCCGCCGCTTCCCACTCCGCGTTCACGAGGGCCTCAGTGCCCTGGAAATGGCGGACGCCGAGCTCATCGGGCGCCGCATCGTGGCCGAGGCCCACTTTGCCCCGCTTGATTCGAGGCACCGATCGCATGTCCTCCGTGGTTCTCGAAAATCGGGCCCAGGTGGTCGTAATTCGAGTTTCCGGGCACCTCGGAGACGCGTGCGCCGGCGATCTCGTCCGCCTTGGACCGACCACCTTCCTCGGATCTAGAGTCGGGCAACGCGGGTGGAGGCATCCATGGCACATGCCATCGTTGTGGGCGGCGGTCCGGCAGGAGCGAGCCTCGCCTTCTTGCTCGCGGATCGAGGCATCGAAGTAACGCTCCTCGAGCGACAGCGCGACTTCGCGCGTGAGTTCCGCGGAGAGATTCTGCTGCCGAGCGGTATCGATGCGCTGCAGCAAATGGGCCTAATGAATCCCTTACACGCTGTTCCGCAGGTCCGGCCGACCACGCTGAGTGTGTACCTCAACCAGAAGGTGGTGATCGAGCTGGCCCTCGAACCTGCGCTCTTTGCAGGCCGGCCCCCGGTTGCGATGTCGCAGTCCGCCCTGCTCGAGATGCTTGTCGCCGAGTCATCGAAGCGCCCGGCATTTCACTTTCTGCGCGGCGCCCTCGTGAGAGAGCTCCTTCGCGAAGGAGGTCGCGTCATCGGGGTGCGTGCCCAAACCGAAGACGGAGAGCGCATGTTCCACGCGGACCTCGTGATCGGTGCCGACGGCCGCGCGTCGGTGGTCCGGCGTCGCGGAGGCTTCGAGGCGGAAGAGCAGGCGCCGCCCATGGACGTCGTATGGTGCAAGGTGCCGGGCCTAGGCGATTTCCGCGGTGCGCGCGCCTACGTCGGTCGGGGCCACTTGCTGATCGCCTACCACACCTGGGACGAGCGGCTCCAGATTGCCTGGGCGATCCTTAAGGGCACCTTCGGCGAGATTAAGCAGCAAGGCATCGAGCAGTGGGTCGCGGAGATGGCGAACCACGTCACCCCCGATCTCGGGCGGCACCTGCGCGCGCACAAGGGCGCAATCGTCCATCCGTTTCTGCTCGACGTGGTCTCGGACCGCGTGACGCGCTGGAGTGCTCCCGGCACGCTTCTCATCGGAGACGCGGCCCACACGATGTCGCCGGTCGGTGGGCAAGGGCTGAACCTCGCACTGCGTGATGCTCTCGTCGCGGCGAACCACCTCGTGCCTGCTCTCCGCTCCGGCGGCGAGGCGAAGTCCATCGACGTTGCGGCGCAGCGCATCGAGGCGGAGCGGCATCCCGAGATCTCTTCAGTCCAGCGCGCGCAGGCGATACCGCCGCGCGTCGTATTTTCCCGGGCCTGGTGGGGCGAGCCCGTGCGAGGCCTGATCGCTGCATTGCTTCGCACGCGTCTCGGCCGCCGCGTCGCTGCAAACCAGGCACGCGTGTTTGCGTTCGGGACGAGTCCGGTAAAGCTCGTGGTCTAGGCACCGGGGACCGAACCCGAGGATGCTCGTTGCGGCGCTACGCTTGTGGAGCGCTGTTCTTGTCGCCATACGCCGGCGGGGGTCAAGTGGGCGTCTCGCTTCGCGAAGCAACACTCACGGACGTCACCACGATCCGGGCCCTCATCGCAGAGTCGGCCTGGGGCCTTTCCCGTGCTGATTACAGCGACGCTCAGATCGAAGCCGCGCTTCAATCCGCGTGGGGCGTCGATACGCAGCTCATTCGGGACGGCACTTACTTTGTTGCAGAGTGCGGGGGGAAGGTAATCGCCTGTGGTGGTTGGAGCTGGCGTAGCACACTCTTCGGGGGTGATGCTCAAGCGGGACGCGACTCCGACGCCCTGGATCCCACCTCGGACGCAGCACGAATCCGCGCCTTTTTCGTCCATCCGTTATGGGCGCGTCGCGGCTTGGCAAGAGAGATGCTCGAGCATTGCGAGCGGAACGCCCGAGCTTACGGCTTCCGGTCGGCCGAACTGGTCGCAACCCTTCCCGGGGAGCGGCTCTATCGCGTCTGCGGGTATGTGAGTCAAGGCGCTCGCAAGTACGCTCTGCCGAGAATCCAGACGATCACCTTTGTTCCTATGCGCAAGGAACGGATCTAAAGGAGTTTGCGGTGGGAGGAGCCGTGGTAGGGTCTTGCCGCTGTCCGGGGTAGATCGGCTATCCCGGACCATGGGCCCTGGCGACGAATCCGGGTCGCTGGCCAAATTGGGCTCGCTGATGGCGAAGGTCGGATGAGCGTGCCCGCTTCCCCCCCTCACAGCTCGGAAGCTCGACCGGATCGCGTCGACGAGCTCGAGGCGCAATACAGCCCGCTCCGGATCTTCGCCTGGGCGGCGCTCGTCGGCACCGGGTCCGGTCTCGTGGGCGCCCTCTTCCGAATCCTGCTTCGCGCCTTCGCGAAAACGCGGGTGGCTGCGCTCGGGCCGGCGGGATCGCACGAATCCCTTTCGCTCGCCCTATCGATTGGCTCGACGGCCTTGATGACCACCGCAGCGCTCTTTCTGGTGCGCCGTTTCGCCCCGGAAGCAGGCGGCAGCGGGGTGCAGGAGATTGAAGGTGCGCTCGAGGGCGTGCGCCCGCTCCGCTGTCAACGTGTCCTCCCGATCAAATTTTTTAGCGGCCTTCTGGCACTCGGGGGGGGCATGGTGCTCGGCCGCGAGGGCCCGACGATTCAGATGGGCGGGAACTTTGGGCAGATGATCGCCGATCGCCGCAGACTGCCATTGCCGGTCGAGCGGACGCTGGTGGCTGCGGGAGCTGGCGCTGGACTGGCCGCCGCTTTCAATGCGCCCCTCGCTGGTGTCCTCTTCGTTCTTGAGGAGATGCGACCTCAGTTCAAGTACACCTTTACGTCGGTCCAGGCGGTCGTCATCGCCTGCGCCATGGCTGATATTGCCGTTCGCGTACTCACCGGGCAGGGACCCGCAATCTCCATCCTCACATTCAATGCGCCGCCTCTCGCTTCACTCTGGCTCTTTCCGATCTTCGGTGCCGTCTTCGGCCTGCTTGGACTTGTCTTCGCTCGTTTTCTCGTGTGGACGCTTGACCGCTTCGCCAGTCTCACGGGATGGGCCGAACGCGCGGCCGGTCCGATCGTCGGCGCGACGATCGGCTTTTTCGCTTGGCTCTATCCAGCGACAGTCGGAGGTGGCGACGAGCTCATTCCATCGATCTTGGCGATCCCTATGGCCGCGAGTTCGCTGCTGCTCCTTTTTGCAGCGCGCTTCGGCACAAGTGCCGTGAGCTATGGCTGTGGAGCTCCGGGGGGGATTTTTGCGCCGATGCTCGCCCTCGGGACGCTCTTCGGAATGGCTTACGGGCACTCTGTCCACGCCTTATTTCCGCAGCTCATCCACGACCCGGGGGTTTTTGCGGTCGCCGGGATGGGCGCCCTTTTTACCGCGACGGTGCGCGCACCGATTACGGCGGTCGCTCTCGCGATCGAGATCACCGCAAACTATGAACAGATTCTTCCGCTCCTCCTCACCTGCGCAGCCGCCACGATCGTGGCGGAACTCCTCGGGAGCGAGCCGATCTATTCCGTCCTCCTAAGGCGGACGCTTGCGCGGGCCAAAGCCCTAACGAGCCCGCCCTAGCGCTAGTCTAGGCTGTCCCGTCCCTGTCAGCTTACTTCGGAAGGCCCCGGGGAAGCTTCATCGATGCTGGCCCCGGCGCTGCTCGCCGAGTCCTCGGTCCCCCGACTGGCCGGGTGCGTCCGCGGCTCTTCCATGCCGCCACGCACGCACCGAAGCGCGAGACTGGAAGCGAACCAAACTCCCGCCCATGCGACGATGCTGGGCCAGAGCATTTGCCACTGGCGCTCCGGGTTCAGGAGTTGAATTGCGACCTCCTTCGCCGTCGGATCGCGGAGAAAGTCCAAGGTGGGCGCGGGTCCACATGATGAAGTGTCGGGATCGATTTCCATTGGAGAGTTGTCTTGAATTTTCAACCGGCACAGCCTCATCTTCAGTTGGCGACGGCCGTATTCTCTTCTTCGCGTGGCCTGCTCGACAGCGTCGACAAGCACGCGTGCTGGATGTCGACAGTACTGGACGAGATCGGGAAGCGCAGTAAGGAGAAACACGCATCCTGCGAAGAGCAGGCTCAAGAGGTGGACGCGACCCGCATTTCGCTGAAGGTGTCGGCGGAGGAGGTCGCAACTGAATTTACTCATCACCACTCCCCAGGACGCAGGCGATTCCAAGACACCGGGGGACGAGGACCGACGACACGATTTCACGTGAAGTCTGCGCTTCTCGGTCGGCGATCCCCCGGCGCATCGCAGGCGAGTAGGGCCGCCGAGCCAAATCTCTCGGCTTGGTAGAGTCAGCTTGCCGCGCTTTACAACGCACTCCCCGGCTCGCGAACGAGGCCCCTAAGCGCATCGGTATGGCACAGATGTGAGGTGAGGCCCGAGGCACGAGCTGCCCCGTCCCGCCGCTGCCTCAGACCCCGGCGCCCTCCCGCGCTCCTCGCGCGGGTGCAGCGAAGGGCCGCAGCGGCAGCTGGTGACGCGGATCGTATGCGGCCCCCCGCCAACACCATTCCGACCCTGGACGTAGGGGATCCCTCCCGGTCTCCCGGTCTCATTTGCTCCCCGGGAATTCTCAGGGCAGACCGCCGGACGAGGCCATTACTACCCAGACGCGCTTGCGGATCGGCCGTGCTCAATACCCAACCACGTCCTGCCGAACCGATCCTGCGTGGCGATGCTTGAGGAGGCTGGAATGCGGGGAAAGGCCGCGGCTCTCGCGATCTGCGCGTTCCTCGCCAGCGGCGCAACGCACCCGCCGCCCCCAAAGCTTCCGGTTATCCCCAGCGCGGGGCGTGCGCGGTACGCACCGGCCGCTGATCCCGTGGCAAGCGTCGAAGCGTACAAGCGCGTGCTAGTGGACGCTGTCCTCGATCCGACCCTCGACCTTTTTACTCCTGGGAGCCGCGTGTTGCGCGCGCGGCGCCCCGAGCCCACCGGGGAGATGCCCACCGCCGGGGCCGCGATCGGCGCGACTGGAGCGCTTCACGCGCATGTATTGCGCGACCGCGCAGTGGTCTCGCCAGAAGGCTCCAAGCCCGGCGTGCGCCCCGTGCTACTCCAGCGGATCGATGGGACCTGGCGTATCGACCAGGTGGAGATGGAGAAGGCGCTCAGGCTCGATCAAGCCGGAAACGTCGTGCAGCGAGACGCGGCGACGCCCTATGCGTTCGGAATCGACGGGCAGAGAGGGGCCTCGTTCGTGGACTTAGGCAGCGTGGACCTCTTCGGCGAGGATCCGGCAGACGCTATCGCGCGGCTCGAGAGCGCGAAGAAGACCATTGGCACAGAGTTCCGCCTAGCCGCAATGCCGGGTAGTTTGCGCGAATCCCTCGGCTGATCGCTGGGTTG
>DATFYN010000696.1:0-4164 GCA_035315025.1 Myxococcota bacterium
CTCCGGATCCCCCACCTCCCGGAAGCAGCGCACCGCGGCCGTGAAATCGCCGGCCGCTTGAAACGCCGCTCCGGCACGCGAAGATTGCCCGGCGGACGAATAGAGCCGCGCGGCGCGAGCGTGATCGCCGCTCCGCTCATAGAGCTCGGCGGCTCGCTCGACTTGCCCGGTGGCCGCTCTGTGATCGGCCGCCTGTGTCAGATCTCCCGCCGCTTCGAACTCCTCTGCCGCCCGCTCGGCCTCACCGCGCGCGGCGTGATGGCGCGCACGCAGGCGGTGGGCGAGAACCGTCTGGCCCACGCCTTCCAGGGCACGCGCGGCCGCCCAAAGATCCCCTTGGAGATACGGCTCAACCGCAGCCGGACAGCCGGAGAATGCGACCCCCTCTCCACCCGAGAGCTCAACCGCCAACCGGACTGGGCGCCACGAATCGATGACGATCTTTCGTTCGACCACGAGGTCGCTGCCGCCGATCAGAAGCTCATACTCCCCGCGCGGGAATGCGAGACGGCGGACTCCGTCAAGAGAGAACCGGACCGACGCCGGGTCCCCGCGCACGCCGACCCGTGACTTGGAAAGCGGACGACCCTTCCACAGCGCTACGACCTCAACGGGAGCTTCGTGCGGTTCGAACTCGAATTGGAGCCGCTCGGTGAGGCCACGGGCGACGCGAACAGACTTCTGCTCGAGGCAGCGCTGGATCGGGGTGTCTCCCTGCGCGTCGCGAAGAACGCCTTCTACGACCACCACGTACTGACGTGCGGGAACACCGCGAAAGTGAGCTTCCCTCGCCACCATGTGCTGCTCGAAGCGAGAAGAGCGGCGCGCCTTTACTCCGGCGTCATCGGCGGGATTCCGCGCTCCCTCGGAAGGGCGCGGGGATTCGAGGCGTCGGGCGAGCCGAACGCTGAACTCGCCCCGACACTCTGGAGGGTAGTCGATGACGGCTAGCAGGTCTCCGCGGCCGCGGAGCCAGCGACCGAGATACGTGAGGATGAAGCCTGCAAGGCCGATCAGAAGGAACCATGAGAACGAGAAGCCTCGCTCCCAGCGACTGATGGCATCGCCTGTCGCGGCGTGAGATGCCGCCGGGCCCGCCGACTTCGCATGCCCCGTCGCGGGCCCCGCTTGAGCCGCCCCAGCGCTGGCCCCTGGTCTTTGGGCAGCGTCTGATTGCCCTGGCGCGGGGGTCGAATGCTCGTAGGCATTGCCACCTGTTGCGCTGCCGCTCGCTGGGTTGGGGTTTCCTGTGGAGGACTGGGAAGAGACGCCGGCGCCGCTTCGCGCCTTAATCGCCTGCGTCGTGCGAAGCAGCCCGTCGTACGTGCTCTGGCTGGTGTCGCCGAGCTTGATCGCGCGCTGGTACGCTGCCCACGCCCTTCGCTCTAGCCCGGCAGCTTCGTAGTCCGCAGCCTCGCGGCGCAGACCCTCGATCTGGCGAGCCACCGAGCCGTAGCCGTCGGCCGCGGCGCGATCC
Organism: Myxococcota bacterium; assembly: GCA_035315025.1. Classification (GTDB taxonomy): domain Bacteria; phylum Myxococcota_A; class UBA9160; order UBA9160; family UBA9160; genus UBA9160. Next base: position 1,478 of record DATFYN010000696.1, read on the forward strand.
GAGACTGTGGCGCCGGCTCCGAGCACAAGGAGCGTCGCGGCGGCAAGGCTTCGCAGGTGCAGCGTCATCCTCGCCTGTCTTGCCTCCGCGTTACCCCCCTATTGATCGGCTCACGGCGGCCTGACGTTGAGCGCTTGGAGCCCTAGGGAAAGGGGACGGATGGGGCATCCTTGGCGCAGATTCGGCGCCGAGTTTCCCCGGAAGCTGCAGCTGGTCGGGTGGAAAGGAGGCCAAGCCTGATCCGCCGAGAACCGGAGCGTCTCCCTGCCCCCGCGATCCAGCCCCAGGCTGCGGCTTAGGGGGCCAGGCGACACCCGATCGGCCGCTGGAGCCGCCCTGGCGCGGTCCGGTGCGGGCGAAAGGACCCGTTTCACGCATCCCGCCGCCATCCACAGAAGAGGAAGCGGCAGCGCATCCCGACCGCGCAACTTTGCGAAGCGTGCGCGGCCCGCTTCAGGAGGAAAGCCGGCTTGGGGCTATAGGCGCAACGGCGAAGGTCCGGTCGAGCCTCTCAGGAGACACTACTGGAGGCCCAAACACACGAGATTCTCTTCGCCTCGTGTGAGAGATCCTATATGCTCGTTTCCCTGAACCTTCGGAGGGAGCGTGGACCAGCGGGGACACCCACCCTCCGGTGTCGCGCCTTAGGCAAGTCGTCCACATGCTTCGAGACAGAGGCCGCGTCGTTTCACTTCTGCGAGGAAAGGGCGCGATGCACGCGAGGAGCGCACGGCTACTCGCCACGCCGAGTACCAGGTGAGCCACTCTAATGGGGAGGTGTCTATGATCCGCTTTCGCGCTCTTATGACCGTGGTGTTCGTCTTCGCGTACGCGGCGATTGGCGTTGCGAGAGCCGACGAAGCCCCTGCTGGTGCTACAGGTCGTTGCAAGGACGGATCGTACACGGAGAGCGCCTCGAAGCGGGGCGCTTGCAAAGGACATGGCGGCATCGCCGAGTGGCTGGCGACGCAGGGCGCCGAGAGCTCCTCGCAGGCGGACAAGAAAGCCAAACCGACGGCGGCGCAAACCGCACCCTCGACTCCACCGTCGGACGCCACGGGAAAGTGTAAGGACGGCTCGTACACGACGAGCGCCTCGAAGAAGGGCGCATGCAGAGGACACGGTGGGGTTGCGGAATGGACGGGCGGCACGGCGTCGAGCACGCCCGCCACGCCCGCAGCTACGGCTCCTGCGCCTGCGACCCCCAAGGCGGCGAGCAAGTCCGAGACGGCTGCGACGACGCCGGCTCCGGCTGCAGCCGCGGCAAAGACGTCATCCAACACCGACCCGACGGGAGCAACAGCGCAGTGCAAGGACGGCACGTACTCGCATAGCAAACATCACACTGGCGCCTGCTCGCACCACGGAGGCGTCTCACAGTGGCTGACCCAATAACCGTCCCCGAGGAGTTTCGTGATGGGGCTTTTGGAAACACTCTCTCAGCAGGTCAAAGGCGCACTGGGCTCCAGTGGTGGTGATCCCTCTGGGCTCGTGGCGGGTGTCCTCAACACCATTCAGTCAAAAGGGACACGCGGACTGGGAAGTTTTGTGCAGGATTTCCATGATAAGGGCCTCGGAAGCGTGGTGTCGTCCTGGATCGGCACCGGACCGAACCAACCGATCACCGCTGCCCAGGTCGAGAACGTTCTGGGGACGGATCGGGTCCGCACGATCGCTGGGAAGCTCGGGCTTCCTCCCGCTGCGGTGACGACAGGTCTTGCCGCGGTGTTGCCGCACGTGATCGATAGGCTAACGCCTGAGGGCCGCGTCCCCGCGGCGGGCGCGCCAAACGCAAGCCGCCTTTCCTGAGCGCACCGCCCGAGAGCCCAAAGGGTCGCGAGACCGAGAATGAGGTGTGCAGGATCGCCCGTCTTAAGCGATCCGTCGACTCTCCCACGATGCATTAGGTCTAGGCGCGGAAGCGAAGTGCTCGTTCCCAAGAAGTTCGTCAAAGCCTCGGACGCTTCCCTTAAAGCGGGCCGCAGTGGCCTTTCGTGGATATCAGAAGTGGACAATCGCCAGCGCCACTGCGAACAAGACGTAGAAGAGGGCGAAGAGAGAGAGCTTTTCAGCTGACATCCTTCCGCGTCGAAAAAGGAGGTAGAGAGTAAGGACAGAAGTCGCGGTGACGGCGGCCGCCCAGAGGAGCGTTCGACTCAACATCCATGGGGTAAAAAACAGGCCGAATGCCGTAGGCACGGTCGCCTGAATCATCATCGCGCCGCTAACATTCGCGAACGCGAGACGTTCTTTCCTTTGTCGGACCCAGATCACAGCGTTCAGGATCTCGGGGAGCTCGGTCGCAATCGGACTGAGCAGAAGTGCCACGACTTGGGGGGAGAGTCCGGTGATAGGCCCCAGGACATTGAGCTGATTGACGAAGACACGGCACGCACCGAAGATCAGCAGCACGGCGGTCAAGGTCTGCAGAAGCACCCAACCAGTCGATGGTTCAATGTCCTTCGGACGAAGCTTTAGGGGCTCGAGCGCTCCTTCCGATTCATCTCGACGGCTCCGCGTTTCCTTCCAGAAGTAGGCGGCATACGCGGCAAGAAAAACCAGTCCACACCAGGGCTTCGTCGCGAAGGCGGCGAGACCGAGAGCGATCTTTCCGCCAAAGATCACGAGAAACCAGCCCTGATCCCGGCTAAGGTGCTGATGATCGACGTCAAGGAGTGCAAAGCGCT
>DATFYN010000697.1:0-2579 GCA_035315025.1 Myxococcota bacterium
CGGCGGCTACCGGCATGGTGTAGGCCTCGGAAACGCTGAACCCGTTAACCTTATGCAGGGGCTTCCTCCGTGAGCGCAGGCCACACGCCACTTGGACAGTCCGACCTACTTTGGGCATCAGAGGTCCAGGGTCAAACTGCCCTCTCCGCGCGAGATGCAGACCAGCATCTTCTTGCCTTCCGCCCGCTCGTCAGCAGAGAGAATCGTATCGCGATGGATGATCTTCCCAGCCAGGACCCCAACTTCGCAGGTCCCGCAGCTTCCAGCGCGACACCCGAACGGAACCTCGATGCCGGCGTGCTCGAGACAATCCAGCAGGTGTTCGGTTGCCCCGACGTTGACCGTCTTTCCGGAGTGTTGGCAAACGGCTACGAACGGCGCATCGCCCTTCCTAGGACCCGCACCGAAGCGCTCGACGTGAATCGACTCAGCCGGCCAGCCGAGCGCTTCCGCCGCGTTGACCACCGCGTCCATCAGTCCCGCAGGACCGCAGGTGTAGACGTGCGTCCCCTCCGGCTGGCGCCGGATGAGCGCGGGGATGTCGAGCCTGTGTCCCAGGCTATCGTCATAGAGGTGCACATTCGGGTCGGACTGGAACCCCAGGAAGGGGACGAACGCCGCTGTCTCGGCGCTGCGGAAGGCGTAGTGCAGCTCGACCCGCTCTTCGAGCAATCTGAGATGGGAGCGGTGGGCGAGCAACGGCGTAATGCCGATACCGCCCGCAATCAGCAGGTGCTTGACCGCGTGTTCTGCCGTCGGAAAGTAGTTCGCGGGGACGGAGATCGTGAGTTCGCTGCCGCGCACGACTTTCTCATGCATGTACTTCGACCCGCCTTTGGAGTTCGGCGCGAGCTGCACCGCGATGAAGTAAGCCAGGCCTTCGCCATAACCGCCATTGATGAGCGAGTAGCTGTTGCGGTGGACCTTGCCGCCGTCGCGCATGTGGATAACGATATGGCTTCCCGGTGTGAACCGCGGCAGGAGACCCCCGGTCGGGTGGACCAGCAAGAAGAGTTTGGTCGTGGTACTCACGTCCCAGAGCCCCGCGACTTTCACCGTCATGATCTGGCGTTTGTCCAGCCCCAGCTGCTGGTCGGACATGCCGGCGAGTTTCTCCGCCGTCGCGGCCTGCTTGGCGACGCTGTCATCCGTCGCCGCGACTTTCACCGGCCGCCGTTCCAGGACCACCGGTAGCTGATCGAATCCCCGCAGGCCCAGCTGCTTGCTTAGTTCAGGCCGGCCCTTGCGCGCGAAGGACCCGACGCGTGCGAACCACTCCTCGAAAGCGACGCGGGCCTCGAGACGGGCGAGCGGCTGGCCGATGCACTGGTGATTCCCGCTGCTCATGCTCAAGACCCGCGGGATGGTGCGGCGGATGTCGAAAACTTCCGGATTCTCGAAGACCGCTTCGTCGTGGTTGGCCGAGCTGACAACCGGGGCGACCACGCAGCCCGCGGGCACCTTCACCCCGGCGATCTCCACGTCCCGAAGCGCCTTGCGTTGCAGGGTAACGACCGGACCATTATACCTCAGGCTCTCCTGGAACGCGTTGGGAACCAACGACAGATCGCTGGCGAGAAGGCGCATCTGCTCTGGGTTTTCGAGCAGGCAATCCAGTGTCAACGCGAGCGCCTGCGTCGTCAAGTCATTGCCGGCGATGATGCAGAGCTTCATGAGGGTCAGCGCCTCACGGTCGGTCAACCGGTCGCCGCCCTCCGCAGCCTGGATGAGGTAGGTGATCAGGTCTTGCTGGGGCGACTTGCGACGCTCCTCCATCCTCTCCTTGAGAAACGCCTCCATGTCCTTCGCGTCGCGCGCGAGCTCTTCGTAGCGCTTCTGTCGCGCCGCCTCGTCCTTGATGGCGTGGGCCGTGTTGGCGCCCATCATCGAATTGGCCCAGCGTGCGAACGTCTCCATCATCGAGGCGTCGACGCCCAGGAGCACCGACATCACCGTGGAGGGGAGTGGCAAAGCGAACTGATGGACGAACTCGCACTCGTTGCCGCGGGCCAGGATGTCGTCAATGAGCTTGCGGGTCACTTCCTGCGTGTGCGGCTCCATCGCGGCTACGCGCTCGGGCGTGAAGGACTGCTGCATGAGGGCCCGCACCCGCGTGTGCTTCGGCGGGTCTTCCCGCAGCAAAGTGTCGATCCTAGTCTCTTCCTCCGCACAGGGCACCGGCTTGGAGTGCTCGAAGGCCGCGGAGAACGTCCTGAAGTCTCGGAGAATCGCATCGCAATCGGCCCACCGCAGGAATCCGAGCGAGCCGAGCGGCTCCACGCGGCAGAGCGATCCCTTGGCGCGCAGTTCGGCTAACAGCCGGTTGCCCTCAACGGTGAAATTGGGGTTGTGAAGGTCGAGAACCGGTAGTGCATCGAAACCGTCCGGGACTGGGTTGTTCATACTGGTAGTCACACTCTGCTCTCGCCTTCTGTCAACCTGTTCCCACAGGCAATGTCAACTGCCAACCCACGAAGGAGAGTACACTTCAGAACAGATGAGAAATACGTTAGGAACTGTGTTGCGAAAACAACCGGTTTTGCAGCGTTTCATGGCAGAAGACCTCGCCCACTATGATG
>DATFYN010000698.1:0-4124 GCA_035315025.1 Myxococcota bacterium
CCCCCCCCACGCCGTTACCTGAGCCCGTCCACGAGCCTGCCATGACCAGGCCCACGACCGCGCCAACTGTAGGCACGAGATCAGCCCTACGGGGCGCGCTCTCTCAGGCCAACTCCCGGCCTTCGAGCACGCTTTCGATCGATCGCACATCGTGCGCTCCGCGTGCACGGTGCGTGTCTGGATCGGGGCCGTGGCGAAGTCGAGCGCGTCACCAACATGGCCTTCTCGAGCGACCCCGAGATGGCCCTCGCAGGGTGGGCGTAGCGCCGCCGCGGTGCGCGCTCAAGCGTGCCCCGCACCTAGCTCGCTGCTCGTCTTCCGCGACGCTCGCAGAGGTGTGCGGCCTCGTCCTCGGGACGCAGCTGCTGCTCGCTCACCTCGTTGCCTGAACCCGTCCACGAACCTGCCATGACCAGGCCCACGGCCATGCCAAGGGTGTGCACCAGATCAGCCCTGCGCACTGCGCTCCGTCCGGCCAACTCCCTGCCTACGAGCTGGCCTTCCATCGATCGCACAGCGTGCGCTCCGCGTGCTCACGGTGATGCTGGTGCCCGTCGCAATCTGTGTCCTGCCACGCGCGGACCACGGACCAGCTGGACGATTGTGGCGAGCGTGAAGATGCGGAGCAGAAGAAGAGACCCGCGGGGGAGAGCGCGTGATCGGGCTACACGCAAGATAAAGCGCTTCCGTAGGGTTCGCTGGCTTCCGGAACGATTCCGAGAAGTTGCAACCGGAGTTTGTGACACGCGCGGTCATTTTCTCCGGAGGGAATGCAGGCATCCCGAGCTGCATCGCGAGCTTGCAGCCGGATTGTGGCGACTTTGCCCAGAAAACGTGCAGTCGCGGCGGGTAGACGTGGATGCTCCGCGCATGCTCAGTTCGTCGCCGCGGGCCGCTCGTCCTCATCGCCGTGACCAGGGCCGCCGCGTTCGGCGCGCATGCATTCGATCAGCGGATCGCCAGGCCCAGCGTTACGTGCCCCACCCGCCAACCGAAGCCGCCCGACCGGCGCCGGAGCACCACGCGGCCTCGATCGCGCGCCTCTCAGGGCAATCCTGGCGCTCTCCGATCGCGCAAATCGAGAAGCGGGCTTTGCACATCGGCTGGTCGAAACCAGTGCGAACAGCACGTCCACGCGATGGCGGAATGCGCTCCTGAATCCGTGTTCGGTCGCCGATCAAGGAGCGGAGCATCCATCCGTGCAGATCAGCCGCAGGCGGCACGATTCGGTCACAGTCCGAACGGAAGCTATCGATTCGCTTGAAGATTCAGGGAAACAGGGCGGTGTCGCGCGCGCGGGCGTGCAGGATCTCCGGTACCAACTGCGCGCTACGACAACGAAATTCCGAAAGTAAGGCGGTAGCAATTAATCTTGCGCTCCGCTTTTGCTCCGCGATTTTGCAAGCTGTGCAGAGACTGTGTCCTCGAGGGGATTACGCTCGGTTACCACCAGGACGCGATGTGCGCGTGCATTCGAGACCTCTCGACGAGCTGGCTGCTGCGCCAAAAAACCACCGCGCCTGAGGCGCAGAGGTTGAGCTTCCCGCGGTGCTCAGCCCCTCTTTTTCATCACGTGGAGCGCCGGGATCTCGCTCTTCGCCAACGCAATTGACCCGCCGGTCAACGCCTCCGCCTGGATAACAGACGGGTTATGCAGAGATGCAGCAGTGGCGTCCGATCTGCGCGAAGTCGCCTCGCGCCATGGAGCCGAGCCTGTCGGTTCTCGCACACTGACCCTGCAGTCAGGGCCCCTTGGCGGCGGACGCATTCGAGGATCCGCGGTACCGCTCACCGCGTGAGATTTGACAGGCGCCTGTAGTGGACCGGCGGCCGAAATCCACCCAGTTTCTGCTGCAAGCCTGTGAGGGTCCGGGCATGCCGAGGACCCGCGATCCGCTCCGACAACTGCGAAAAATCTGCCTGGCACCGCGGGAGACCACGGACAAGAACTGCGCAGCGTGAGGCTAAGTTTCGCTCGCGGGAGGATGGTTGCCATGCGCAGCGGCGAGTCTCAACCGGGCCTCTTGGAGGGCCTGGATCAAGGCCCCCCCCCCGAAGCGCAGGAAGCCCTTATCGGTTCCGACCCGAAGCGATTCTTCATCCCCCGATCCGGGTCCTTGGGGGTTAAGCCTAGTCGCGGTGCAGGGCTCCGTCCGTGAGGGCGCGCAGCACCGCCTTCGCGAGACCCGGGCAGGTCTCGCGCACCGGAACCGGGGTGCTGCCCGGGTGGGCCGTCGTGGTGGCAAGCGGACCCCGGAACGTCACGGGTGCGGGGTAGCCAGAGGGTCACGGCAGGCAGGTCGGCCCAAGATCTAGGCCCGCGCGGTGATAGGCTGGACGCAATGGACGCCCCGCTGCGACTCGCGTACGCGTTGCTCGCCACGGCGGTCGGCTGCTCGTCGGCCGCGAGGCCCACAGACGACGCCGTCACCGCCGTGGAGACGCGCCTCGGCATCGCCTTGGAGGAGCAGTGGTTGGAGACGAACGGCGTGCGCCTGCACGTCGTCAGCGCCGGTCCGCACGACGGCCCGCCGGTCGTGCTGCTCCACGGCATCCCCGAGTTCTGGTTCGGCTGGCACCGGCAGATGGGCGCGCTCGCGGGCGCCGGCTTCCGCGTGATCATTCCGGACCAGCGCGGCTTCAACCTCTCGGACAAGCCGGAGGGGGTCCCCGCGTATCGGGACGACGAGCTGGTCAAGGACGTCGTGGGCCTGATCGACGCGCTGGGCTACGAGCGCGTGCGACTGGCCGGCCACGACGCCGGCGCGGGGGTCGCGTGGTATCTGGCGATCGAGCACCCCGGGCGGGTCGAGCGGCTCGCAGTGTTCGGGATCGGGCACCCGGAGGCCTTCCTCGAGATGCGCCAAGCCGGCAGCGTGCCGCTCGGATCGCGGCTCTTCTACGGCACGCTTGAAGCCATGCTCCGCTCGCGGCTGCCGGAGTGGCTGGCCCCGCTGGGCGACTGGGCGCCGCTCGTGCAGATCCTGCGGCGCTCGAGCGCGGGCGCCGCCTTCCCGGAGGAGGAGCTCCGGTACTACCGCGATTCCTGGGAACGCGACGGTGCGTTCCACTTCATCATGAACTGGTATCGCGCCGACGTCGCGCGCGGGCGGCGGAACTACACCCGCGACACGCGCGTCGAGCCGCCCGCGCTCGTCGTCGTGCTCGAGAAGGACCCGATCGTGCCCCAGGAGCCCGCGCGGCAGAGCGGGCGCTTCTGCGCGAACGCTCGGATCGTTGAGCTGCCCAGCGCCTCGCACTGGGTGTTGCAGGAGCAACCCGAGGCGGTGAACGCGCTGCTCCTGGACTTCTTCGGAGAGGCGGTTCCCGCCGCCGGCGCACCGGGCGGCTGATTGAGTCCCGATCGCCGAGCTCGAAGAACCGGGGCTCCTGGAATCACACCAGCGCCGGCGGACCGTGCGCTCGCCTGAGGCGTCTGGCGCATCCCGGAGGCGGACGTCCCGGCGCTCCGAGACGTCGCCGGGCGCGACGCGCTGGAGCTCGGTTGCAACGGCGCGCATTTTGCCGCGGCGCTCGGGCGCCTCGGCGCGCGCGTGGTGGGGATGGATCCCTCGGAGCGAGAGCTCGTGCACGCCGGGCCGTCGAGTTCCTTCAGGTTCCCTGCAGGGCGGGACCCAACGCTTTCGGTGATTTGCCGACACCGGGCCGCTTGATTCCCCCGCTGCATCGGCTGTTGGACCTCGGCGCAGGCGGTTCTCCTCCGAGCGAGTTGACGTAACGCTCCCGGACGTAGGATGCCCTCTTATTCGTGCTTGTGGCTCGCGAAAACCTGATCCGGCTTGAGGGTGTTGATGTTTTCGGCGAGCTGAATCAATCTGACTCGTCGATGACGGCCTTGCTTGCCTACCACTATCTGTTCGGAGGAGTGCCTTCGAGAAGATGCCAGTTTGATCCGGCGTCCCTCCTGGCATCGGAAGGCCTTCCGGCGTTCTTGGACCGCGAGGGGATCCAGAGTATCAGGTCATTCCAAGAAGTGCGTTTGACTCGCCGCGCGCGCCCTTCGAGGCCTGAACCTATGGAATCCACCTCACGCAGCTACGTCCCCGCCGCAGGCAAGGATTGGCTGCTCCCGCTCTACGATCCCATCCAGTGGCTGCTCGGCG
>DATFYN010000699.1:0-9432 GCA_035315025.1 Myxococcota bacterium
GGCGACGATGATCAACGAGATCAACCGAACCCGGAAGGCGAAGATCGTCACGGTGGAGGATCCGATCGAGTTCGTCTTTACCCACGACAAGAGCATCATCACGCAGCGCGAGATTGGCACCGATACGTCCTCCTTCCCGGACGCGCTGCGGGCTGCGCTGCGCCAGGATCCCGACGTCATCATGGTGGGCGAGATGCGCGACCTTGAGACGGTCGACACGTCGCTCAAGGCTGCGGAGACCGGTCACCTCGTGTTTTCCACGATCCACACCAATGATGTGGCTTCCACGATCAACCGCTTGGTCTCGTTCTTCCCGACCGAGGAGCAGCCGCAGGTGAGGGCGCGTCTTGCCGAGAACCTGAAAGCCGTGGTGTCCTTGCGCCTGCTCGCGAACAAAAAGCAGAACGGCCGCGTGCCGGCGGTGGAAATCATGCGCAGCACGCGCACGATGCAAGAGTGCATCAAGGACCCCGCCAAGACCGTGCAGATCACGGACTTCATCGCTCGCGGGCGACCGGAAGGGATGCAGTCTTTCGATCAGCATCTGCTGGATTTGTTGCGCGCCAACAAGATTTCGGTCGAAACGGCTCTCGCTGCGGCGTCCAACCCGACCGACTTCAAGACCAAGCTCGAACTCGAGGGCGCTGCGCCGAGCAGCGATGGCCCCGACGAGAAGCCGTTGGAGCAATACGAGATCGAGGCGGACGAGCGGTTCTAGACGGCTTGGGGCCGGCGACGGCGGAGGCGCTTCGGTGACGGGCGGTTCGGACGACGTAGCGGCAGTCGAGGGCGCAGCAAGCGCCTCGCCGACCGGCGAGCAGGGCGAAGGGCTCGCGGGCGCGCTCCGCGCGATCGCCCTGCGCGCGGCGGAGCACACGGGCGGCGGCGTGGCACTCGTCTACGGAATGGGCGCCGGCAAAGAGGGTCCGGGGTTGCGGCTGCGCGCGGCCGCGGGCTTCCCGAAGGCGGCCGAGGCCCGCAGCGCCGCGGCCGAGCTCGTTGGAGCCGTGCAGGAGGTGGTGCGCTCGGGCAATCACCGCACGCTCCCCGCCACGCCCGGGCTCGGGGCGCGCGGAACGGGCGGGACGCTCGTCCTGCCGCTCGGCTTCGAAGGGCGCGTGCAGGGCGCCCTCGTGGCCGCGGGGCCTCAGCCGATCGGCCTTGCGGCGGTCGAGTCCCTGGCGCTCCTGGCCGCAGTGGCCGCGATCCGCATCGATCACACCCGCGTGTCGCGGGAGAACGACGTCCTCCAGAAGCGATTATCCGAAATCGACCGGGTCGCAGACCAAAAGAGCGACGAGATCTTGAAGCTGTCCGAGACCCTCTTCGCCCAAGACATCGAGCTGCTCCGCAACCAGGAAAAACTCGGCAAGATCGAAAAGCTCAAGAATGACTTTATCGAGAAGATGTCGCGCGAGCTGCGGACCCCCCTCAACAGCATCATTGAGTCGGTGATCTCCGTCCTTGCGAACGAGAACGACGCACTCTCGGACAGTGCCAAGGCCGGTCTCCGCTCCGCCCTGGACGACGGGACCGCGTTCTTGCGCACATTGCAAAATATCCTGGACCTCTGGCGGATCAAACAAGGCGAGCTCCCGGTCGAGATCCATGAGGTGAGCTTCCGCGAAGTCGTCGACGAGGCGATCTTTAGCGTGCAGGACACGCTCGGGGACAAGCCTGTCGTGATCGAGAAGCATCTGACGGAGCCGTTCCCGAAGTTCCGAACCGACCTGGCGAAGCTCAACCAGATTCTTTTTCTGTTGCTTGACAACGCCGCCAAGTTCACCCCGAAGGGCCATGTCACGATCCGCGCCGCGGTGAAAGATGGCGAGCTCGAGTGTGAGCTCGAGGACACGGGCATCGGGATTTGCCCGGACGACCAGCAGTACGTATTCGACGAGTTCTACCAGGTGGACGAACTCGAGTCGACGCGGTATCGCGGTGCAGGCCTGGGGCTTGCCCTCGTGCGCGACCTGCTCGTGCTGTTGGAGGGCGGAATCGCGCTCTCGAGCGAAGTGGGGCGCGGTACCAAGGTCGCGTTCCACCTGCCGGTGCAGGTCCTGCGCTGAGCGGACGGCGCCCTCGCGCGCCGCTCTCTACTTCTCGGCTGCGCTTAGTTCGGGATAGTCGGGAAGGATATAGCCGGCCGCGATCTCGCGCAGCGCAATCACCACTTCTTTGTTGTCTTCGGTCTGCACGAGCGGACGAGCGCCCTTCTTGAGCTGCTTGGTGCGAACCGATGCCATTTGGACCAGGTGGAAGCGGTTCGGCACCCGCTCGGTGCAGTCCTCAATCGTGATGCGTGCCATGAATCGCGACCTCTTTGCGGTTTGGGGGATGACTCTCGGGGTTGCAAAGTAGACAGCCGGGAGCCAAAAGGAAACCCCGGCCGGATCGCTCCGGCCGGGGTCCGAAGAGCCTTCCCTGAAGAAGGCCTCGAGGCGAGCGCCGCTCGCCCCCCCGCTACATCATCGGGGCTGCCGCTGCCTTGCGTCGACGACGGCGCGTGGCCTTCTTCCGACCGCCCTTCTTGCGGGCTCCCTTCTTCCGGCCACCCTTGCGTCGCGTGGCCTTCTTGCGCCCGCCCTTCTTGCGGCCGGCCTTCCTCCGCGTTCCCTTCTTACGAGCTGCCATTCTGGGTCACCCCCCCTGTTGCTTGTCTCGAGCGTGGTCTCGCGCTCCGCGGTTCATCAGCGACGGCGCCGCGGGTGCATCGAGTGAGCGACGATCGCTCCGGTCACCTTCGCGCATGGCGCAAGGGAGACCGCTTTGCTCATGCCCCCTATCGGACCCCGGAACCTGCAACTTGACGGCAGACGAGCCCGTTCCAGTCGCAAACCGCGGCTCTAGAGCCACTCTTGCCGCCCACGCTAACACTCGGTTTTCCACGCCGTCAAGTAAGAACCACAAAAAAAACAATGCGATGGGCACCAAAGCTGCGGGCCGAGGGATGACTTCGGGGTTTTGAGCGGACGCGGCGCACGCCTGGCGGAGAGGGGGAGCGTCGGATACGCGCGAGGCGGCGCACGCAGCGCGTGCGCCTAGCCGGGGGGGGAGTGGTGCGGAAGGACTAGCGCTTTCGCTTGTGGCGCGCGCGCTTAAGAAGCTTCTTCTTCTTGTGTTTGCGCATCTTCTTGCGGCGCTTCTTGATTACGCTGCCCACAGCGACACCTCGGCGGCCAAAATGCGCGATGACGTGTAGGCCTTCGCCCTTGTGAAGTCAACGGGTACGCGCTGCATGCTCGCGCGTGGAGAGGCTCAGGCCATGCGCTCTTCGGCCACAGGGTCGACTTCGCCGCCGAGGCGACGGCGTACCTGGCCGAGCCAGCGATTCAGCATGTGACGCCGGGGCAAGAAGCGCAGGACCGGATCGCGTCGCTGACCCAAGCTCTGGAGCTCAGCGCGGATTACCTGATTGCCCGGATCGATCATGAGACCGCGGCGGAGGTAGCGCATACCCTCGGCCTTGAAACCGAAGGCGAGGTGCACACGCGCGAGGTTGAGGTAGAGCTCGGGATTGAAAAACTCCTCCTTCACGGCTGCGCGGCACAGCTCGAGCGCCTTGTTAAAGCGGCGCTCCACAAGGGCTAGGCACAGGCCATAGTATGAGGTGTACTTGGCGTTGTTGCGCTGCAGCCCGTGGGCGGCGCGCAGGTGTTCGAAAGCCGCTTCCTCTCGCCCCGCCGCGAGCAAGTCCTTTCCACGCTCGAAGTGCTCTTCCGCCGAATAGGTCGCTTCCATGTTTCCTCCGCCCTGCCAGGGTTCGGTGATCCGGCTCACCCTCCGACCGAAGGAGCGCAAGGCGCGTGCCGAACTCTCTAACCGGCAGGAGGGCCTGCAGCAGGCCAAGGGGACACAGGGAATGGCGAAGGGTGTCTACTGGGGGGTTCCGCACACGAGAACGATCTCGAAACTGGCGGGTTCGAGTTCGTAGTTGCCGCAGACGGCTGCGATCAGAACCGCTCGAGCAGATCCGCACGCTCCGCCGCCACGAACTCGGCGCGCAGGCGCTCGAAGTCCTGTGCGGAGAAGGGCAAGAAGGTGGTATCTCCGCGGCGCCGCCAATAGAGGGGCGCGTCCGCAAGACGTCCTCGATGGAAGTGCTGTGTCTTGAGGCTGCGGACCAGGATCTTTTGCGTCTGCGTGAACTCGAAGTCATCCACAATCCGCACGAAGTCGGGCATCCACTTGCGGTCCATCCCACCCTCGGCGATTTGGCGTTCGCAGAAATCGAAGAATCCCCTGGGATCGAAGGTCGCTCCCGGGCGCAGTTTGAGCGCCGTCATCACCAGCTCGTCGGAAACTGAACACGGTACCCCGTACGCCGCGGAGAGCATCACGTCTGGATGTTCGGCCAAATGACGTGCAACCTGCGCCGCCGAGAAGTTCTCCCCGTCCTTGCGGATCCAGTCATCCGTACGACCGTCGAAGAACAGGAAGCGTTTGCCGTCGCGCACGAGTACATGCCCGAGGTCACCGGAGTGGTAAACGCCATCGCGGTACTTCGAGGTGTTGGCCTCGGGGTTATCGAAGTACCCCTGGAAGAGCCCCGTGTCGGCGGCGAGCCTGCAGATTTCCCCGACCGCATCGGCATAGTTCAGGATCTTGCCGTCCGGACCGAGGCGCGCGGGCGGGCACTCCTGGCCGCGCTCGTTCAGGATCTTCACCGCGTCCTCGGTGATTTCCCCGACACTCCCCCGCGGGTCAGTCTTCTTGCGGAAGGTGCTGATCGCGGCCTCGGTGGAACCGTAGAGCTCAAACATATCCTCGAGCCCGAGCCATCGGGTGAAGCGGTCGATGTCGGGGGGCGAAGCCCCGTTTCCCACCGCATACCTCAGGTGATTGTGGGGATTGCGTGCCACCTCCTTCAAGATGCGCTCCTCGTCGCCGCCGTATTCCTTCTCGATTGCGTCGAGGATGTAGTGGACGGGCTCACCCACGTAGTTCCAGTACGTGACGCCATAGTTGAACACGTCCGGCACGAAGTTGCTGGCGCTGAAACGATCCCGCAGGGCGAGCTTGCCGCCCACCCAGAACGCCGGGGAGAATCCGAGGAAGATGGCGTTGGAATGGAAGAGCGGCATGCAGGCATAGCCCACCGCGTCGCGGCCGAGCTCGAGATTGCGTGAAACCGCCAAACCCGTGACAAGCAGCTTGAAGTGATTGTTGTTGATGCCTTTTGGCAAGCCCGTTGTGCCCGAGGTGTAGATCACCATGAGATTCGTCTCCGGGACCACGGTGGCCTCGGGTGCCTCGAGGGAAACGCCGGGGCCTCCGATCTCCCGGGACAAGCAGGCCTCGAGGTCGTCCGCCGCCTCGCCGCTGCGCTCGGAATGGCGGCGCACAAGCACGTTCTCCGCCGCGACATGCTTGAGCGAGCTGCGGACCCGCTCAAACTCAGCAAGGTAACGCTCGTCGAGCACGACGAGGCGCGCGCGCGAGTGGTTCAGCACTCCCGCGAGCGCGTCCCCTCGTAACCCCGCATTCACACCGAAAAGCGTGAAGCCCAAGTATCCGCAGGCGCCATAGAGCGCAAGCAGTTCAAGGTGGTTATCAAGCAAGATCGCGACATGGCCGGGTCGCGCCTCGTCGCACGAACCCAGACGCCGGCGCAAAAGATGCGCGGTGCGCACGCATTCGTCGCGGTATCGGCGATAGGTCCAGACACGCTTTCCCTCGAGCAAGAAAGGTGAATCGGCTGCGATCGCGTGGGCGGCGCGAGCCTCGATCTGCGCGCCTACGGTAAGGGGAGCTTGGAATGCGAGCGGACCAGCAGCCACGACGATCTCCTGCAGCCTCAATCCGTGATGGCCGAGGAACCCGACCTTACCAGACTAGAGGCCAGCGAGCCGCGGCGGAGCCTCCTCGGAGTCAGTGCTCAATGATCTCGAGGATGTACCGCTTCTTCTCCTTGCCGCTCGCGGCGGCCATGATGGTGCGAATGGCTGATGCGTGTGCTCCACCTTTTCCGATGACTTTGCCCAGGTCTTCTTTTGCGACGCGCAGCTCGAGCACGTGAGCGTGCTCCCCGATGACTTCCTTGATCTGCACCTCGTCGGGCTTGTCGACGAGTGCTCGTACGACGGCTTCGATAAGCGCCTTCATGACCCCTCCACGACCGCAACTCGGAGCACAGGCGCCTCGCATGCCCTCGGTCATGCGTGCGCGAGGTCCCGGTACGCTCCAGTTTACGCTTAACCCGTGTCCGTAGCGAATCCGCAATTCTCTCAGGGCAAATCTCGACTCACCCTTCCCTCTACGCCGCCGGCCTGCGTGCACGCTCCGCGGGGAATCTCCCGCGGTTCTCTTCAGCTTTTACCCCGTCGGGCCGAACCTCCCGGTATGGGGGCAATTCGACTGGATCGGCTCGTGCAGCGCTTGGGCGACCGCGAGGTCCTGCGGGCCATCACGCTTCAGTTGCCGCCCGGCGAGGTCCTGGGCCTCAGTGGGCCGAACGGGGCCGGCAAGACGACGCTCCTCAGAGTCATCGCTGGCCTGCTACTTCCCACGGCGGGCGTGGTTCGTGTGCTGGGCCTGTCTGCCGATCGTGCTCGGCGATCCGGGTGCATCGGCTGGTGCGGGAGCGGCGACGGGTCGTGGGTCCGTAGGCTCGATCTTCGAGGCGGCCTTTCCTTCCACGCGAGGGCCGGAGGGCTCGGCCGTGCCGCCGCGGCGACCCGCATCGACGAGCTCGCGGAGCGACTCGGATTCCGCAGCCACCTCGACATGCCCGCCGATCGGTGCTCGGCCGGGATCCGCCAACGCGCGGCGCTTGCGCGAGCCCTCCTCCTCCGCCCACCCGTCCTGCTCTTCGACGAGCCCCTGCGCGGAATCGATGCTGCCTCACAGACGGAGATCCTGGTCACTCTCCGACACGAGCTTGCGGGGCGTACCGTGATCTGGGTATCCCATTCCAAGGAGGAGCTCGCGAGCATCGGCGACCGGAGCGCCGAGCTCACGGGGGGGCATCTGCACGAAGCGCCCCGCTTGTGGACCGCCGCATGACTCGCCTCGCGCGGCAGCTTGCGGCGGTGGCGCGCCGGGACGCGCGGGTCCAGCGCACGTACGGGATTTCGGCAGCCCTCGGGCTCCTCTCGAGCGGTTTCGGACTCTTCTCCTATCACTTCGTGGGCCGTCTTGTGCCTTCTGGCGGGGGAAGCGCGCTCCCCGCCAGCGGCTACTTCGCTTTTGTTTGTACCGGTCTCATGCTGCACATGATGGTGATGTCTACCCTGAGTGCACTGGGTGGCGCCCTGGCCCGGGAGGCCGCCGAGGGAACACTCGAGCCCGCTTTGGCCGCCGGGGTGTCGCCAGCAGCGCTCGTCGCGGGCGCGACAGTCGTGCCACTCGGGCTCGCACTCCTCCAGGCAGTGATTTACGCGGGGGCCGGGAGCTGGATGAGTGGAATCGCCTGGTCGCAGGCCTGCGTTGCAACGGCACTTGTTACGCTCGCTGCCACACTGGTCGCCTGCGCCCCCCTCGGCCTCCTCGGTGCTGCGCTCTGGCTCGTCCTGCGTCGGCCTGGTGTCGTGACAACGCTTACGGCATTCGCCTTCGGGATCCTGGGCGGCGTCTATTTTCCTGTCGCGCTGCTGCCCGCGCCCCTGCGAGCGGTCGCGGATTGGGTGCCGCTCGCCGTAGGGCTGCATGCCTTCCGCGCCGCTCTCCTGGAGGGTGCCGGCCTCGCGCAGACAGTCCCGGCACTCGGACGCCTCGCGCTCGTGGCCACGGTTACATTTCCCCCCGCGGCGCTTGCGCTGCGCTTCGCGTTCGATCGCGCGCGTCGTCGGGGCTCCCTCCCCCTCGTATAGCCCGCACAGCGCCAGCAATTGCCCTAGCCTCTTTGCGGGAGGGGTGCACGGGGTGCACCCGCGCGCGCGGAGCGCGCAGTCGTTCGCGCACCCGACGGGCCCAAACCAGAAACCGCGCAATGATGATGCCGTAAGCACGCGCCGAGCCGCCATCCAGCCGCCTCCAGCCCAGCTCCCGCCCACCTGTGCGTGCCCGCACGGTGGCCACGCCGAGGATGTCACTGGCGGAGATCCACCCGTCGGCGCAGCGGCGCGCGTCGCCCCGCAGGAGCCACGCCTCACCGCGGCGTCGCAGCACCCGATGGAGCACGAGGCGTTTTCCGGCGACGGCAAGCACGATTTCGCCCCGTCGCGGCAAGCGCGCCTCGAGTCTCACGCGGTCTCCCGGTCGTAGCGCGGGCCGCATCGACAAGCCTTGTGCGACGAGCTCAAGCGGGCCTGCCGCGAGGGCGGTACGGAGCAGCTCTACGAGCTCCGGGCGGACGACCCGACCGGCTGCCACCCTAGGATTTAAGGAGCCGGCTGCACGCATGGGACAGAGGTCGTTTGGGCGGGCTCCAACCTGGCAGGCCCCGCAGCGCCCCACGCGAACGAAACGACACGCCCGTCTTTTGGAAAGCCGAGTCGCAGGATGGGTACCCGCGCGGCGAGTTTCGCAGCCAAGTCGAGGGTTCGTTCGGCTGACACGGGATCGTGAAAGGGCGCGAATGAATTGCCCAGAACCGCCGCCGCTCCGATGGCACCGCCCAGCGGCTCGGCCTCAATCCCGCAAGCGTGATGGATCAAATGGATCGCTCGGAGCGGAGCAGAATCGGAAAGCGAAAGCGGCGCATCCCCGTGCCACGGTGTGCCATAGGCACGGAACCCTGACTCGGTCGAACGAATTGCGATCCGATCGTCGGACAGCACACGCACATCGGGGGCGCCCTGCATCAGGCGTGCGATCGTCGTCTTGCCCGCGCCAGACGGTCCGCTGAAAAGGAGCGCCTCGCGGCCGCGCACCACTCCGCAGGCGTGCAGGAGGAGCCCTCCCTCTCGTGCCAGCCGGTGCAGAAAGATCACTTCGTCGAGGGGATAGGCGAGAGGATAGTGGCGTTCTCGCGCGTAGAATGACTGGGGATCGACCACGACTTCGCCGCTGCGAAACTCCGCGTCGAAGCGCGCCAAGCGTTGGAGTCGACCCTGGATTCGGAGCGCGATCACCCAGTCACGGCCGACTTGCGCGACGTCGAAAATACCGCCGCCGGAGTCGTAGCGGAGCGCCTCGGCTGCAGGCGGGTTGGCGCGTCCCACGCGCACGCCCACGTGCACGTGCGCGGAGTCGGCGGACGAGGCGAAGCGCTGGAGAGGACCCGAGGGCCAGCGCCAGCGCAGCTCCGGAGGCACTTCGATCGCGATCCTGAGCTCCGCAACCGTGAGTCCAAGCAGCAGTGTGCGAGCCACGGCTAGCTTCCGATGTTCAGGCACATGACGGTTGGCTGGCTGGATTGCTGGCATGAACCGGCCGCACCACCGAAGCCGCCGGTGCCGACATCCATTTTGCAGTTGTCCGGGAAGCTCGCCATGACGTCGAGCTCGATCAGCCGGATCTGCGGCGGCTCGTAGGGACGCCGCCCCCCTG
>DATFYN010000700.1:0-4158 GCA_035315025.1 Myxococcota bacterium
CTGCATGCTCCTTGGCGAGTATACCCGCCGCGAAAGGAGCGCAGGGAGCACGCAGGAGAAACGAATCACGCATGCAGCACCGCGGGCTCTACCTAGCGCTCCTCGCCTCGTTCCTCGCTGTTCCGGTGGTGGGGATCGCCGCCCGGACGCGGCCTCCCGTCCCCACGGCTTCCGAACTCGTGCCCCCGCTGCTCCTGCCGAGCGAGTCCGTCCCGGGACTCCTGGGCTGGGTGGATTTCGCCAATCTCCCCCTCGCGGAAGAGCCGACCGTGCCGGGCGCGGCACCTGCCGAGGCCCCTTCCCCTGCCGTTCCGTGTGGCCCGCCGCCTGCGCCCCGGATCGTGACGGGGACGATCGAGTCCGGTGTCTCGGTGGCCGCCGCCTTGCACCGCGAGGGCCTAAGCCCCACCACGGTGGATCTGCTGACGCGGGAGATGGCTTCGGTCTTCGACTTCCGGCGCTCGCACCCCGGCGACCGCTACACGATCGTGCGTGGTCGCAGTGGGGGAGTGGTCGAGCTCAGCTACGAATCGGTGACCCACGAGAAGTACCGGGTGTTCCGCGAGGGCTCGCGCCTGGTCACGGAAAAGAAGGGTGGGGACTTTGTTCGTCGCACGGCGCGCCTCGCCGGCATCGTCAACTCCAATCTCTATGACGTGATCCAGGAGCTCGGCGAGGCTCCGTCGCTCGCGCACGACTTTGCGGACATCTTCGCCTACGACGTCGACTTCGCCCGCGGGATGCAGCGCGGGGACGAGTTCCAGATCCTCTACGAGCGCCTGTACCGGATGGACGCGCGGGGGCACGAGCACTATGTGCGGCCGGGTCGCATCCTTGCCGCGCACTACGCGAGTGCGAGTGGGGATCACACCGCGATCTACTACCAGACCGATCCCGGCCACGGCGGCTATTACCGCCCCGATGGCACGCCGGTGCAGCGGAGTTTCCTGGCCGCACCGCTCCAGTACACCCGGGTGAGCTCGACGTTCTCGAGGGCGCGGTTTCACCCCATTTTGAAGTACACGCGGCCGCACCCCGGCATCGACTACGCAGCGCCGCTCGGGACACCCCTTTGGGCGGTGGGCGACGGTAAGGTGATGGAGATGGGCTGGGCCGGGGGCTACGGCCAGCTGATCAAGATCCAGCATGAAAGCGGCTACGTGTCCTATTACGCCCACCTCTCGCGTTTTGCCAAGGGACTGCACGTCGGGACCGTGGTGCGCCAGAAGCAGGTGATCGGGTACGTCGGCCAGACAGGCCTCGCGACCGGTCCCCATGTCTGCTTCCGCATCACCAAGGACGGTGAGTTCGTGAACCCCGCGCAGCTGCGCGGACGCACCGTCGTGCTGGGGTCGGTTACCGGGGACAAGCAGTTCCGCAGCGCGCGTGAGACCTTGCTCGCGGGCCTGCGCTCGAGCCAGTTCGTCGCAGTCGACGACGCCCTGTAAGTTCCAACCGCGGCGCCTGCGCGCAGGGTGAGACGTCGGACGCCTCCACGTCGGCTGCCACAAACGGCCAACTGTGCGAGCATCGAATGGATGACTGCCCCCTCCTCCATGTCATCGCCGCCCCCGTCCTTGGGGGAGCTGCGCCAGCGCCTCGAAGAGATTGGCCGGCATGTGGGGACTCAGGAAGCCGCGCACCGAGCGGCTCTTGAAGAAGCGCATCGCCGCGCCGACGCGCTGCGGGCGGCCGTCGCCGAGGCGCTCGACGGCTTCCACGCGGCAGCGGCGGCGAGCGGAGCTCCCCACCTGCGCATCGAGCTTGGCCCGACACGGCTTGATGACAAACACATCCGCGCCGTCGAGTTCGAGATCCGGCGAGGCAGACACCTCGGCATCGTCACCGTGAAAAGCCACGGGGAGATCACCCTCGTCGGACCTTTCCACGCGGGCAAGAAAGAGGGTCCCTGCATGACGTTCCCGTTCGCGGCCGAGCGCGAACTCGTGGAAGGCCTCGGGGGCTTTCTGCAGCGCTTCCTGGCCGAGGCCGTCACCCCATGAGCCGCGTCCCCGGGCCCCTCGCCGGGCTGCGTCGCGTGCGGGTCGGGTCGACCAATGGCCCGAAGATCGCTGCGGTGCGCGCTGCCTTGTCCGCCTACGCGGGCGGCGTCGAGGTGAGCGGCATGCAGGTGGCGAGCGAGGTTCCCGACCAGCCGCTGGGCTTCGACGAGATCGTGGGGGGCGCCCGCAATCGCGCGCTCGCTGCGCTACAGGCCGCAGAGTGTGATCTCGCGGTCGGGATCGAGGACGGTCTCGTCGAGATCGCGGGGGCGCCCGGTGGCCCGCTCAACGTCGGCTGCGCCGCCCTCACCGATGGCACCCGGGTCTCCATCGGCCTTTCCTCGGGCTTTGCCTATCCACCCGAGGTTTCGAGGACCGCTGCCGCCGGCCGCGAGCCGATCGGTCAGCTGTTCGACGAGCTCTGGGAGGCCCGGCGCGGAGAGGTGCCCGGCGTGCCCTCCGCCATGACCTTGGGCAACGTGGGACGCCTTTCCCTGGGCGTGCTGACGCGCGCCGAATACGCAAGGCACGCCGTGCTGTGTGCCCTCCTTCCATTCCTTCACCCCGATCTCTATCCGGAGGGCGGGAAGCCGTGACGCTGGACCGCAGCGCGACGAGCGAGCTCGACCGGCCGATTCGGAGCATGGGCGACCTTGTGGCCTACTTCAAAAGCGGCGAGAAGGCTCCCACGGCTTGGCGTGTCGGCGTCGAGAACGAGAAGCTGTCCCTCGGCCCGACCTGCCGTCCTGTGGCCTATGAAGGGTCCTCCGGCATTGCTGCAGTTTTGCGGGCCCTGGTTTCGCACACCGGCTGGGCCGCGGTCGAGGAGGACGGAAAGCTGATCGCCCTTGAGGGCGAGGGCGCCAGCATCACCCTCGAGCCCGGCGGCCAGCTCGAGCTCTCGGGTGCGCCCCTCGGGACGGCTCACGACACGGCGCGAGAGTTCCGCGCCCATCTCGCCCTCGTGAAGCGCGTGTCGGAGCCGTTTGGGATCGCGTGGCTCGCCCTCGGCGCCCAGCCCCTTCACGAGACCTCCGAGCTGCCGCGCATGCCGAAGAAACGCTACGAGATCATGCGGGAGTATCTCCCGTCGCACGGAACACTGGCGCTCGACATGATGCACGCCACGGCCAGCGTGCAGGCGAGCTTCGACTACGCAGACGAGGCCGACATGGTCTCGAAGATGCGGACGGCGCTTGGGGTGACACCGATCGTCGCCGCGCTCTACGCGAATTCGAGTCTTGCGTGCGGCAAGGCCTCAGGGTTCGTTTCGCGCCGGATGAATATCTGGCGCAATACCGATCCAGATCGCTGCGGTGGTCTCGGCTTCGTGTTCGAACCAGACTTCGGCTACACCCGCTACGCAGAGTGGGCGCTCGACGTCCCCATGTTCTTCATCGTGCGCGATGGACAGTATTTTCCACTGCGCGGCGTCACCTTCCGCAGCTTCATGCAAGAGGGGTATCAGGGGCTGCGTGCCACACTCGCAGACTTCGATCGGCACCTCACCACGCTCTTCCCGGACGTGCGACTGAAGCGGCTGATCGAGGTGCGGGTGGTCGACGCGGTACCGACCGACCTCCTGTGCTCGGTTCCCGCGCTCTGGAAGGGGCTGCTCTACGACGCTCACGCCTGCCGGACGGCCTTCGACCTCGTGCGCGAATGGGGTCCGGTGGAGCGCGAGCAGGCCTTTGACGCGGTGGCGCGTCGAGGCCTTCGCGCGCGGCTGGGTGGGCGCGCGATCGCTGAGCTTGCGCGAGAGCTCGTCGCGATCGCTGCAGAAGGTCTGCGCCGGATCGGGCATCGAGACACCACCGGACATGACGAACGCGTGCTCTTGGACGCGGTCCAAGCGCAGCTCGAGCGGGGCAAGAGCCCCGGCGAGACCGTGGTCGAGCGCTGGGAGGGTGAATGGGAGCGCTCGCCCGAACGCTTGATCGAGAACATGCGGTACTGATAGAGTGGCCGCCTGCGGCGGCACCCGCCACCCGGAGGCTCGACCCATGTCGACCCACAAGCCGATCAAGATCACGTTCACGCTCGATGAACAAGACGCGGCGTACTTCCGGGGCTTGTATCAAGCAGCGAAGAAGAACGCAGCGGATCTCGATCCGAACACGGTGATCGAGAGCGCTCGCGGTCTCATATCGCGCGT
>DATFYN010000701.1:0-4441 GCA_035315025.1 Myxococcota bacterium
AAAGCTCTTGCACCCGCCGGGCCTCCTCTGCAAAACCGAAGCGGCCGATCAAGTCCAGGTGGAAGTTCTTCTCCTTGGCCCCCATGCCGCCGATATAGAAGGCGATGTACGGCTTGGCCATGCTGAGCGCTTGCTTCACGTCGTCGTGGAGAATCACGGTGACGGTGCAGGCGATCTCAAACTCTGGTCGTAGATCCTTCAGGGAATCGGCGTACACGTAGTTGCGATACGGCGAGTAGAAGATCGGGAGCCAGCCGTCCGCAATCTCCGTCGCGAGCTTTACGTTCTTCGGTCCCTCAGCCCCCATGTAGATGGGAATGTGGCTGCGCTTGGGATGCACGATCAGCTTGAGCGGCTTGCCGAGGCGGCTTCCACCCCGCAGCGGAAGCTCATAGTGCTCGCCGTGGAAGGTCACTGGACCCTTGCGCTCGAGCATCTCACGCACGAGCGCGACGAACTCTCGCGTCCGCGCCAGCGGCTTGGGAAAGGACTGACCGTACCACCCTTCCACCACCTGGGGACCCGAGACACCAATACCGAGGATGAGGCGTCCGTTCGAAAGGTGGTCGATCGTAGCGGCCGTCATGGCGACGCATGCCGGCGTACGTGCCGAGAGCTGCATCACGCCCGTGCCAAGTTTGATTCGCGTGGTCTGGGCCCCCACCCAGCACAGCGGCGAGAAGACGTCGGAGCCATAGGCCTCCGCCGTCCACACCGAGTCATAGCCGATGCGCTCGGCCTCCTTCACGAGATCGATCGGGACCGTAGGGATCGGGCCGGAGTAGCCGAGCATCAGGCCGAGCTTCATGGGGGCTCCTTTTCGACCGGCCGTGGCGGCGACCGGCAAGCCCCTATGGGTAGCGACGAGCGCGTGGATTGTCGCGGACATCGGGCACATTTCGCCGTACAGGCCTTGCTTGGTGGCTCCCGCCGTGAGGCTCGAGCGCCCCTCGCGCGAGCGGAGTCCACCGGCGGGATTCTCCGGGAGGAGCGCCAAAATGGCGTAGCCGAGCTCGCGGATTCAGTCAGAAAGGCAGATCTCGGCGTAAGTTCCTGTGCGCTCGGGCAGGGGCTCCACGGAGTCTCTCTCACGAGACGGGAATCGACGCCGGGCAGTGTGAATGGACAAGCGAGCCTCGAGCTCCGGTTCGACAAGTCGTGCAGATGAAATCTGCGGGCGCTCGCGCCTCGGTGAACCGCCCTCCGAGTACCATTCGTCGCGAGGCCGAGCCAGAGGCGTACCGGTCAGGGAGAAGCGGCCGGGGAGTGCCATCCACCCACCTCGGAGGTGAGCCTATCGGCTTCTCGGGGTCCCCAGGTTCCCGGCTCGTAGATCGAGACCGGTGTGACGTTCCCGAGAATCGGCTCGACGATCGACCACGCTGTTTCCACCGCGTCCTGACGAGCGAAGAGTGTCGCATCGCCCTCCATTGCGTCACCGAGCAGGCGCTCATAGGCGTCCATCTCGTCGCCGCCCGGGTGGTGGAGGAACGAAAGCTCGCTCTCGGTGGGAGTGGCCGCCTCTCCGGGCTGTTTCAGGCGGGCGCCGACGGCGATCACGACTTCCGGGCTCAAGCGGAATCGAAAGTAGTTGCCATAGTCGGGAAACGACTTCGCGAGGGGTGGCTTGCGCAGGGTGACGAGCACCTCCGTCGTGGTCACCGGGAGGCACTTCCCCGCGCGGATGAAGAAGGGCACGCCCTCCCAACGCCAGGATTCTACGGCGAGACGGACGGCAGCGAAGGTCTCGACCCGCGAGTCGGGAGCTACTCCTGGCTCCTTGCGATAGCCCCGGAACTGGCCGCGCACCAAGTCTTTCGGCTGCAGCGGAGGGACCGATCGGAAGACCTTCACCTGTTCATCGCGGATCGCCTCGGCGTAAGTGCCCGTCGGTGGTTCCATGGCGAGGAAGCCCACGACCTGAAGCATGTGGTTCTGGACGACGTCGCGGATCGCGCCGGCCTCCTCGTAGAAACGCCCGCGCCCGGCGACGCCGAATTGTTCTGCCATCGTGATTTGCACGCTCCGCACATAGTTTCGATTCCAGATCGGTTCGAGAAAGGTATTGGCAAAGCGGAAGAAAAGAATGTTCTGGACCGGCTCTTTGCCGAGGTAGTGATCAATTCGGAACACCGCCGACTCATCGAATGCCGTGTGCAGCGTGCGGTTCAGCGCCTGTGCCGAGGCGAGATCGCGCCCAAAGGGTTTCTCAAGAATCACGCGTGCTCCGCGCGAGCAAGACGACTTCGCGAGACCCTCGACCACCGTCGGGAACATGCTGGGTGGAATCGCCAGATAGTGGGCGGGTCTTACTGCGCCGGAGAGCTCCTTGCGGAGCGCGTCGAACGTGGCGGAATCGTTGTAGTCGCCGTCCACGTAGCGCAGGAGCGCCAAGAGCTTTGCGAAGGCGCCCTCGTCGACACCCCCGCCGTGCTCGACCCAGCTGGCGCGCGCCCGCGCGCGAAGCTGCTCGAGGCCCCAGCCCGCCTTTGCCACGCCGATCACCGGCACATCAAGGCGCCCGCGGCGCACCATCGATTGGAGCGCCGGGAAGATCTTCTTGTAGGCGAGATCGCCGGTCGCGCCGAAGAACACAAGGGCATCCGAATGTTGGGGACCCACGGCTTACTTCCGCTTCTCCTGCGCGAGCTCGGGTACGGCGCTTCGGGAGGCGCGCCCTACACCAACGCTTTTTAGCCACGCCACAGCATTTACCGCAGACCGTCGGCCGCACTCCTCGGCCCCGGACGGCTCAGTGACGCGGCATTGATCCCGCCTTACGCGCGTCCAGGCAGGCCGAGCCGCTGAGCGTAACATCGCTCCCGGGAAGGAATCTGTCGAACAAGCCCGGACGCGCGGCGCAAACTGCCGACCTCGATCCCACGCCGCGGCAACTCGGGTTTGTCTTGCGTGCGCCACAAGTCCTGCAAGGAAGGATACGCTTCGAACGTCTACTTCCTCGGAGGGCAACCCGTGGCGACAAAGGGCACCGACGACCTCGTCCCGCTACCGCGCGAACCTGCAGGGCGAGGTCGACAGCGCAAGCCTCTACCAAACGCTCGCAGCGACAGAGCGCGATCCGCACCTTGCAGATGTCTATCGCCGCCTCGCCTCCCTCGAGGAGGCGCATGCGGAGTTTTGGCGCGCGCAGCTTCGTCGTCTCGGCGCCAGGGTCCCGGGGCTTCGACCCGACTTTCGTACGCGAGCCCTTGCCTGGCTCGCTCGCAGATTTGGGGCGGGATTCGTTCTTCCCACCCTGAACGCGCTGGAACGCGGCGACAGCGCACAGTACGACGCCCAGCCCGAGGCAGTGGCCGGCGGGCTGCCTGCGGCGGAGCGATCGCACGCACGCATCGTGCAAGCCGTCGCCCGCGCTGAACCGGGTTTGGAGGGCAGCTCGATCGCCCGACTCGAGGGACGACATCGCGCGCTTGGCGGCAATGCGCTCCGGGCGGCCGTGCTCGGCGCGAACGATGGACTCGTATCGAACTTGAGTCTCGTGATGGGGATGGCGGGCGCGGCGGCAAGCGGCGGAACGATCCTGCTCACGGGCCTCGCAGGCCTTGTGGCCGGAGCGTGTTCCATGGCGATGGGGGAGTGGATCTCGGTGAACAGCTCACGTGAGCTCGCCCAAAGGCAGATCACGACCGAGTCGGCGGAACTCGCGGCGTCCCCTGAAGAGGAGCAAGAGGAGCTCGCCCTGATCTACCAGGCGAAGGGAATTCCAGCCGAGCAGGCGCAGGCGCTAGCGGAGCGCCTCATGACGAACAAGAGCGGAGCGCTGGATACCCTGGTCCGTGAGGAGCTGGGCATCAATCCCGAGGAGCTCGGCGGCTCTGCGTGGGCTGCCGCAGGGTGGTCGTTCGTCTTGTTCGCGGCGGGTGCGCTTTTTCCCGTCGCCCCGTTCTTCATCGCGGCCGATCGGTTTGCCATCGTCGCGAGCGTGGCCCTCTCGGGACTCGCGCTCCTTGTGATCGGTGCTGGAACCTCGCTTTTCACCGGGCGCGGCGTCGCCCTTTCTGCGGGACGCCAGCTCCTGGTAGGCTATGCGGCGGCGGCTGTGACCTACGGCGTCGGCACGTTGGTTGGTGTTACGCTCGCCGGCTAAAGCCGCATAGTCGACACCGATTTGTGTGCGTATGAGACTCGGCTTTGCCCAAAGGGGTGGAGGGGTGACGGAACACCGCCGCGCTCATTTGCGCCATCCTCGGCCAACTCCGAAGCAGCGCCGACGGATCCAGAGTGAGCCAGGCCCCGAGGCGAGTGTGAACTCCCCGCTCGGGGCCGACCCGCTACTCTCACCCCCGATTTTCGCTCACAAGGCCGAGGGATGCGCTCCGATCGTCGACAAGCCGAGAGCCCCCGAGGAACGTCATCCCCGAATAGCGAAGCCCTTCTACGACGGAAGCCGACGGAGTGTCAATCGGAAACGTGAGGTCGC
>DATFYN010000702.1:0-5782 GCA_035315025.1 Myxococcota bacterium
CCCGAGGATCGGCATGGCCTTAGGCCAGTGATGAGCAAGAGCGTCACGCCGACCCTCTCTCGTGTGGGTCTTTGTGGCGCTTCGCCTTCTCAAAGTCCGCCGTTTCCCATTGAGGGGGAGGCTCCAACCTGTTGCTCGGAGCCGATGGCTGGGCCTCGCTCCCTGCCCGGACCCGATGCCCCCGCTGGCGGAGATGGCGGCGGGGTGCGGGGAGAGCCCGTAACCAGGAGAATGGCGGAAAGAACGCCGTGCGGGCATCAATCATCGCGGAGGGATGAACGTTGATTAACTACAAAGTAACGATCGATGATCTTCTAAAGGCAAGCGGAACCACGGATGGGACAGCCCAGGCCATTCTCAAGGTCGGACTGGCAATCTCGGAGCGGTTAGAAGCCATGATTGCTGCGATTAATAACGCGGCGGAGGCCGGGGTGGCTCAGAGACGGTAGGTCCCTCGGCGTAGGACAGCACCCGAGTTCGCCGCCTTTCGGAAAACCCCCGCGCGAGTGACTAGAAAGTGACCATGTGTCGATACAAGGCATTCACAACGAGGAGTTCCAGAACCCACCATTTAGCCGCACCGCCGAGGCGATGATCATCGTCTTGTTGATTGGCCAGGAGTTGTGGATGCTGACTGCTCCGATTGTGCTCGCCCTGGGCGCCGAAGCATTCCCGGCTACGGAGGCGCACTGACCTTGTTTGCAGCCATCCATCGCTGGCTCTACCGAGCGGGGCGCCCCAATGCCTTGGCTCGGGCGCTCAACCGAGGCTGGGCATTGGTGCATGCCCTCGGCGTTGCCCCGAACTACCTCGTCACGCTGCAGGTGGTGGGCCGTCGCTCCGGCCACCTGATCTCGTTCCCGCTCGTGATGGCTGTTGTAGACGGAGAGCGGTACCTCGTGTCGATGCTTGGCGCCGACGTCGCATGGTTTCGGAATCTTCGGGCAGCTGGCGGGCATGCTCTACTGCGTCACAGACTGACCGAACGAGTGCGCCTCGAAGAGATCGCGGTGGAGAAGCGTGGCCCCGTGCTGAAGGCCTACTTAAAGCGAGCGCCCGGAGC
Organism: Myxococcota bacterium; assembly: GCA_035315025.1. Lineage (GTDB taxonomy): Bacteria > Myxococcota_A > UBA9160 > UBA9160 > UBA9160 > UBA9160. The sequence continues at coordinate 1,064 of DATFYN010000702.1, forward strand.
GCGGCCCCACGTGCCAGTGGACAAAGATGCGCCGCTTCCCGAATTCGAGGCGATCGCCGCACGGATCCCCGTGTTCCGTGTTGTTGCCGCTGGCTAACGGATCGCGGCTTAGCTGTCGCCTGCTCGTGAACGTAGCCGGTGCACGCCGTGTTCGTGCCGCATGTGGGCGGTACCGGCCAATGATCCGACCATGGACCTGGAACGCGAGTTGCAGAGAGCACTCTATTCGGCGAGCCGGAGACATCGCCGCACCATCGGGAAGTGGTAGGCACTTGCAAACAGCAGAAGGAGGAAGGCTTGAAGGCACCACGTCGGAATCATGCGCCACAGTGCCATCTGACCTTGCAGGACGGCTACGACCTCGGTTGCGACCAGACCATAGATCACGAAGACCGTGAGCGCGGCGACGAAGCGGCGCTCGAGCGGGCGCTGATACGCCCAGAGCAAGAGAAGCATCCAGCCGAACATGAGAGAAGCAGCGTATCCGATGGCGAAGGAATAGGGGCCGGACTCCGGTTGGAAGCCCCACAGCAGTTTGGTCATCGGAGGAAACAGCATTGGAATCAACGCGAGAGCGTCTGTGAGCGCTCCCAGCAGGAATGCTGTGCGGAGCAATTGTTCTTCTCGGGACACGATGCGAAGATCCTCTCTTCTATTGCGGGTCTAACGGATCAGCGCTCACCTGCGCGCCGCCCGCCCACCACTATGCCACGACGAGAGGTCGCCCGCTTTGGTCTGCGGGCGGTCGTCCGGGCGCGGCGCGGCGCGTTCGGCCTCGGTGGAAGAAATCCTCCTTCAGCATCGCTTCAACAGTCACTTGAGTGGTGATCTTGCCAAGCGAACCTAGAGTTATGGCGCGAGGTCATCTTCGACGCGATCTTTCGCTCGACGAAGCGCGCCGCTTGCGCTAGTGCTGAGCCAGAGCGTCACGCTGACCCTTCCTCGTGTGGGTCTTTGTGGCACTACGTCTTTTGCCCGGTGCTGCTCTGCGCCGAGGCCCGTAATCCAAGCCCGGTCCCGACCCTACTCTGCTCTGCGTACGGCGATTGCACCCACCTATAACAGCTCCTCCATGTCCACGTGACCGCCCATCTGACGGCGGCATGGACTGCGCAGCAAATGCTCGAGGCGCCTCCCGAGGAGACCACCCCTCGGCCGGTGCGGTACGGGCGCTGCGACCTGGAAGTGCTGGGGAGGTAATTATTCGGGGGGGACGGTCCTCCGGCAGGCCACGGGCAGCACTCAACGCGCCAACTCCATCGCCCAGCCCGACGAGAAGGCCGGTATCTGCTGCTATCTGGTAAACGGCGTGTGTCACCAAGCCGCGAACCGGATCCTGCTGCCCGCTTGGATCCTCGTCAGCGGCGCGCGGGGGTACTCCATCTCTCAAACGCTGTTCGGCACCTATGGCCGAGTCGGCGTTTGGCCGTGCAGTTCTCCCTTCCGGCAGTACAGCGGTGTGAGCGGCGACCTGCCCGCGTGCGTGCCGAAGGCGGCGGCCCGCCGATCCGCCGGCCTGGCCCGCGAGGAGGCCCACAAGCTCGACTACCAGTACATCCGCCGCGAGCTCGAAATCTATCAGGGGGCAGCCCCGATGAATGCGGAGCGGGGTTCGAAGCGCCAAGGAGGCGGCGGGCGCGAGTGACCTCCAACTCGCGCTATTCATGCACATGGCGGAGTTCAATCTCGGCCCGATGCTCGACCGGCCCCTGTCGCGAAACCCAAAGCAGATCCGAGGAAAGACCGAGAAGGCACGCCACAAGCCCGAGGCCGCCTATCAGAACGACGAAATGAGCGCGTCGGAGTTCGCGGACGCTTTCGACGAGATCACGCTCTCGTTCCAGTCGGAAATGGCCAACACCATGGATCGCCATGCCTACAAGACGCTCTTCGATCTTGAGCCCCACGAACGAATCGTCCTGACGGACCCGAGGATCGTGAAGCAGGTGGAGAAGAGTCGACGGGGACCCCATGGGAAACGATCTGGGCTACGGACGTCGACTCTCGGATGAGCAGTACGATCGGCGGATCGTCGAGCTCTACACCGATCAGCCGGAAGCTCCGTCGAAGCAGCAGCAGGAGTGGTTGCGACGCCAGGAGCTCGAGCTGGCGATCGATCATCGCCTCGGGGTCGAGTTTCCACGCGCTCGACGCGATGCGCTCTGGATGATCCAGCAGCGTGTCGAGAAGAAGCGAAGGCGGTTGATCCTCTGGCACCTCCTGCGGCGCGTCCTTCCCGGCGGCCTCGCCCGGAGCGCCTAGGGACTCGCCGGGGCGAGAGGCACGTAGTGGATGCGGCCGAGTGTTCACTCCAGGCAACGCCTACGCACCACCGATGTCGCCGCCACTGGACGTGCCTTCCCCGGGAAGAACCGAGCCGGCTCCATTCGTCGGTGTGCGTCGGCACAATCGTTGCTTTCAGCGACAGGCATGCAGAGCTCCGGCGCCACCTCGATGTGGACGGAAAGCCGTCTCGCTGGCGCGGCGCGCGAATTCGCCCCCGCAGTCGACGTAACGCTCCTCTTTAGCGATGTCGCGCGATCCACCGAGCTCACCGAGGCACTCGGGGATCACGCCGCGTATGGCCTCATCGACCGCTACTGGCAAATGGTCCATCGTTGGGCCGTCCGCTATGGCGGAGAAGAGCTTGAGTTTCGGGGAGATGGCGTGCTCCTTGCGTTCACGAGCTCGGCGGTAGGGCTCGAGTGTGCGATAGCGATCCAGCGCACACTTGCGGGGGGCAACGAGACTGGAGGGAACCGGCTCCTCTCTGTACGGATGGGGCTGCATAGTGGGTGCGCGATCCGCAGCACGCGCGGCTACTTCGGACGGACCGTGATCCTCTCCGCGCGCATCGCGGATCAGGCGAAGCCCGACGAGATTCTGGTCTCAGCGGAACTGCGGGGGCGCGTGGAAGGGGCGCGGTTTGTGTTCGACGAGGGGCGCCACCTCGCGCTCAAGGGGTTCCGGGAATGCTCTCATGTCTTTGGCGTGGTATGGCACTCCCACGAGCTGCGCCTCGAAGACGCAGAGGCGCCGCGAACGTCCCGGCCTGAGTGTCTCCATTCCGGACTTCCCGCGTCGTCCCGGCGTCGTGATATGCTGCCGGGTGGTCCACGAGGGGCGTGCGCAAGGGGGAACCCATGAGCGATACGCTTCTAGAAGCGGAACTCCTCCAAGTTCGCCGCGAGCGAGATCTTTATCGCGCTGTGCTCGAGCTCGGCGCGCACGATGATCCCGATCGTCTGCTCGACGAGGCACTTGGGCTCGTCATCGCGGCCACGGGCGCGGTCCAGGGGTACATCGAACTGCGAGACGAGTCGGCGGGCGCCAGCGAGGGCTGGTGGATCGCACGTGCATGCACGCCCCGCGAGATCGACGAGATCCGCGCGAACATCTCGCGGGGCATCATTGCCAAGGCGCTGGCTACGGGGGAGACGATTGTCACGCATTCGGCCTTCCTCGACGAGCGTTTCAGCCACCTCGACAGCGTGCGGGCGCGGGGCATCGAGGCGGTGATCTGTGCCCCCATCGGTGGAGACGCTGGACTCGGCGTAGTGTATCTCCAGCGCGGCGCGGCACCGGGAGCATTCTCGGAGGAGCACCGCCGGTATGCTGAGATCCTCGCGCGGCACCTTGCTCCGCTAGCGGACCGTCTGCTCGCCCACCGGCGAGCCGATGCGTCCAGCGATGCGACAACCAAGCTGCGAGAACGCTACCGCCTCGACGGCTTCGTAGGCCGCAGCGCTGCCATCGCCGAGGCGATCCGCCAGGCTATGCTTGCCGCGCCGCTTGACGTGAACGTGCTGCTCACTGGACCGTCGGGCACCGGGAAGAGCCAGCTCGCCCGCATCATCCATGACAACAGCCCGCGCGCGACCGGGCCGTTCGTCGAACTCAACTGCGCCGCGATCCCCGAGGCGCTTCTCGAGAGCGAGCTCTTCGGCGCGCTCGCAAGAAGCCACTCGACGGCGACTAGGAACACCCCGGGCAAGGTGGCCGCGGCGCAGGGTGGGACCCTGGTCCTCGACGAGGTTGGCGAACTGCCCATGGTGGCCCAGGCCAAGCTCCTTCAGCTCCTCCACTCGAAGCAGTATTACCCACTCGGAGCCGCAACACCGACGCGAGCCGACGTCCGCCTTGTCGCGGCAACCAATGTGCACCTCGAAGAGGCGGTTCGGGAGCGGAGGTTCCGCGAGGATCTCTTCTATCGCCTACAGGTGCTGCCAATCCGCCTCGCCCCGCTTGCGGAACGCAAGGACGACATCCCTCCTCTGGTCACGCACCTCGCGAACGTGGTGTGCAATCGGCACGATCTCCCGCGCCTTGCCGTGAGCGGATTTGCGCTGCTCGCGATCCGCACGGCCGACTGGCCGGGCAACGTGCGACAGCTCGAGCACACACTCGAGGCCGCGGCCATCCGTGCCGCGGCTGAGCGCGCGGAGCGAATCGAGCTGCACCACGTATTCCCGACTGCGAGTCGCCGCACAGAAAGCAGCGGTCCTCCCACATTTCACGAGGCAACGCTCGCGTTCCAGCGCGAGCTTGTGGAGAAGACGCTCCAGGACACCGGCTGGAACATCGCCGAGACCGCGCGGCGGCTCGATCTCGTGAGGTCGCACGTCTACAATCTAATTCGGTCGTTGGCTCTGGAGAAAAAGGGTGGGTCGGCCGACCGCGACCGATCGCGGTCCCTGTTCCCAGGCTCCTGACTCGCGT
>DATFYN010000703.1:0-8150 GCA_035315025.1 Myxococcota bacterium
GCCCCCCACCGGCAGGAACTTCGTCGCGTGCCGATTGCCCCAGGTGATCGTCCCGGTCTTGTCGAGAAGCACCGTGTCCACGTCCCCGGCCACTTCCACGGCCTTGCCGCTCTTCGCGATGATGTTGGCCCGCAGCGCCCGGTCCATGCCTGCGATGCCGATCGCAGCGAGCAGCGCACCAATCGTCGTCGGGATGAGACACACGAGCAGCGCCACCAGCGTCGGCACATCCGTGCCCAGGCTCTTGAGCGGCTCCGTGATTCCCAGGTACCCCATCATGTACTGCTCTGCGTTCCAGGCCATGGGCCAAAGCGGAACCACCACGATCAGGAAGATCAACGTAAAGGCCGAGAGCACGAGGGTCAGCGCGATCTCGTTCGGCGTGCGCTGACGCACCGCCCCCTCCACCAGCGCAATCACGCGGTCCAGGAACGACTCCCCCGCGCGCGCCGTGATGCGCACCACGATCTCGTCCGAGAGCACGAGCGTCCCGCCCGTCACCCCCGAGCGATCGCCTCCCGAGTCCCGAATCACCGGCGCGGACTCGCCCGTGATCGCCGACTCATCCACCGCCGCCGTCCCGCGCACGATCTCCCGTCTCCCGGAATCAGCTCCCCGGCCGAGACCCGAACCAGATCCCCCGCTATGAGCGCGGCCGAGGAGATCTCCTCCACCGTCCCGTTGATCCCCCCGCGCAGACGATGGGCGGGCGTATCCTGCCGGGTCTTGCGCAAGGATTCGGCCTGCGCACGACCCCGTGCCTCGGCTACTGCCGTGGCGAAGTTCGCGAACAGAACCGTGAGGAAGAGCCACGCATCCAGTGCGATGAAGTAGGTCACCGGCACCTGGCTCGACGAGCCCGCAAAGAGCGCCTGGATCACGAACAAGAGCGTCAAAAACGCCCCGATCTCCACCACGAACATCACGGGGTTCGACCACTACAGGTCCGGCCGCAGCATCACAAACGCCTGCTTCAGCGAAGGCACCAACAGGTCCGCAGAAAACAGTCCCTCGACCCGCACCCGACGCGGCGGACGCGGAGAGCTCGGATGAACCACGACCTTTCCCTGAATCTGAGGCGCCTTCGTTCCTGCCACTGAAGTCACTCCCTGTCGCCGCGGATGCCTCGTTCACCCCGGGCTTGCCAGGAGGTGAACGTGCCCGGGCGCGGGAACGCGGTGACGTGCCTACGGCTTGCGCGCCACGATAAGCCACCAGGCCTCATCGTCGGGATCCTTCTCGATAAACTGATCTTGACGGCTCACGATCTCAAACTGTGCTTCATGAAGGTCCCTCTCGACCTGCTCCGCCGACACTTCATGGCTGGCCAACCCCGTGGCGCCCGCGCTTATCGGCCTCGGCCAGCGATCCACCACAACGAGCCGACCTCCGGCAACCAACGATTCGGATACATGCGCAAGAATCGACCGCGCATCCCTGACCTCGTGATAGGTATTCAAAATTAGCACCGCGTTCACGTGCGCCGGTAGATGCGGATCCACTGGTTCGCCGAATACGATCTCAACGTTGTGTTCCCGTCGCGAGATCGTCCGAAGCCAGAGGAACATTAGCGGCAACCTGCGGATATCCTCTGCAATAACCCGGCCGTCTCCGCCGACTGGTGACGAGAGCTTCAGCGTGAAGTATCCCGAGCCACATCCGAGGTCCACCACGACGTTGCCGGGCCGAAGCTCCAATGCCTGCAAAATCTCGACCGGCCGCTGCCACTCGTCACGTTCAGCCTCTACCACGTTCAGGCGGGAGATTGTATTGAGCGCGGAATACCCAACATCGAGGACAAGAAACACTGCGAGCGCACAAGCGAAAAAGATCAGAAGTTTGACGCGGTAATTCAACTCCTTGAGTCGGGCTTCCCCTTAAGGAGTCGCCGCCCTGCAATTCCGGTCCGCAAACGCCGAAACCAGTACGCGCTATTTCGAAACCGGAAATCGCTCATCCATTGCGATGTTCAGCATCAGCACATTGACCCCCGGCTCGCCGAGAAAGCCCCAGCCTGGCCGCTCGGTGGACTGCACGATCAACGGTCTGATCTGTTCCACATCGACACCTCGGGCCCTGGCGACGCGCGCAACCTGTATCTCCGCGTTCGCAGGGCTGATGTGCGGGTCCAATCCTGACGCTGATGCCGTGATGGCGTCCGATGGAATCGGCGTCTTTGCCTTGAAGACCAACGGCGTCTTGTCATCATTAAACGCCTTGATCAGCTTTACGTCATCCAGGTTCCCCTGAGAATCCTTGAACTGGTCCAGGGGTACCGATGATTCGTACGGCATATCGTTATCGACGCAGTAGTGCACGATGCGATCGGCAATGCCGTCGAAATCAACGACCTCGTTTCCCTTATCGTCCTTTTTCGTCGTTCCGTGGAGAAGCTTCGCGCTGGTGGGACCCAGGTTCGTGCCGCCGCTGGAGGTCGCGTCGTAACCGCTTCCTGCGGCCGAAGGCCGAGGATAAAAGTACTCCGGCTTCGTGAACGGCTGGCCAATGAGGCTCGAACCCACGATTTTCCCATTTACGCTGACCAAGCTGCCCCTCGCTTGTTTTGGGAAGATGAGCTCCGCGATTCCCGTCATCACGACGGGGTACACCAAACCCGTAAGGATCGTGAAGACGACCATCAATCGCAGGCCGGGGCCCAGTTCTTTCAGCATCGCTTCCTCCCTCACGCGAGGTGCATCGCAACCAGGATCTTGTCGATCAGCCAAATTCCGGGAAACGGAACGATGATCCCGCCCAGGCCATAGATCAACAGATTGCGCGTCAGCATCTGGCCAGCCCCGACAGGCTTGTACCGCACACCACGAAGCGCCAAAGGAACCAATGCAATGATAATCACCGCATTAAAGATCACTGCGGCAAGTACGGCACTCTGTGGAGAATGCAGGCCCATGATATTCAGCGCGTTCAATTCGGGATAGATGGACGCAAACATCGCTGGAATGATCGCAAAGTACTTCGCCACATCATTCGCAATCGAGAAGGTTGTCAACGCACCGCGGGTGATCAACAATTGTTTGCCGATGGCTACGATCTCGATCAGCTTCGTCGGGTTGCTATCGAGGTCCACCATATTGCCGGCTTCTTTCGCCGCCATAGTTCCGGTATTCATGGCGACACCGACGTCTGCCTGAGCCAACGCGGGCGCATCGTTCGTGCCGTCACCCGTCATCGCGACCAGGCGCCCCTCGCGCTGCTCCTTCCTGATGTATTCGAGCTTGTCCTTGGGAGTCGCCTGCGCAAGGAAGTCATCGACACCGGCTTCTTGCGCGATTGCCCCGGCGGTTAACGGATTGTCCCCGGTAATCATCACCGAGCGGATTCCCATGGCGCGCAGCGAGGCCAGGCGCTCCCGCATACCGCCCTTCACGATATCCTTGAGATGAACGATCCCCAGAAGTTTCCTGCCGTCCGCCACCGCCAGCGGCGTACCACCACTCCTCGAAATTCGATCGGCAATCTCCGAGACAGCCGGCGGTACGCTTCCACCCGCTTCCTTCACAAACTGCGCAATCGCATCCGTTGCGCCCTTTCGCAATCGACGGCCGCCCATGTCGACGCCGCTCATGCGCGTATAGGCGGAGAAGGGAATGAACTCGGCTTCCTTTTCGGCGACCTCGCGCCCGCGAAGATTGTACTTCTCCTTTGCGAGGACCACGATCGAACGGCCTTCCGGCGTTTCATCGGCAAGGCTCGAGAGCTGAGCGGCGTCGGCCAGCTCGCCTTCGCTCACACCGTCCACCGTAATGAATTCGACCGCTTGGCGATCTCCCAAGGTAATGGTGCCCGTCTTGTCCAACAGCAGCGTATTTATGTCGCCCGACGCCTCCACCGCCTTCCCGCTCATCGCCAACACGTTGTGCTGCATGACGCGGTCCATCCCTGCGATACCAATTGCAGAGAGTAGGCCGCCGATCGTTGTGGGTATCAAGCAGACCAGCAGCGAGACGAGCACCGCCACAGAGGGGACGGTGCCGCTGCCAACCGCAAGAATTGAATAGGTCGCGTACGGAGGTAGCGTTGCGACCGCCAAGAGGAAGATCAGCGTCAGGCCCGCGATCAAGATATTGAGGGCGATCTCGTTGGGAGTCTTCTGGCGTACAGCGCCCTCCACCAGAGCGATCATGCGGTCTAGGAACGTCTCACCCGGATCCGAAGTGATTCGAATCTTAATGTGGTCAGACAAAACCTTCGTGCCGCCCGTCACCGCGCTCCGATCGCCTCCGGACTCGCGAATGACCGGAGCGCTCTCACCCGTGATCACCGATTCATCGACGCTGGCGACGCCTTCGATAACTTCCCCATCCCCCGGAATCAGATAGCCGGCCTCGCAATAGACGATATCCCCATTCCGCAGCTTTGATGCAGGTACCATCTCGAACCTGTCATTGGGCAGAAGCCTCCGCGCGATCGTGTCCGTCTTTGTTTTGCGCAGCGCGTCCGCTTGGGCTTTGCCGCGTGCCTCCGCCATCGCTTCTGCGAAGTTGGCAAAGACGACCGTAAACCACAGCCAAAACGCAATCTGAGCCCCAAAGAAAACGCCACCTGCACCCGTAATCGCGTCCTTCACGACGAATGCCGTCGTCACAGCCGCCCCTACTTCGACGACAAACATGACGGGGTTCTTCGCAACCAGCCGCGGATCGAGCTTCACGAAGGATTCCTTCGTGGCGCGGCTCAGGATTTCCGGATCGAACAGAGGGCGGGCCCGCACACCCCTGGAGATCAGCGTGGGTCCCTCTTGTTTGGGAGCGGGTTTCCGCTCCGGCGGAGACGCGGTCGCAGACGCCATTTCTAGCTCCTCATTCCTACGGAGATCAGAAGAGTTTTCCGTCCAGCATTTGGAAATGCTCGACGATCGGACCAAGGGAGAGCACCGGGAAATACGTAAGTGCGCCCACAATGAGGACAGTGGCGGACAGGAGGATCACAAATAGCGGCCCGTGCGTCGGCAACGTACCGCTGGTTGTCGGAATGAGCTTTTTCGCGGCGAGACTGCCGGCGATCGCAAGAGCCGGGATGATGAACAAAAACCGTCCCACCAGCATGTCGAGGCCTATGGTCAGGTTGTACCAGGGTGTGTTGGCGTTGATTCCAGCAAATGCACTCCCGTTATTCCCCGCACCACTTGAGTACGCGTAGAGGATCTCGGACAAACCATGCGCGGCGGCGTTATTTGTATTGGCCGCAGCCGGACCGGGCGCATTCCAGTAGCTGCTCTGGGCAAAAGGCATCACCGAGCTTAGGGCGGTAAAGCCAAGAATGCAGAGAGAGGTCGCCAGGATGGCAATGATCGCCATCTTTACCTCTTTTTGCTCGATCTTCTTGCCTACGTATTCGGGCGTGCGGCCGACCATCAGCCCACCGATGAACACCGCGACGACCGCGTAGAGCAGCATGCTGTAAAGGCCGGCACCCACACCTCCGAAGATCACTTCATCGGTTTGCATGTTGAACAACGGAACCAATCCGCCAATTGGCGTAAAACTGTCGTGCATGCTGTTGACGGCTCCGCAACTAGCGTCCGTGACGATCGTCGCAAACAAGCTGCTCTGCGCGATCCCAAACCGGACCTCCTTGCCCTCCATGTTGCCGCCGGGCTGGCTACCCGTGTAAACATTTTGGATCCCCGTGCTCGTCAGAATCGGATTTCCGCGTTGCTCCGCCCAATAGCAAACGAACACACCAACGAAAAAGAGTGAGGACATGGCAGCGAACAGTGCCCAGCCCTGGCGCGTATCCCGCACCATCTTTCCGAACACGTAGGTCAGGCTGGCCGCCAAAGAAAGGAGGAGAAGCTCCTCGAGCAGATTCGCGAGGGGCGTAGGATTCTCGTACGGATGTGCGGAGTTCGCGTTGAAGTATCCGCCGCCATTCGTCCCGAGCATTTTCATGGCCTCCTGCGACGCCAAAGGCCCTTGCTCGATCACCTGGCTCGTGCCTTCCAAAGTCGTTGCAGTAACTGGGCCGTCGAAGTTCTGAATGCAGCCCTCCCCTACCAAAAGGAGCGTTGCGGCGAAGCAGATCGGAATCAGCACATACAGCGTGCACCGCGTCACATCCACCCAGAAGTTTCCAATGGTCTCAGCCGTATGTCGTGCGAAGCCGCGAATCATCGCGACTGCGACGGCGATACCCACCGCAGCAGACACGAAATTCTGTACGGTGAGCGCGGCCATCTGGGTCAGATAGCTCATCGTCGTGTCGGGAGAGTAGGATTGCCAGTTCGTATTCGTCAGAAAGCTGATCGCCGTGTTGTACGCCAAATCCGGCGTCATTGGCGTGGCGCTTTGGGGAGCCTGCGGCGTGGAGAAGTGCATGGGATTGAGCGGCAGGTATCCTTGAAGCCGCTGCAGAAGGTACACGAAAAGGAAGCTGAAGAGGCTCAGCGAGATCATCGAAGCCGAGTAACGAACCCACGACTGCTCCTCGTCCTCGCGGATCCCGCTCAGACGATAGATCAGCCGTTCTAAGGGACGGAAAATCGGGTGAAGGAATGTTCGCTGGCCCTCGAATACCCTATACATGAAGCTGCCAAGGGGTTTCGTGAGGGCCAGAAGAATCGCGAAGAAGACGAGGATCTGACCGATACCCAGCGAAGTCATTTCAACACCTCAGAACTTTTCCGGGCGAATTAAGGCGTACAACAAGTAACCAAACAGCAATACCGCGACGATCCCCGCAAAAGCGTATTCCATCGCACCCTCCTAGAGGCGGTCCGCTGCTCTCGTAAACCCCCAGAGCAGGACGAAGAACACGACGACGACTCCGATATAGAAGAAATCCAGCATATTCACCTCGCGACTGTCGGCGGTTGGGGCACCGAATCCGGGCGAAGTCTTCGGTGAGTTCTCACGACAATTGGGTCTCCGTCAGCTGGACCACCGGCTTGACGCATTCTTGTGGTTGTTTCCTGGCCCTTGACAACACCGACCTGAGAGCCTCGCGCCCGAAAACTCTCCGGGTGGCTAGAGGCAACCACGGTTGGAGTTGGATCGGGGTGTAATGGCCACGGTATACGAGCCTCCACCTCGGGGTGGATCGAGGCTCCGACGCCCCAATCGCCTGAGCCAATGATTCGGCAGTGCTGTGACAGATTCGACAGCGGCGTGACAATTGGACAATTGAGAAGGGAGCCGGAATGCCTCCCGAGAAGTCCCAGTGAAACGGGTGCGTGCGGATTTCCACGGAACGTCACTCCTTGCATTAGCTGTGCCGTTTGGGAAATGAGCGGACGGATCAGTTCAGGCGGAAGGCCCCTGCATTTTGCAGGACAGGCGGCTGCAATCTGAAATCCAAGGCGCGACAGATTCCCCTTCGCCATTCTTCTTGAGTCGAACGCCGCCGCCCAAGGGGGAGAGAGGGCGGAGGGCGAAACCGAGTCCCCGCGACGCTCAGAAGGCCCGGTGCGCCCCTCGAGAACTCGCTTGGGGGTCCAGCCCAGACCGGACACGGTCCACTACAAGATGGACGGGATGGGGGGAGCCGCGGCGGCTGGACCTCCGTCGGCTCCTCCCTGTGCTCTTCTCCCGCGCGAGTCCTCGTTACGCCGGGGGAGCGCCGAAGCGCTTGCGGAGCTCCAGGTTGAGCTCGAGGACGTTCACGAACTTCTCGCCGATCAGTCCTCCCCAGGGAGCGGAGACGTTCTCGTCCAGGACGTGCTGGATCTCCTTGCGCACTTCTCCGGGATCACGGTGCAGATCGTCCGCCCACTTGGCGGCGATGCGATCGAGCTGGAAGTTCGCGTTGTCCAGCGAGATGTGGGGATCGAGTCCCGAGCCCGAGGCCATCACCATGTCGGCGGGCACCTGCTGCAGAGCGACGTCGGGATTCTCCGTCCTCCACATGTCGAAGAAGGTGGACTGGATGTCCGCTCCCTCCTTCACGGGCTTGATCACGCTCTGCGTCTTGCCGTCTGCGGCGGGCTCATCCACAGCCGAAGGGAACATACCGGGATTTTTCTTCGAGAAGTCCTCGAAGAAGATAATCGCCAGGTCCGTGTTCTTCGGCTCCGGAGTCCCCGGGTTGTCCTTGATCCACTGCGCCACTTCGCTCGGATGCTCCTTGGTCCAGGCATCCACATACGCCCCATGCAGGGGATCGCCGCTCACCCAGGCCTGCGCCACCGCGTT
>DATFYN010000704.1:0-12949 GCA_035315025.1 Myxococcota bacterium
CTACAACCTGGTCCGACTGCACATGCAGCACGTCGCTCACAGGGTGAGCCTCCCTCCCTCTCGCATCAGCTTCCGCCATGCCCTGCTTCTCCTGCGCGGCTTCTGGCTGACGGCCTGGGTCACCGCTCCAGGCAACCTGCCCCACAGGCTCGAGGATCTTCACCAACAGATCGCCCTCCTGGTGCTCCCTCCACGACGCCCGCGCCGCTACCCACGCGCCGTCAAGATCAAGATGAGTAGCTACCCGAGGAGCCGATGATGTCGTGCGTCACCCCGCAAACTACCCGGCATTGCGCCTAGCCGAGATCCTCTTGCGCAACTGCTGGCTCGTGGACGAGGCGCTCCCTCACTATGAAGAAGTGCTGCGGCTCGCTCCCGACGACTGGGGCATCGCCTCCACGTACGCAAAGCGCGCCATGTTCCTCGGCATCGGCGATCGTGCGATCCCCGCCTTGAAGCGCTTTGGCCCGAAGGCGGACCGTCTCCTCGGTGACATCCACGCCCAAGCACAGCGCTTCGATCAGAGCCAGGATTACTGGTGGCGCGCAACACTGCACCAGCTCCAGGATCAGCTGCCGCCGGCTCGACCTCCGCAGACAATTCCGACTGTCAAGCCGCGCCCCGCGGAGTCGACCTGATGGGACGACTCGCGTGCGCGATCGTCCTTGCCGTAGCGATGGCGCGAGCCGCCGCGACCGCTCCGGTTCTGGACTCGGCGGATTTCGCACTTGATTCTTTCCGCAGGGGCCGCTTTGGGGAGCTCGATGCCACGCTCGACCGCCTCGCGAACGATGACGTACGCATGAATACGGGCGAGCGCGCGACGGACGTTTTGATCGCGCGACTCGGGCAGATGTTGTCCGCCGATGAGACGCTGCTCCCGCAGCTTGAGCGCTGGCGGCTGGCCTCGAAGCGCAGACCCTGGGCCGAGCTCAGCCAAGCCACCCGTGAGCAATCGCTTGCGTGGCGAGCGCGGGGCGGAGGGTACGCCGGGTCGGTCCCTGCCGACGCTTGGCTGGCCTTCTACGCGCATCTCGAATCCGCCGAAGCGGCGCTCGCGCGCGCGCTCAAGATCGCGCCGGGTGCCCGGGAACCCTTGGCCGCACGGGTACTACTGGCGTTGTACCGGGGTCTTCCGGCGGAGGAAATCGCGGCCCGGTTCAATGAAGCGGTGCGTGTTGATCCGGTTTCGCCCAAGGCCCATGACGCGATGTTCCTCGCCCTAACTCCAAGATGGCACGGTGCGCACGACATGCTGCTTGCATTCGCACGGGAGGTGGCCCACCGCGAACCTGACGATCCTTATCTGGCCCTCCTCGTCGTACGCGCCCACCAGGAAGTCGTCAGCTCAGATTGGTCCGCAGAGCAAAAGTACTACCGCGCGCCGAACGTGTGGGCCGAGGTCTCCGGAGCGCTGGAGAAATTCCTCGCCAGCTACCCGGACTCGTCTTACGGCCACAATCTGCTGGCCCGTCTCGCTCTGCTCGGTGGCCAGCGCGAAGTGCTGCGCCGGGAGCTCGCGTGGATTGGCGAAGCGAGCGACATGGGGGTCTGGCGTGACCAAGGCGAGTTCATGCGCGCCCGTACCTGGGCGGTTTTCGGTCCGATGAAACACCCAGCGGCCTCCCCGCCGGCGGCGCAAACCCCATAGTCGCCACTTGTCTGCAGCGGGGAACGAACCTGGCCTGACATTGCGCGCTCCCCCAATCTGCGGCTTAAAGCCTGCCTTGCGGATTTCGCTGGCGAGGGAGTGTGCACCAACCCGGTGGCCTCGCTGACCGGCGACCGCGGAAGCGTGGGAACATCGCTTCCAAGCCTTCTGTCGCGTCAAACCTCAAGCCAACGGGGGCAGGTTATCTTCGCGTGAAGGATCGGGTATAGGGGCTTTGTCCCGGGTGGCACGCGCGCTGGAATTCGCGCCGGAAGGTATGCGACGCTCCCTGGGAGCTGGCTGGCTTGTGGGGTGATCTCGACCGCCGATCTTCCCTCACCTGGGTGAGCATGTCGCTACCGCAAGATGCCGCCCGCAACGACAGGCGCAGATGTGCCCACGCCTAGATCTCAAAGCGTCCTTCGCATCGGCGTGCTCGCCCCGATGCCCTCTGAGCTCCGCCCACTCATCCGCGCGGCTTCGCTGCGTCCTGAGGGGTTCGACAAGTCGCGGCTGTATCGTGGCCGCGTCGGCAATGTCACGATCGTGGCCACGACGACGGGCATAGGCACAAGCGCTGCGGCGCAAGCCGCCGAACACCTGCTCGATTCCGAACCGGTGGACCACCTGATCGTCGTTGGGATCGCGGGGGGCGTAGGGCCGGCTGTGACGATTGGCGACGTCGTCGTCCCCGAGCTCGTGATCGACGGGGTAAGCGGCCAGACCTACCCACCGGCGCCGTTCGGAGGACTCCGGGCGGCGGGCCTCCTGGAGACCTCGGACGAGTTTATCGCCGAGCCGGACCGTGTGGCGCGCCTCGTGGCACGCGGCGTGATCGCGGTCGACATGGAGACCTCTTCGATCGCGGCGGTGTGCGTGCGCCGCAAGTGCCCCTGGTCAGTCGTGCGTGCGATCAGCGATCGCGTGGGCGAGCTGCCGATCGACATCCTCGGCCTGGTGAAGCCCGACGGTTCGCCAAACTTCCGCGCCGCGGCGCACTACATCCTCACCCATCCCGGGCGCCTGCCCGCGCTCATGACACTGGCCCGCGACTCGGGCCGAGCCGCAAAGGCTGCCGCCACGGCCACCGTGCGCGCTTGCGGGCAGCTCTAGTTCGGGCAGACCTGGCGAGCCCATCGCCACCGCACACTCCGCTCTTCGCGAGACTCCAGGGGATCGAGCCGGGGCCACCGCTCTTGCCGACGCTTCGGTTTATCCCCTCGCCGCAATGAGCATCGGGCCGCGCGACGTTCAGCGTGCAAACAGGCGCAACGGAATCTCCTTGTGCGAATTGTTGAGATTCGAGCGCATCCGGCGCACCGGCCCGTTGAGCTCGGCGGAGGCCACGCGCGCAAAGAACTCCTCCCAGAAGACGCGCGCCTCGAGCCGCGCCAGCTTTGCGCCGAGGCAAAAGTGTTCACCCCAGCCGAATGCGAGGTGAGGATTCGGATCACGGGCAATATCGAACCGGTAGGGATCCTCGAATACTTCTTCGTCGAAGTTGGCAGAGGTGTAGTGCAGCACGACACGCTCGCCCCGGCGGATGCGCTTTCCGCGCAGCTCTGTGTCGCAGGTGGCGGTGCGGCGGAAGTAGTGCACCGGTGTGGTCCAACGCAGCATCTCCTCAATCGCGGTGGGGAGACGGCCGGGCTCTCGCTGGAGCGCACGCCATGAATCGTCGTACTGGAGCAGGGCCAAGACGCTTCCGGAAAGGAGGGTACGGGTTGTCTCGTTGCCGGCGATGATGATCTGCACGAAGAGCCCCGCGAACTCGACCTCGTTCACCTGGTCGTCTCTGGCCTGCGCATGGAGGAGCGCCGAGATCAGGTCGTCGCGCTGGCTGCCTTTGCGCTCCATCGCCAGCCGAAAACCGTAGGCCCCAAGTTCGCGGCTTGTCGCAAAGGCCTCGTCGTCCGGATTCAATTCAGGGTCGTCGCGACCGATGATTCGGTCACCCATCTCGACAATCCACGGTCGATCTTCTGCCGGCACGCCGAGGATTTCGCAGATCACCTGGAGGGGGAGCTCGGCGGCCATCTCGTGGACGAACTCGACAGTGCCACGCTCGATGGCGCGCTCCACTACGGCTCGTGCGCGCTCACGCACGAACCCTTCCATGCGCCCGACCCTGCCGGGCGTAAAGCCTGCAAGCACCTTTCGGCGCATTACGCCATGCTGCGGCGGGTCCATCGAGAGAAGCTGCGAGCGCAGCAGTTGGAGCTGGTCGGGCGAGAGGTCGTCGATCACGACGCCACCCAGCTCGGCGGAGAAGACCTCGGGAGCCGCCGACGCTGCTTTCACGTCGGCGTGCTTCGTCAGGCACCAAAATCCGCGGCCCGCCGGCAGCTCCTGCCAGAAGACAGGATCATGCTTGCGCAGGAATCGGAACCGTTCGTGAGGAACGCTCTCGACATAGAGACCCGGATCGAAAATATCGAGGCTCACAAGGTCGAAGAATTCGATCGCGGCTCGCGGCACCGGATCGACCACATGATCGACCTTACGCATCGCGAGTCTCCTCTTGTCCCACTCTTCCGCCTCCTCGGTTGCGAGAACAAGCACTCAAGACGTCGCGAAGCAGGCCCGAGGTAGATTGAGCGCGCACCCTCCCGAGCGGGTTCGCGCAACCTTCCGATTGGTCCTCTGAGCGGCGGTCTTCTTCCGAGCAAAGCCATCTTGATCTTGGAAGGTGGGTCTGGTCAAGATCCCGATCTTGATGCGATCGCACGAGGGAATCTTTCCGTTCCGGGATCACCGGAACCGCGCGTCAGAGCCGGCTCAATCCGATCTTTGCTGCGCTCGCCCTTTTCGAGGTCTATGGATTCGAAGCGTCCCCAGTCAAGGGAAACTTCTCAAGGAGCAGTCGGGTTCTCTCGGGGCTGAGAGGACCCACCCCGCTTGCCCTCAGCTTCCCTCGGTGAGGCGGCGTGGCAGCGGGAGGGTGAAGACTACGAGATCGGGCCGTAGCCGATTGCTAGACCAGCGTTTTGAGGAGCCCTGGCGCTTGTTGATTTGATTCATGAAGCCCTCTGTAGTGTAGCGAAGGGCCTCCGAAAACCCTGTGGCATTGCTGTACAAGATCTCAAGTGAATTGCGCTGATCTGGATTCAATCGTACGTCTGCCATCAAAAAATTGAACAACGAACCCGTGATGGTCGTGATCAGCTTGGTCCGCCGGATCAGCTTGTCGGCGGCTTGCGCGCGTTCCGAGCGCTCGGCGAATTGGAGCTGCTGGTAGATCCCTGATTCGAATAGGCGATCAGCGGCGCGTGTTCCCTCTTCCCGCATGTAGTCCGGGTCGCGATGGCCTCCGACGTCCCAATCGGTGTCGAGGATCTCGCAAAATGCGTCGAGGGGGTACCAGCGGCCGATATCAATCTTCTCGTCGATCAGCGCGAGCGCGGCGGCACCAAGGCGTGCCGCGAGCTGCTCTGGCGAGATGCGACCTCGGTCCCGCAGCCGCCGGACCGTTACCACAGCCCCGAGCACCAGGGTGCCCTTCACGCTGTGCTGCCTGGAGGGGTTGGCCATGGATTGCTATCGGGCTGCCAGGGGAGGCCCTTGAGTCCCCGAAGAGCGCTCGGCTGAGCCTCAGGGATCCAACGCGGCGGCCCGCGTGTACCCGCTGAGGTGACTACGCGATGGGCTTGCTCACCCCCGACATTTGTGGTTGAGGCTCCTGTGGGCCACGCGCCATTGGTGCTTCCCGGGACACCTCCCGACAGGAGCTTCGTCTTTCGACATCTACGCGGAACTGGTGCGCGCGGCACCCATCATCTTCTGAACCGCCTCGAGGAGCTCCCGCGGCGTAAAAGGCTTGGCGAGAAAAGCGGCGTTTTCGTCTGACGTGAGCCACGCACGATCCGTCTCCTCAGCGTAGCCCGAGGTAAACAGCACCTGCAGGTCAGGCCACCGCTGGCGTAGCCGCGCCGCGAGCGAACGTCCGTCGAGTTTTGGCATAACGACATCGGTCAAAAGGACGTCGATGGCTGGTTGCTGGTCGAGCAGTTTCAGCGTGCTCTCGCCGTCCGAAGCTTCGAGCACTCGATAGCCGGCGTCGCGAAGGACGCGCACCACAACGCCCCGCACGCGATCTTGGTCCTCCACCACGAGCACCGTTCCCGGGGTAGCAATCGAGGGCTTGGGAACGGTCCGCTGCACCGGGGTCGCAGCACGCGTCGTTGTAGGGAGCAAGATACGGAAGGTCGCGCCTTTACCGGGAGCGCTCTCCACCTCGATCGTTCCGCAGTTCTGTTCGACGATTCCGTGGACGCTCGCCAAGCCGAGCCCTGTCCCCTGGCCTACGGCCTTCGTGGTGAAGAAAGGCTCGAAGATGTGCTCACGGGTCCCGGCGTCCATTCCCTCTCCCGTGTCGGTGACCGAGAGCATTGCGTAGCGTCCCCTCCGGGCGGCCGGAGCGCCCCCGGACGCTTCGCCCGAGACCACCTGTTCGTCCGTACGGATCTCGATGCGTCCTCCTCGCGGTATCGCGTCGCGCGCATTGGTCACAAGATTGAGCAGCACCTGCCGGATCTGATTCCGATCGGCTTGTACGCATGGGAGAGCCGGAGCGAGGGCGAGCTCTAGCTCTACGTCCTCCCGAATCAGTCTGTGCAGGATCCCGGCTGTCTCGCGCACGACATCGTTCAGGTCGAGTACCTCAGGTTGCACCGGCTGTTTTCTGCCAAATGCGAGGAGCTGCGCGGTCAGATTCGCGGCCTGCCGCGCCGCCTCGCCGATCTGCAAGACCGCTTCGTACGCCGCGGGGTCCGCTTGAACAGATGGCTTCAGCAATTCGCCGAAGCCGAGGATCGCGGTCAGAAGATTGTTGAAGTCGTGGGCAACTCCGGCCGCCAGCTGGCCTACGGCTTCCATCTTGTGCGCGTGGCGAAGCGAGGCCTCGAGCTCGACTTCACGGGTCACGTCGCGGACCACGCCCACAAATCCGAGGAACTCTCCTGAGGCTCCGCGGATGGGAGCCCAGCTCATGTCGCGCACCACCGGCTCACTATTCCGCAGCCGTCCTTGGTAGCGGTCCGAGAATGCTTTGCCGCCGACGACATCGGACCGGATCTTCGCCACGAGTTCGCTCCGCCTCGCGTCGTTCAGGAGTTCCTCGAGAGAGGGGTGCCCGTTGAAATCGACGGAGCCGTCGTAAAGGCCCCGAAAGAAGGAATTCGCATAGACCAGGCGCTCATTTGCGTCGAGCACAACGATCCCTTCTTTCGCCTCATCAAGCGCCACCTGTAGCTGCCCGCCCTTGCGCTGGGCCTCGACTCGCTCCGTCACGTCCCGAGTAAACACCTCGATGCGTCCGTCGGAAAGGAGCCGTGAGTTGCCTTCGATGATGCGACTGCTCCCGCCTTTGACCAGCAAGGTGCGCTGCTCGGACATCGTCTCGCCGCTGGCGAGCGTCTCGAGATCGCGTCGGAACGTGCCAGGCGTTGGCTCAGCGAAGATGTCCCGGACGTACAACGCCAAGAGCTCCTCCCGAGAGTATCCAGTGAGCTGGCAGGCCTGCCGGTTGGCGTCCACAAAGCGGCCGCGCTCAAGGACGAAGATGGCGTCGGCTCCCTGCTCGAAAAGTCGGTGCGCGCGCTCCTCACTTTGCACAGCACGCGCAATCGCCTTTTGCACACGTCCTAGGGCATCGAAGAGAAGAAGGCTCGCCCCGAGGAAGATGCTGAGCTCGACCCACCAGATCTTCCAAGGCGAGTGAAGCGCCGGCATCGGGAGCGCCCTGAAGGTCTCGAGCAGCGCCAGTGCCGCTGCGGCCAAGGCGCAGAGCCCCGCCATCCCAAGGGTGGCTCGGCGTCCGACGAGAAGCCCGGCCCCAAGGATCGCCACGGTGTAGGCCTGGACGGCCGGCGCGGAAACTCCGCCCGTCAGCGCAGCGATGACGGTGCTCCCCATCCAAAGTCCGCTCACCAGCACAACCCCGCCGACCCGCGGCCGGCCCCAACGAACAAAGGCGAGGGACGCCAGGAGAGTTCCGGAAATTCCGCCCGCTGCGGCAGTCACAAGCACGGAGGAGTGCAAGACCAGGAGGGTCGCGATCGCCCACAGTGCACCCACCGCGGCGAACAAGAGCGCTGTGTGGCGAAGGCTCGCCGAGAGTCGTTCTTCGCCCGGTTCGCCGGTTTCCGGCGGCGGTATGAGGTATCGGAGCAACCGGCGGAGGTAGCCACTCATAATCGTGTCATCTCCGAAAATTGTGTAGCGCCTCGGCGCGGACTGCGATTCTGAAAACAGGACATAGCCCCGAGTGCCTCTCTCGTCGCCGACACATCGATCTCTTCGAGAAATCACATCATCGTCTGCTTCCGCAAGCAAGCCGATCAGTTCTGCGTGAACCCCAACACCACCCGAAACCTCGCGCGCCCGCTCAGCATCCGGTCGACTGCAGCTTGAGCCTCGGAGAGCGGAAAATTCTCAATCAGCGCATGCACACCCATTCGCTCTGCAAATTCCATGGCGTCGGCGGAATCGGTAGCGGTTCCCGATGACCAGCCCTGGACGCGTCGGTTGCCCGAAATGAGATCCACTGCCCCAACTGGATCGGCTCAAACGGAGCGGCGACGACAAGGAGGCAGCCCTCGATCCCGAGGCCTCCAACGATCGATGAGATGGCTTGAGCGCTCGGTGCCGTCGCGAGGATCACACGCGCGCCTCCGCGCCTGGCCAGGACCTGGGCTGCCTCTTGTTTGTCACTGTCAATGTAGTGTGCTCTACCAAGTTTCCGCGCGAAGTCTTCCTTCTCCGCACCTCGAGCGACTGCAGCCACCTCGAAGCCCATCGCCTTCGCGTATTGGACCCCGAGATGGCCAAGACCTCCGAGACCATGCACGGCCACCAAATCCCCGGAGCGGGCCTCGGCGTCCCGAAGAGCGTTAAACGTCGTAACTCCTGCGCAAAGATAGCGGGGCCGCCTCGGCGAATCCCATGCCGTCCGGCATTCGGGCAACGGCCACTTCAGGGGCGAGCATGAACTCGGCATATCCCCCGTCTTTGGTGATGCCCGTAATTCGCGCGTTCTTGCATTGAATGAATTTTCCCTTGAGGCACGCAGCGCAAGTTCCATCGTGGCCCCCGTACCATCCCACACCAACCCGATCTCCCACCCGAAGGGTGGACACGCCCTCACCGATTCCATCGACGACGCCCGCCACTTCATGACCCGGGACCCGCGGGAGCTCGAGCCCGGGCCAGAGTCCCTCGGTCACAAAATGATCGCTGTGACAGACGCCGCAGGCGTGGACGCGAATTCGAACCTCCCCGCGTCCGGGCTGAGGGAGCTCGCGCTCTTCGGCCACAATCGGCTCTGGCGCCGCGCCTACGACCATCGCTCTCATGAGGTGCCTCCATGGCTTAGACTAGACAGACTAAGACTAGAAGATCCGGCCCTCTTGAGCATGATTCACCTCGCGGACGCCAGGCGACGATCAGGCCATCGCCGCGAGGAACGAGACCCGGGCCGCTGGCGCGCGCCAAGAAGGACCAAGACGCGCGTCCTCGGCCCCGGAGGCCACCTCCCACCAGCCGATCACGCGCGGTTGGCGCTGGCGGCCGTCAGCCGCTCGCTCGATCGCCGAAGCGAGCGAGGATGTAACCGGGGCCTCATGTCCGTGCGCGGCTGGCAAGCAACACAGATCGGCGCGATCAGGGCGCCCCCTGAGCCTGCCTCGGGGTCGATCACCAATTGGGCTTCGAGCCCTTTCGTACCGGCGGCCCTGACGACATCGAGTGGCTCTCCCCACGAGACGCAAGCCGCGGAGGGCAGGCACACTCGACGCTGAAGCGATCCGTGTTCCGGCGTCCGGGGTCGGGCGCTCGAAAACCCTAAGCCGCCAGAGACTACGAGACTGGGCGAGCACGGGTTGATCTGGAACGAGTCTAGCCACCCCCGAGCCGCCGGAAGACGTCCTCGACCGACTGACCTTGCGCTTCGGGGGCAACGCCAGCAATCCGCGCGGCGATCGCCGAGCACACGACGTCTGGCTCTTTTACCCCGCGGGCTTTGAGCTCGCCGGGGAGCAGCCGTTTTACGACGACGAGCATCTGCGCGCTCGTCACCTCGCGCGGGTCAAGACCGGCGCTCTTGAGCGCAAGGCGCACCGTGCCCCGCGCACTCAGGTTGTCGAAAGATGTGGCCTGCGCAAGCTCGTTGCAGGTGCGTTCGAAGACCGCCGATTCGCCCATCGTGCTATGCCACGCTCGCCCCGCGAGGGCGATCCAGAGACGTGCTCACCCCATTGCGAAGCCGGCCAACCCGAGTGCCCGACCGGCGAGGTCCGGGACAAACCGGCGCGACGATGCGGGCGAGGAGGGGCGCCTCGCGGCTCGTTTGGAGCCTGCCCCAGCACGCCGCTCCAGACGCGTGAGGCGTCGAGAACCCTATCGACGGCCCGAACGCAGGGCTTGAGGGAAGTCGGGGGCGTGTCCATGCGAACACGCAGGCTCGACGCAATCGGCTTGGTGCGTGGCCAGAGGCGCGCGATTGGACACGAACTGGAGGCTCGCCTCAGCGACTGGGATCTGCGACGTCGGCGTCTCGGTTCGTGTTAGCCTTGCATCCAGGCGCTTGGGTCTTTGGAGGGAAGCCGTGGCCAGACCGTTCGATCCGCGTTCAGCCCTCGCTCGCATCGAGCCCGAGCCGCTACCGACCCATCCCGACGATGCGGAGTCACTCGACGTATGGGGATTCCGAGACACGCGCTTCCGCGCACGCCCCGACGGAGTGGTCGAGCTCACGGGCCGGCGCTACGAGCTTTCGGGCCAGGAGCTGCCGGACCTTCTGCGTTGGGTACAGGACACGATCCACCCCGGCGTCTCGCCGCACGACTTGAACCCCGCACACTACCCCCCGCCCGTCCCGCCGCCTGTGCGCAACGAAGCCTTCCTCGAGGAGCTGGGGAAGATCGTGGGCGCAGATCAGCTGTCGGACGATCCAGAGCTTCGATTGCGTCGCGGGCACGGCCACACGCTCGAGGAGATGTGGGCGATCAAGTATGCCTCTCTTGCGCGGGTACCCGACCTTTTGGTGTGGCCGGAGGACGAGGCGCAGGTGGAAGCCATCGTGCAGTCCGCCGTGCGGTATGACGTCGTGCTCATTCCCTACGGCGGCGGTACGAACGTGACGGACGCCCTGCGTTGTCCTTCTCGTGAACAGCGGATGATCGTGTCCGTGGATATGGGCCGCATGAGTCGGGTGCTTTGGATTGATCCGGTAAACCGAATGGCGTGCATCCAGGCCGGTGCCGTGGGACGAAACATTCAGCGGGTCCTCGCAAAGCACGGCTTTACGCTTGGGCATGAGCCCGACTCTGTTGAGTTTTCGACGCTCGGCGGCTGGATCGCAACGCACTGCAGCGGCATGAAGAAGAACCGCTATGGCAACATTGAGGACATCGTCCTCGATCTGCGAGTTGTGACCGCACGAGGTCTGCTCGACCGCAATGCGGCGTTCCCGCGCGAGTCGGTCGGAAGTGCCGACGTGCGCCGATGGGTCTTCGGCTCCGAAGGCTGCTTCGGGATCGTGACGAGTGCCGTGGTGAAGGTCGTACCGTTACCCGAGGCGCAGGTCTACGGCTCGATCGTGTTCCCCGACTTTGAGTCGGGCGTACGGTTCCTCTACGACCTCCAGGCACAAGGAAATACACCGGCGAGCGCGCGACTTGTCGACAACCTCCAGTTCCAGCTCTCGCAGATGCTGAAGCCGCGCTCGACTGGGATCAAGCAGCTCGAGAGCCGTCTCCAGCGCCTCTTCGTCACGAAGGTGAGGCGCTTCGCCCTTGATCGCATGTCAGCCTGTACGCTGGTCTTTGAGGGCACAAGGCAGGAGGTGGCGGCGCAGCAGAAGGCCACCTATGCGCTGGCGCGTCGCCACGGTGGGCTTGCGGGCGGCTCGTCGAACGGTCAGCGCGGCTACCAGCTCACATTCGGCATCGCCTACATCCGCGATTGGATCATGAACCATTGGCTGCTCGGGGAATCCTTCGAGACTTCAGTGCCATGGAGTCAAGCGCTCTCTTTGTGCGAGAACGTAAAGCGGCGAATCCACGAGGAGTGCGCGAAGCGCAACATCGCGGGCACGCCGTTCGTGACCTGCCGGGTGACACAGCTCTATCCGACCGGCGTGTGCATCTACTTCTACTTCGCCTTCTACTTTAAAGGCTTATCGAAACCGGCGGAAATCTATGCGGAGATCGAGCAAGCCGCGCGCGACGAGATCCTGCGTTCCGGCGGCTCGCTGTCCCACCACCATGGGATCGGCAAGATCCGCCAGCGATTCCTCCCGCGGATCAGCTCCCCGGGTGTTGCAACGTGGGCGCGGGAGATCAAGGCGGCCGTCGACCCGACCAACGTTTTTGGTGTCGCGAATCAGTTTTTCGCGAATCCCGACGCGTAGCTCGCGTCCCCCCGCGGAATTCGGCCAAACGGCGCTACCTCTACGCATCCTCGGATCCATCCCACTCCTGTTCGCTATGACGAACTGCTGGCACGCACGATCGCGACTGCTTCCGCGGTCAAGAACGTGGTCCCGGAAGCGCTCGTGCTCGGGCCCGTAAGCTGCGGTTGGGAGGGCTATCTGACGCTTCAGAACGCGCCAGACGCTGCAGCCGACGGCGACTTCCTCGACTGGTACATGGACCGGTTGCGCTTGGCCAGCGTCGCGGCCGGCCACCAGCTCATCGATGTACTCGACCTGCATTGGTACCCGGAGGCCACCGGTGGCAGGGAGCGCATCACTGACACGGGAACGTCCTCCGCCGTCGTCGAAGCGCGGCTCCAAGCACCGCGCTCGCTCTGGGATCCGACCTACACCGAAGCGACCTGGATTACGCAGTGGTCAACCCAGGGGCCGATCGCCCTCCTCCCGCGGCTCGAGGCCAAGATCGCGGCACACGATCCGGGACTCATGCTGTCGCTGAGCGAGTACAACTACGGAGGAGGACAGGATATCTCTGGCGGAATCGCCCAAGCCGACGTGCTCGGCATTCTTGGGCGTTACGGGGTCTATGCAGCCGCCCTGTGGGAGCTCTCTGCAGATGAAAGTTTCATCTATGGCGCATTTGCGATGTATCGAAACTACGACGGCCAGGGCAGTGCCTTTCGGGAGCGTAGGCGTCTCTGCGACGACGAGCGATGTGACCCGGACGTCTTCCATGGAAGGCGATGTCAAGAGCATACTTCTCCTCCCGTTCGGACCCTTGGGCGTCGAACGTCCGGGGTGGTGATCGACCGCCCGACACCGTAGGGGATCATCCGCGTTCTTCCTGCGCTTTCTCCTCGGGCCAT
>DATFYN010000705.1:0-6332 GCA_035315025.1 Myxococcota bacterium
TGGACGCGGTTGCGATCGCAACGCCGGTGCATACGCATTTTCATCTCGCCAAACGCGCCCTGGAACAGGGAAAGCATGTCTTTATCGAGAAGCCGATGACGGCCACGGTCGAGGAGTCGGAGGAGCTTGTTGCCCTCGCGGCCAAAAAGGGCCTAATCCTCATGGTGGATCATACTTTCATCTATACGGGCGCTGTTCGAAAGACCAAAGAGCTGCTCGAAGCGGGAGAGATCGGCGACCTCTACTACTTCGACTCAGTGAGGGTGAATCTCGGCCTCTTTCAGCACGACATCGATGTCCTTTGGGACTTGGCCCCGCATGACCTGTCGATTCTGACCCATCTCGTTTCCTCTCAGCCTCGCCTCGTTTCCGCACACACCGTGGACCATACAGGAACGGGTCTCGCAGATCTTGCGTATATGACGGTGCACTACGACAACGCCTTCATCGCTCACTTTCATGTGAACTGGCTGTCGCCCGTGAAGGTGCGGCAGATCCTGATCGGTGGCAGCAAGAAGATGCTTCTCTTCGACGACATGGAGCCGAGTGAGAAGGTGCGGGTGTACGACCGGGGCGTTGAGATACAATCCCAGGAGGGCGTCTACAAGACCCTCATCGACTACCGCACGGGCGACATGTGGTCGCCGCGCCTCGAGCAGCGCGAGGCGCTCTCCGTGGAGTGTGAGCATTTCGCGGAGTGTGTGCGACTCGAGAAAATGCCCTGGTCAAGCGGAGAGGCTGGCTTGGCTGTCGTGAAGCTGCTCGCTGCCGCAAGCAAATCCGCCGCCGCCGACGGCAAGAAGGTCCCCATATGAGCGCGCCCACACGAGACTTCTGCCGGATCGCTCCCGACGTCGTTCTCGGCCCTGGGGTCCAGATCGCAGGCTTTGTCAACCTCTACGGCTGCAGCATCGGCGCGGGGTCGCGGATCGGCGCCTTCGTCGAGATCCAACGAAATGCCGTGGTCGGCCGCAACTGCAAGATTTCGAGCCACACCTTCATCTGTGAAGGTGTGGCGATCGAGGATGAGTGCTTTATCGGACATCATGTCGTCTTTGTGAATGATCGCTATCCCGCCGCCGTGAATGCGGATGGCTCGCTGCAGGGTCCCGCCGACTGGAAGGTCGTCGAGACCTACGTCCGGCGCCGAGCATCCGTGGGGAGCGGCGCCGTCATTCTCTGCGGTGTCACCATCGGCGAGGGGGCGTTGGTCGGAGCCGGCGCGGTGGTGACCAAGGATGTCGCTCCCCACAGCGTTGTGGCGGGGAACCCAGCACGGGTCCTCCCGAAGACAGCCTGATCCATGGAACTGCGAGATAAACTTGTCCTGATCACGGGCGGATGTGGACTCATCGGATCCACCATCGCGGATCTGCTCCTGCGGGACGAGCATGTCCGGAAGGTGGTTGTCATCGACAACCTAAGTCGCGGAGCTGTGCTGAATCTCGAGGAGGCTCGCAAGCTCGGTGAGGTCGAGCTGATTCGGAAGGACATCCGCGTTCCAAGTGAAATACGACCCCACTTCGATGGCGTCGATATCGTCTTCCACCAGGCGGCGATTCGGATCACTGCCTGCGCGGAAAAACCGCGCGAGTGCC
This sequence comes from Myxococcota bacterium, assembly GCA_035315025.1. Taxonomy (GTDB): domain Bacteria; phylum Myxococcota_A; class UBA9160; order UBA9160; family UBA9160; genus UBA9160. Next base: position 1,599 of record DATFYN010000705.1, read on the forward strand.
TCGAAGTGCTAGTAGACGGTACGTTCAACGTGCTCGAAGCATGTGTCGAGGCCGGAGTGAAGAAGGTGATTGCCGCGAGCTCGGCGTCGATCTATGGAGCCGCATCGCTTTTCCCGACTGTTGAAGACCATCACCCCTACGGCAATCGAACCCTGTATGGAGCCGCGAAGATCGCCAACGAAGGCATGCTTCGTGCCTTCAACGAGATGTATCGCTTGCCGTACGTCGCGCTCCGCTACTTCAACGTGTACGGTCCTCGGATGGACGTGTTTGGAAAGTACACCGAGGTCTTGATCCGCTGGCTCGATTGTCTCGATCGGGGTGAGCGGCCGAAGATCTTCGGAGACGGAAAAACCTCCATGGACTTCATCTTCAGCGAAGATATCGCACGTGCGAACGTCTTGGCGGCGCGGAGCGATGTGAGCGACGAAGTATTCAATGTTGCATCCGGAAGGGAGACGACGCTTCTCGGCCTGCTCGAAGCGCTGCTCCAAGTGACCGGACATGCCGATGTCGAACCCGAGTTCCTCCCGGAACGCGCGGTGAATCCCGTTCCACGACGGCTGGCCGATATCTCGAAAGCTGCCGAAAAGCTGGGATTTTGTGCACGGATCGGTCTGGAAGAGGGTCTGCGCCGGCTGGTGGAGTGGCGAAAGCGCGCGATTGCAGCAAAACAGTGGCAGGAGTACGCCCCGTGATTCCCATAACGAAGCCGGTGCTGGGAGAGGAGGAGGTGGAGGCTGTCCGTCAGGTGATCGCCAGCGGATGGCTGACGCAGGGTTCACGCGTGGAGGCGTTCGAACAAGCGGTGGCTACCTACGTGGGTGCCCGCTACGCGGTCGCCTGCAGCAGCTGCACTACGGCTCTGCATCTCGCCCTTATCGTCCTGAATGTCGGAGCCGGGGATGAGGTGATCGTTCCCTCGATGAGCTACATCGCTTCCGCAAACGCGGTGCGGTACGTCGGGGCGAGGCCCGTGTTCGCGGAGATCGACCCTCGGACCTTCAACCTCGATCCGGGCGACGTAGAGCGGCGACTGACGCCACGCACACGAGCGATCATGCTCGTGCATCAGATCGGTACGCCATGTGATATCGATGCGTTTCTCGAGATCGGACGCCGCCGAGGGGTCCGCATCTTCGAGGACGCCGCCTGTGCTCTTGGATCGCGCTACAAGGGACGTCCGATCGGCGCGGCAAGCGAGCTCGCCTGCTTCTCATTCCATCCCCGGAAAGTAATCTGCACGGGCGATGGCGGGATGATCACCACGAACGACGGGTCATTCGCAGAACGAATGCGATTGCTGCGTCAGCACGGGATGAGTGTCTCAGATGCAAAACGTCACCAAGCCCGAAAAGTGACGATCGAGGAGTACCCCTGCCTCGGCTACAACTATCGCATGACCGACCTCCAGGCTGCCGTCGGGATCGAGCAAATGAAGCGTCTCAATGGGCTTCTTGCGCGGCGGCGAGAACTCGCAGCGAGATACCATGAGCTGCTATCCGACGTACGCGATATCGAGTTGCCGCATATTCCAGCGTATGCGGAAACCAACTATCAGTCGTATGCGATCCGGCTTCGACCAAGCTGCTCGATGTCGCGCGATGACGTGATGCAGCGGTTGCTCGACGCCGGCATCTCTTCAAGGCGTGGCATTATGACGGCGCATCGTGAGCCGGCCTATACCTCCGCCTACGGCCCGCAATCCCTGCCGATCACGGAGGAGGCCAGCGATCGATCTCTTCTGCTTCCTCTGTTCCCCGAAATGACGAAGGAACAGCAAGATCATGTCGTGACTGTGCTGCGCAGCCTATTCGAACGGCTGTGATGTCTGGACTGGCGAACGTCGCGGCCTCCAAGGAAATCCGCGCATCCGTTCGAGTCGGAATCGAGTCTTGAGTGAGTTTTCTGGAGTCAATGGGCGCTATCGAGATACTGGTTTATTACCTCAGCGATTACGCGATATCCGTCCCTATTCGGATGACCATCGACCAGCGGATAGAGGTCACGTTGCTCAACCTCTGCCTCGAGCGCGGGGAGCAAATCCACGCTCTCGATGCCGTTCGCACGCAAAAAGCCGACGAGCCGATCCCGTGCGGTATCTTCCTGATCAAGTGCCTCTGCGAGCCACGAAAGTCTGTCACGGTATCCGGCCCGCTCTAGGTCTAGGAGCCCGCCATACACCCGTTCCTTGGTTGGAAGGAGAGCGACGATGAGTCGCATTGCTTCCTTTTCGGCGACGCTCCGCATGTCAGAAAGGATATACGGTGTGATCTCTAATGCCGCTTGTATGCGCGGGTCGCGCGTATCTAAGACCGCGGATATGCGGGTCCAAATTAAAGATCACGTGGTGCTTGGCGTCTCGATAGACAATGACCCTGAGCGATCTGTCCTGCGCCATCGCAGCGAATATTCGCTCGCGGTGGAAACTGAAGAGCGGCGTTTCACTTGCAACGGAATATAGAACGCTGTTCTTGGATAGCCAATCCCGCAGCTCATCCCTTGCCGATGCGCGCGGGAATATGATTGGTCCTCCTTCTGCAAGGTTAGAACTCCCAAGCTTTGCGTATGAGCTCCAGTGGGCTGTTGAAACGTACGGAATTGTAAACGTCAAAAAAGTCATTTCCAAGGAAAAAGCCTACGATCACTATCTTTGGATGAAGTTTAATGGCCAGGGTTCGCATCAAATGGAGATATTGGATCGGCCCGTAGCCGCCCAGACCCATGTTGTAGACAGTGTCGCCACGTATCTTCGCGAGTACTGCCGGCCAGGACTCACGTGCGCGCGCCGAGATCCCATAGGTCATAGAATCACCAATACACACAATATTCGCTGTCTCGGGCCTTCGAAAATTGCGGAAGCCCCACTCGTCATGGCCTCCCGTGTGACCTTCGATCCGGACTGTGAGAAAGTCGTCAGCGACGAGCGTAGGATTGAGATAGTCGACGGGATCGAACACGACTCGCGCCACGAGTTCCGCGAAGAACAGAGAGAAAACAAGCGATACTGCTAGAACTAGCAGGTTCTTCAGAAGCTTCATCAACGCTGTCTGACCACCATTCTCGAAGCAACCTTTCTCAGAACCGTCACAAACAATTGCAATTGCAATTTCTTCCGTCCCCGTGCTCAAGCTTGTCCGATTGTGTTAGGCGCCGCCGTTCTGTTTCCTCGACGGCTCCCGCGAAATAGTTTCCTTGCTCCATGGCAGGTCTCAGTTCTTGCCGTTTGATTCTACTGCGTTCTTTCGACGAACGCCGCGTTGTCGGTTGTCGGCAGGATCAACGCAGAGTTGGAGTTGGAGAATCTGGGGCCGCCGGCTTCTGAGCGACCCGGTCGGCTACGCCGTCAATGCTTCGAGAGCTGGTGCATGTCCGCGGGCTTTGGCGAGGACAGTCACGAGGTCAGAAGAGTCCCGTTCGTACCCAACGGCGCACGGACCGGCCATCCAGAAACTCTCGCGCTCGAGCCCGAGCGCGATCGACCATCCTTAAGATCGCACCTCGCCTCTGGCCCCGGCGACGCTCCAGCCCGCGCCACTGCCTCGTGGTGACGACTCCTGGGAATAGGGATCGGGCAAATTCGAGATAGCCCTCGACTGGCTCTAGTTCGGCTCGCCCGCGGTCATGTGCCTGACAGGCGTGTCGAACGGCGGACGCCGCAAGAGAACGCTTGGCGAGTTCGAACAGGAGCCCAGCGTCCGGTATTCCTTTAACTGGGCCCTCAAAAGCCGACCGGAAGGCATCGTGGCGGCCTTGCAGGTCCACCAGGAACCCTGCATACGACGTCCGATGCATATTCGACGCGTGGACCCGATAGTACGCTTGGTCGGCACCGTTCACCCGGCCGACATCGGAAACCGCTGCTGCTCGTAGCCACATCTCCATGTCGCCGGAGTGCGGAAGGCTGGGTCGGTAGCCACCGATCGCACGCTGGATGTCTGCCCGCATGACGACTTCGGGGGAGTGGATGAAGTTCTTGCCCTTTCGGCACATGAGCTTCATCCATTCCCTCCCGTTCCAAACTGTCCAGCCGGAGACGCGGGTCTCGGCCGGAGGTGGACTCGCGGTCTGGAAGGCCTTGGGGAATCCGTAGACGAAACCCACCGAAGGATGCGCTGTCATGAGGTCCGTTGCTCTCTTAAGAGCACCGGGGGTCAATAGATCATCCGCAGAGAGTAGGACCACATAGTCGGCGCTCACCAGGGCGAGGCCTTCATTGTAGGTCGCAATGTGACCCTTGTTCTTGTGGTGCCGGTGGAACTCAACCCTTGGATCGGACTCCGCCAACTCGTAACCAACCTGAGCGGTTTCATCCGAGGAGGCATCGTCGATCACGAGCGCGCGGACGTCGACTCCCGGCTGTGAGAGCACGCTGTGGACGCATTCGCGCAGATAGCGGGCATAGTTGTAACAGGGTATGACGACGTCGACTTTACTCATAACACTACCTTGCCCATGACGGCGCAATTCAGAGCGGTTGAAAGTTCGCCCTTACCACCGCGCTTATCTGGCTCGGAGGAGCCGACCGTCCCGCTGGTCGAGCTTGTTACGCCGGCTTACGCCCCGACGGCCACGCAGCCAGAGCAGGAGCGGCAGGATCGGCGTCAGCTCAAAGCCGCCTAGGCCGCAGCCCGGACCAACAATAACCAAGATACCAGCGCTTGGAGTTTCCAGATTGCCGCTATCGTCGACGGCGCGGCTCTTAATTGTGGTATTGCCGGAGGCTGTAGGCGT
>DATFYN010000706.1:0-2335 GCA_035315025.1 Myxococcota bacterium
CGCGCGAGGCCGGGTGCGTCCTCGTCGCACGATCCGAGCCGTCTGTGCGCCGTCGGCGGCCCCTCGGACCTGCCCAACCGCTCCCGGCAGCCTCGATCGCACCCTGCCAGCCCTCTCGCAGCGGCCGTTGCGGCCACCTGCGGGCCAGGCGGCCGGCCACCAATCCCCATAGCGCAAGCGCTCGCGGCCTCTCACCGCGGCTTAGTTCAATGCGTTCTTTGCGGCATTGGCTGCGCTACGCCGCAAAGAACCCTCTTCATTATACCCCCCCACACTGGGTTGGGGAGATGGCGGGCCACCGCATCTCCTTGAGTGCTCCCCACCCATCTCCCCGAGGATGTTAAGCGCCGCAGCCACGCGTACAGCGCGTAGCTGCGTGGCGATTGCGCGGTTCGTGCGCCGAAAAGTTTCATGGGGAACCGCGATGGGCGCGGTACCTGACACTCGCCGCTTGCTCGGGAGGTGCCAAGTATGGACACTTCTATGCTTCGTCTGCCGGTGACGTTGGTCGCGAGTCTTGTTCTTCCTATCTGTGCCAGTGCCAGCATTATCCCAGAGCTTCAATCTGGGCCAGTTCCTCTTGGGGCCGGCAATTTCCTGTACGTCTATCAAACTACTTTGTCGGATCTCGAGCGGCTCGATCCCACGGCCACGGCCGGCGTTACCTGCGCGTCTCCCTCCAGCCCGCTAACACTGACCCAGTGCAATCCAACGGGTACCTTCTTCACCATCTACGACGTCGGTGGATTGAATATGTCGGCTACCATGGCGGCGGCCTTGCCTTCCGGTTGGGGAGTCAGCTTCAATTCGGTGGGCCTTACACCTTCTACGCTTACAGGTAACGTCCCCGACAGTCCCACTACGTCTAACGTCACCTTCACTTACACTGGGCCTGTTGTATCAGGACCTGTCACGTTTTCCGGCTTCGACGTCGTTTCCAGCGCCCAGGACTTGGCGCTTGGCTTCTTCTCCAGTCAAGCGACTGAGAAGGCGAATGGCTTGACCCACCAGGAAGACGGCTTCATCTCTGTTCCCGTACCCGAACCAGCTTCCCTGGCTCTGATCGGGGCCGGTCTGATCGGCCTGGCAATCGCCCGCAAGCGGTTTTAGCGCTAGGAGAGTGGCCCAGGAGTCCGCCACCGATCAGAGGTGAGGATCCTGGATCCCGGTTCGTTCGAAGGCGAGGAAGTATTCCGCGTTGCAGACCCTCGGAGGGCCGAGGCGCTTCCGAGCCGTTATTGCGCCTGAGCCCACTACGGGCTTGCTCGTGATGGTCGGAGTGCTGGGCCTCGCGGTCAAACGTGTCTCACTTGAGTCCCGGCGCACGAGGCGGTGAAAGAGACGGTCGAGCGCAACCGCCTCGCAAATCAGGAATTCCTCTGCGAGGCCCGCCAGGGTGCCTTTCGCGCCCCGATCAGACTGCGCCTGCAGCTCACCTATTCGGCCAGGTCCGCGAGCGTCTCGATGCGGTCGAGGGGCGGGGCGCCGCTGGACGTGCCGGCGGCGGGTCGCCGACCGAGCTGTAGTCCTCAGCCGTGGCCTGGGTCTTGCCCTGCTTCTCGACCTCTGCGAGGTCGGCAGCGATTTCCTCGGCCACCGCCTTCTGCGCCGCTGTGAGTTCAGGCGCTTCGCTCATCTCTCACCTCCCTGCGCGGCGGTGCCCCGCTCGTTCTCTCTGACGGTCAGGCGACAACCGCGCCTAACTGCCCGATCTCGCTGCGCTTTCTCTCGAACCAAGCGCGCTGCTCAACACCCCCTCAACAGCCCGCACGACTTCGCGCGACTCCGCTCGAACGCGCACACACGATCGCGACGCCGCACACACAAGCGCGACGGTCGAACCATTGCCCGCGCGCTTTTCGCGCAGCCAAAACGCCGCGACGCGCACCGTTGCCCCTGGATCGACGATCGTCTCGAGCCTGACCCTACGCTCCACAGTGCCACCCAAAGCAAGGACCTCGCGCAAGCGCGCCAGGACACGAGGTCCTTTTTGGAGCGCGGGACTCCGTAGGGTCGGGGGCCTTTTCACCGTCTACCCGTCCTTCGCCCTTCGGTTCTTCCATAGAAGGCGATGTCAAGAGCGTACTTCTCCGCCCGCTCGGACCCCTTGGGCGTCGAACGTCCGGGGTAGTAATCGACCTCCAAACACCGTAGAGGATCATCCGCATTCTTTCTGCTGCTTTCTCCTCGGGCTATGAAGCCTCGGGGTCTGCGGACCATTCTTCCATCTGGGCCTCGAAGGCCATTGCTTCATTCGGTCCTGCGAGGGGGCATATTCTGTCTATTGGGTCTCCTGCCGCAGCAGGGACCATGAACCAAGCGGATGCTTCCCCTC
>DATFYN010000707.1:0-10711 GCA_035315025.1 Myxococcota bacterium
GGGCGCCGAGAGCGGCCGCCAGGCGCGCGCGCAGAGGCGCGAGCTCCTCGAAGGTGGGACCGCGCGTGTAGAGAGAGTCGCGCGTACTGTCACGCCCCATCTCCGCCCGCGTGCGGTCGAGAATACGGCGCCGCACGAACACGTCGACGGCGTTGGCGAAGGTCACCGGATTCGCGGCTTCGCGCCTCGATACCTCGCCCAGAAGCTGCGATCGCTCGAACTGCTCCTGCACCCGCAGCGCGATGCGCCGGCCCGTCACGACCTCATCCGCGGCCAGCACCGCACCCATCGCAGCGTAGTACACCTCGAGCATGCCTCGGGTCTGCTCGGCAAGGAAGCGCAGGTAAGGAACCCCCTTCTCGGCCGCTTCGAGTCGCTCCCCCCGCCTGTTGATCACTCCCTTGCGTTCGAAGTAGTCGGCGAACGCCTCGAGGTGCGCGGCCATGAGCTCCCCGCGCGGGACGAAGAACTCCTGGTAGAACAGATCCAGCCAGAAGCCGAGGTCCTCTCGCAGCTCGGATGCCGTGGTCCCGGCCAGGAGGCGGCGCGCCATGAAACTGGGTGTCACCAGAAAGTGAAGGATTCCGTTGCGGTAGAAGTCGAGGGCGCGGCGTCGGGGCTCCTCGAAGTACAGAACCTCGCCCCGAGGATCTTGCACGCTGTGGATGAGATCAGCGCGCAACAGAAATGCGGTCGACTCCCGGAAGTCGTCACGGTCGCGCTCTAGCGCGGGCGTGAGCCTCACGTCCTGCAGCCGCAGCAGCTCGACGATCTCCTGCATGCGGGCGACCAGTTCATGTCGGAACAGGCCGCGCGCAGGCGTGCCAAGCAGCGCGCTCGCCGCCACAGAAGTGGCGTTCGCAACCGTTGCCCAGTTGATACGCTCGACAATCCGGTTGCCGAGGCCTTCGATGAAGCGGCGCTTCGCGATCTCCACCTCCGGCGTCGCGGGCGCCGCGAACAGCGCCCGGTCGGGGCCCATCGCTTCGGCAAGGGAGATCGGCTCGCCAAAGTTCAAAAAGACGCTGCCGAAGCGCCGCCGCAGGTACTTGCGCGCGCGCAGCAGGCCAAGCGTACTCTCGTTGACCTTCTCCCCACCCTCGAGCTCGTCGACCATCGCGCCCTCTTCGACCAGGCGCTCGTAGTTGATGGCGATCGGCACAAAGAAGAGGTCTCGTCGGCTGCCCGCCAAAAAGGCTTCGACGTCCCAGGAGAGCATGCCGAGACGGGGCACCAACGTCTTGCCGGTGCGCGAGCGACCGCCCTCGATGAAAAACTCTTGTGTGAATCCCTCCTTCACGAGATATGCGATGTAGCGCCGAAACACCTCCTTGTAGAGCGGATCGTCGAAAGATCGTCGGAGAAAGAAGGCGCCTGCGCGGCGAAATAGGAAGCCAAAAGGACCGAAGCCCATATTCTCGCGCGCCGCGATATGAGGGGGCACGAGATGGTTCCTGTAGAAAAGCCACGAAAGGATCAGGAAGTCGAAGTACGAGCGATGGCTCGGAACGAGAACGAGCGGATGGCGCTTCGCGTACTCGGCGACCTTCTCGAGGCCATTTACCTCAATGGAGGCGAAGAGCCGCTTGAAGATCGAGTTCACGGCCACATTGAGCAGGGCGAGAAAGGTCGAGTTCATGCGAGCGGCGATCTCGCGAAAATCCTTCTCCGCCTCCCGCCACGCCGCCTCGATGCCAACCCCACGCTGCCGCGCGAACGCCTCGACCGCGGAGCGCACATGCGCGTCGCCAAGCACGCTCTCCTGCACCTTGTGCGGCGGCCGGAGCGTCGGGCCCTCGACCACCTTCTCCTCGCGGTAGAGGAAAATGAGCAGCGAGCGGCGCACTTTGCGCGTGATCGCCGTCTCGCCCTCCTCCCGGCGCTCATCGATGAAGGCGCGCAGATCGATCGGCTCACCCACCTTCACGAAGAGGCCCCGGTAGGTGGTGAGGAAGCCGACCACCTTCGCCAGGTCCGAGGGCCGTGTCGGTCCGCCGTACGCGAGGTTCAGGAAGCGGCGCTCGGAGCGCGGTCCTTTGCGCCAGAAGAGCGCCAGGGGAACCAGGAACACCGGCCGCTCGGCGCTCCACACGGCCCGCACCAACTCCTCCAGGTTGTCGAGCTCCTGCTTGCCGACCTCCAAGGCGTGCCGTCGGCCCCGCAGCCACGACGCGAGCCGCGCGGTGCGGAGAAACAAGAATTGGGACTCGCCGGCCAGCACAAGCTGGCGGGCGTGCTCACGTTCGGCACCCCCGCCATCCCGCCCACGACCTTCGCGCAAGACGCCGCGCAGCCGACGCAGGCCGAGACGGATCGCCTCAACTCCCGGCCGGTAGTAGTAGAAGCGCACACCGTTTGCGAAGCCGGAGAGGCGCAGGCCCTCGCGCAGGAGGAGGACATTGAACAGGAAGTAGTCGAGGCGACTCGCGTAGCGCATCACGTACACGACGGAGCCGCGGGATTCGAGCTCTCGCAGCCTCGCTACCGTGTCATCGTCGAGATCAAAGTGACCGAAGAACCGTTTCGCGAACCAGCGGAAGAAGAGATTGAAGCGAGGCGTCATCGCCGAGAACGGATCGGCGAGCGGAGAGATCGTGGTGCCGACGCGATGCGGGGCGAGCGGCCGCTCCGACATGATGGGCCGAGGTGTACCACGCGCGTGGGGGGCGAGCAATGTCGCCCTGCCCACGGACGCGTGCGCGCTGGCTCAGGCGAGGATCTTGCCGATGTTTTGTCCGATCTCCCGCGGCGTCCAAAGACCGCCATTCTCCTTCTTCGTCGCGCCCTCGCCACGCACCATCTTCATCTCCGCGATCGTTCCGCCACCGACGAAGAACGTGCGGCCTGTCAGGTCTTTTGCGAGGTCGCTGGCAAGGAAGACGACGAGTGGCGACACGAGTTTCGGGTCCATCCGCGCCTTGGTCTCCTCGGTCTGGAAGAAGGGGAGATCCTCGGTCAGGCGTGTGTGTGCGACCGGCGCGAGCACGAAGACCCGGATGTTGCTCTTCTTGCCCTCGAGGGCGAGGCACCGCGAGAAGCCCCAGATACCGGCCTTCGCTGCGCCGTAATTACACTGACCGAAATTCCCCTCGAGGCCGGAGGTCGACGAGGTATTGATGATGACGCCACCCTCACCGCGCTCGCGCATGTGGTTGAAGGTCGGCTGCGTGACACAGAAGGTCCCCTTGAGGTGAACCGCGTTCACGACATCCCACTGCTCCTCTTCCATCTTCGAGAGCGTCTTGTCCCGCAGAATGCCGGCGTTGTTCACGAGGATGTCGACCTTGCCGAACGCCGCAAGCGCACTTTTCAGGATATTCTGCCCCCCCGCTATGGTCGACACGCTGTCGTAGTTCGCGGCGGCTTCACCGCCCGCGGCACGGATCTCCTCCACCACATGGTCGGCCATGCGCTGGCTACCGGCGCCCGACCCGTCCCGCGTGCCCCCCAAGTCGTTGACCAGCAGCTTCGCGCCCTCGGCGGCCAGGGCCAGCGCATGTTCACGTCCGATGCCACCACCCGCGCCCGTTACGATCGCAACCTTTCCGTCGAGCAAGCCCATGGGGGTTCTCCTCTCTGTGGAGGGCGCATCCTAGCCGAGGCCCGATTCGTGGATCAACCCGGTTAGGCGAAGAGGATGGTGCGCAGGCTCGCGAAGGGCCGGAAGCCGAGCTTCGCGTAGAGGCTCCCGCCCGCCTCGTTCCCTTCGACCACCGAGAGCTGCACGTGTTCGGTACGAGCGTCGAAGGCGGTGCGGCAGAGCGACGACACTCCCGCCGATGCGAAGCCGCTGCGGCGCGCCGCAGGCCAGGTATACACGCCCTGGAGAAGCCAGCCTTCTTTTCGGCGCACGTCGGCATAGCCGACGAACACGATGGAGCCGCTTTGTTCGATCACCTGGGCGCGCGGCAGCCGACCGCGCACCCAGCGGCGGAAGCCCTCCGGGTCCCCGTCGAATGGATCCGGCCGCTGCTCCTCGCGCAGGCTCGCGCGTGCGGCCTCGACCAGAGCGTCCAGGTCGTTGGCGGACGCCTGCCGCATCCGTGCGCCCGCCGGCGGATCCACGAGACGTGCGTCGCCTACGCGCAACGCGTACGCCCGCTCGACCCGATCCACCACCGCATGGCGTCCGCGCGCCTCGAGCCTGCGCCAGAGCATGTCGACGCTCTCGCAAGAGCTCTTGACGAGCCCGCTCTCCACACCGGCAAGTACCGCGGTGAGCACCTCGAGCACCACCGGCGGCAGCTGCGCGGCGAGCACAATACAGGGCCGCAGGGCGGCCACGCCGAGCAACGTGCGGCGGCGAAAGGCGCCCCAGAGTTCCGTCGCGGCTTCCCCTGGCGTGGGTGACGAGCCGAGGCTCTGCACGAGGTCGAGCAGGAAAAGGTTGCTCTGTGCGTCCGCCGCCAAAAAACGCGTTGCATCTTCGCGGTCCGCGGGCCCGAGTAGCCGGGCCTTCACTGCGCCGAGCACATCCGGCGCCTCACGCGATCACCACAAGGACCGCGCCTTCTTCGACGCTCGCCCCCTCCTGCACGCGGATCTCGCTCACGCGTCCCGCACACGGAGCCTCGACTGGAATTTCCATCTTCATGGACTCCAGGATGATCAGCACGTCGCCCTCTTGCACCGCGTCGCCTACGCCCTTCTCGATTTTCCAAACGCTGCCGGTGATCTGCGCCTCGACCTCGGTCGCCATGGCCTTCTCCCTCCTTTGCGCGTCAGTGGCCACGCTGGCGCTGCATGAGCGCGCCGAGGTAGCTGATGGTGATCTCCCCGCGCTGGAATGCCGGATCGTCCAGCACCATTCCGTGCACGGGGAGGTTGGTTTTGAGCCCTTCGATGGTCGTGGCGCCCACGACAGCGCGCGCCTTCGCGATGCACTGCGCCCGGTCGCGACCATGAACGATCATCTTCGCGAGAAGGGGGTCGTAAAACGGTGTGACCTTTGACCCCTCGACCACCCCCGCGTCCACGCGTACGTCGGTCGCCTCCGGCCAGCGAAGCTTGGTGATCGTGCCGGGGGATGGCAGGAAGTTTTTCGCCGGATCCTCCGCGTAGACGCGCAGTTCGATCGCGTGGCCGCTCTGGCGCAGCTCGGATTGCGTGAACGGAAGCGCTTCACCGGCCGCGAGGCGAAGCTGAAGCTCGACCAGGTCGATGCCCGTCGTCATCTCGGTGACGGGGTGTTCGACCTGAAGACGGGTATTCATCTCCATGAAAAAGAACTTGCGGTCGGGGCCGAGCAGGAACTCCACCGTACCCACGTTGTAGTAGCCGATGGCACGGGCGGCCTGCACCGCCGCTGCGCCGAGCTCCCGGCGAAGCGCTTCATCGACCGCGGGACTCGGCGCCTCCTCCAACACTTTCTGATGTCGACGCTGCACCGAACACTCGCGCTCAAACAGATGCGCCGTCGCACCTTGACAGTCCGCTACGATCTGGATCTCGATGTGCCGGGCACCGTGGACGAGGCGCTCGAGATACACCGCTCCGTCCGCAAACGCTGCGCGCGCACGCGCCACCGCGCTCGAAAACCCTTTGCGCAGGTCCGCCTCCGTCTCACAGGGAACCATGCCGATCCCGCCGCCTCCTGCGGAGGCCTTGATCATGATGGGGAAACCGAGGTTGCGGGCGACCGCCACGGCGGCCTCCTCGTCCGGGACCACCGCGCTGCCAGGAACGACCGGCACCCCCGCCTCCAGCATGAGGCGGCGCGCCTTCGCCTTGTCACCCATCTGCGCGATCGCCTCGGGCGACGGACCAATCCAGGTTGCACCCGCGGCGCCCACGGCCCGCGCGAATGCTGCGTTCTCCGAGAGAAAGCCGTAGCCGGGGTGCACCGCGTCTGCCCCGCTCGCACGAAGTGCGCCGAGGAGGGCCTCCACCTTCAGGTAGGACTCGCGGGCAGGCGCCGGCCCGATGGCGAACGCGACGTCGGCGTCGCGTACGTGCGGGGCGGTGGCGTCTGCCTCCGAGTGGACCGCCACCGTCTCTATCCCAAGCCCGCGGCACGCGCGAATCACGCGCCGCGCGATCTCCCCCCGGTTGGCGATCAGCACCCGACGGAACACGCGACGCGGTTTAGCACGCCCCGCCGATCGCCTCCAAGCCGATTCCCGGCGCGACGGTGCCTTGGCCCTCCCGCCTCCCTTCCGTATGCTCGGCGCCTCCGGAGGAACCGATGCTCGAAACTGTGAGCCGGGGCTTTAGCGCCGCGCGCGAACATCTGCGCGGCGTACGTGCCCTCACAGACGAAAACATCGACCAGGCGCTGCGCGATGTTCGGGCCTCGCTGCTCGAGGCCGACGTCGACTTGACGGTCGTCAAGGGATTCCTCGAGCGCGTGAGGGCGCGCGCCCTCGGCGAGAAGGTCGAGACACGGGTGCGCGACGCCGCCGGTCGCGAGCTCCGCGCGACGCCGGGCCAGCATTTTGTCGCGATCTGTGAGCAGGAGCTCACAGAACTGATGGGCCCCGTGGACCCAAGCCTCGCGAGAGGCTCGGGCGGCGTCGTCTCGGTGTTGCTCCTCGGTCTCCAAGGTGTCGGCAAGACGACCGTCGCAGCCAAGCTGGCGCGCCTGCTTCAGCGCGAGGGCCGGCGCCCGCTGCTCGTCGCCGCAGACGTGTACCGCCCTGCGGCGGTCCTCCAGCTCCAGCAACTCGGCGCTCAGATCAGTGTGCCGGTGCACGTGGGGGTCCCGGGCGAGGACCCGCCCGCGATCTGCGCAGCGGCTGCGACCCGCGCCCGCGCCGAGGGCTTCGACGCGATCGTCTACGACACCGCGGGACGCCTTGCGATCGACGAAGAGCTCATGCGGGAGCTCGAGCAGATCGAGTCAGCCACCCAACCCGCCAACCACCTCTTGGTCTGTGACGCACTCATGGGACGCGACGCCGTCCAGGTCGCCAAGGCCTTCAGCGAACGGCTGCGCCTTGATGGCCTCATCCTCACCAAGTTCGACGGCGACGCGCGGGGAGGCGCCGCGCTTGCGGTCAAGGCGGTGACCGGAGTTCCCATCAAGTTCCTGGGCACGGGCGAGACGCTCGACCGCCTCGAGCCCTTCCGCCCGGAAGGCATCGCCTCGCGCATTCTCGGGATGGGCGATGTCGTGGGGTTGGTCCGCGACTTCGAAGCGGTGGTCGACCAACAAGAGGCCGAGGCCGCGGCTGAGCGCATGCTGCGGGGCCGCTTCACGATGCAGGATCTGCTGGATCAGCTGAAGACGATCCAGCGGATGGGTCCGCTGCGTGAGATCTTCGGAAAGCTCCCGGGCCTTGGATCGTTCGCAGACCAACTCGACGAACGCGAACTCGTGAGAGTGGAGGCGATGATCCGCTCCATGACACCACGTGAGCGCGCCGAGCCGGAGACGATCCAGAAAAGCCGCGCCGCACGGATCGCGCGCGGCAGCGGCCGACGCAGCAAGGAGGTGATAGAGCTCGTCCAGCGCTTCAGACAAATGCGCGAGATAATGGGCTCCCTCGGCGGAGGCGGCGGGCTCTTCTCCCGCATCCCCGGATTGGGCCGGCTCGCGGGGGCGGCAGCGCCCCCCGGCTTCGATCCGCAAGCCCTCCTGTCGGGGGCGCGGCGGGGCAGCGCACCGGCCGCCGCCGGAGGGGCTGCCGCTCGGCGTGACGACGGCAAGCGACGTGCGCAACAGAAGCGCAAGAGAAAGCAGGCGCGCAAGGATCGCAGAAAAGGCCGCCGACGCTAGAAATCGTCGCGCTCTCTCCATACAATGGGGTCGTTCGCTCGTGCGCGGGGGGCGCACGGGCGTCGCTCGGAGCGCCGGCCGGTATGCGCGTTCGGCGAATGCCGCGAGCGCCTCGATGCAAGCACCGTCATTAGGTTCGGCCGACGAGCTGCCGATGTAGGAACCGCGATGCGCCGTCTTTTTGCCGCAATCGCTACCACTGTGCTCTTGGCGGGCGCCTTTACGACGAAGGCCGCGTCCGGCGAGGACCAGTTCCCGCGTCCCTATGCACTTCAGCCACAGATCCGGTTCTGGAAACGCGTCTACACCGAGGTGGATACGAACGGGGGCCTGATCCACGATGCGGAGCATCTTGATGTGGTCTACGAGACCGTACGAATGCCCGAGGGGCTCAGCAACTCGGCCTTCCAGGCGCGGATCGACGAACGGAAGGAAACTTATCGGCGAATGCTTCTTGGCTTGGCCGATGGGCCGAGAGAGGATCTCTCGCCCGATCAGCAGCGCGTGCTCCGGCTCTGGCCTACCGGGGTCGCGAGCGAGACCCTCCGCCACGCGGCAGAAAACGTGCGCTTTCAGCTCGGCCAGGCCGACCGTTTCCGAGAGGGGGTGGTGCGTTCGGGCCGCTGGGAGGCGCACATCCGCAGGATGCTGGCGGAGAATGGCGTCCCCCCGGAGCTGGCCGCGCTGCCGCACGTCGAGTCCTCGTACAATCCCGAGGCCTACTCCAGGGTGGGCGCGGCCGGCATCTGGCAGTTCATGCGCTCGACCGGACGGCGCTTCATGCGCGTGGACGGTGTGGTGGACGAGCGTTTCGATCCCTGGCGCTCGAGCGAGGCCGCCGCACACTTCCTGGCCGAGAACTACCGGGCGACCGGCAGTTGGCCCCTCGCCGTCACGGCCTACAACCATGGGTCCGGGGGAGTGAAGCGGGCGGAACAGATCCTCGGAACAGAGGACATCGCAACGATCGTCCGGCGCTACAAGAGCCCCTCCTTCGGTTTTGCCTCCCGGAACTTCTACACCTCGTTTCTCGCCGCTCTGGATGTTTCGAGCGACCCGGAGCGCTACTTCGGGGCGATCGAGCGCAGCGAGCCCCTGGAACCCCGCAACTACGTGCTCCCGCATCCCTATTCGGTCAGTGCGTTGCAGCATGCCCTCGCGGTGGATCTCGAGACGCTGCGCGCCAACAACCTCGCCCTGCGCCTGCCGTTCTGGCGTGGCCGCCGCTACGCGCCCGCGGGTTACGTGCTGCGTCTACCGCCGGCACACGCCCGGGGCGCAGACTTGGCGCTCGCGAGCGCGCCGCCCGCGCCGCAGCACGAGCCCCAGGTAGAGGTCCGGACCCGGACCTATCGCGTGGCGAAGGGCGACACGGTGGGGAGGATCGCTCACCGCTTCGGAGTGTCGGAGCGAACGCTCCTGGCCGCCAATCACCTAAAGCCCCGCCAGCTGCGGCCAGGCATGCTTTTGACCATCTCCTCCGTGCGCACGGTGTCGCCCGCAGAGCCGACCTCCGCACCGGTCAGCGTGGACGTGCCCGTCGCGCGAGCCGAACCTGGGCCGGCGGACAACGCAGCGGGACCCGCGGTCACGTCTTCCCCTTCGCAGGAGCCCGCGCCCGCGTCTTCGCCCGTGAAGGAGACGGTGGCAAGCGCGACAGCGTCGACTTCGGACAACGCGCCTAGCCCGCCGGTCGCATCCACAGCGGTGCAGGAGCCCACACCCGCGCCTTCCGCCGCGACGGAGACGGTGGCAAGCGCGACAGCGCCGGTTTCGGACAACGCGCCTCGCCCGCCGGTCGCATCCACAGCGGTGCAGGAGCCCACACCCGCGCCTTCCGCCGCGACGGAGACGGTGGCAAGCGCGACAGCGCCCTCGCCTGCGGAAAACCCAGCTCAACCCCCCGGCGCGTCTCGCGCGGTGACCAAGCCCGCGTCCTCACCTGCGAAAAAGGCGGTGGCGAGTACCGCAGCGCTTGCCAAGGAGGAGGTCGATCCTGCTGCCGCCAGCATGGATGCGAGTTCGGGGCGCTACCGGGTCGACGCGAAGGGCTTCATCGAGGTGCAGCCGGACGAAACGCTCGGACACTATGCGCAGTGGCTCAACGTTCCCGCCTCTCGGCTCCGCAGCATGAACGGGCTCCGCCCGGGGCGTTCGGTGGCAATCGGACGACGCCTGCGCCTTGATTTCTCGAAGAGCTCCCGTGCCGCCTTCGAGGAGCACCGCCTTGCCTACCACGAGGCACTGCGCCGTGAGTTCTTCGACACCTTCGAGGTCGCCGGCACGCAGGAGTACGTGCTCCGCAAAGGGGACACCCTGTGGAGCCTCTCGCGCGGGGAGCTGGCCGTTCCGGTCTGGCTCCTCCACCAATACAACCCCGATCTCGATTTGGCCTCGCTGCGCCCAGGCGTCCGGGTCACGATCCCGCGCCTTCACAAACGGGGCACGAGTGAATCCGGGGACTTGCGACAGTCTGAAGGCGCCTGAACGGCGGGGCGCCTGGCGGGAACCCGCCTTGGGTCCTGGGCCGTGGATCCTCGCGCTGCGACGGCTCCCGCCGCCCCCTAGCCCAACTTCCGCAGCAACAAGAAAAATTGGACCGGTTCCGAGCGATCTGGTCGCGTAAGTGCGCGAGTTTGCATGGGGCGTTCGACGCGGCGGCGTGTAGTGCCAACCTACTCCCTTGCAGGTTCGTGCGGCGATTTGAGATAGATGGGCCGGGCGGGAAGCCGGGACCTTCCCGCGCCGATGCGCAAAATGTAGTGCCAACTCGCGAGGCTAACCTGAAGTTCCTAGCCGCTCCGTACGGAATCCTGCGATAATTCGCGAGGATCGAGCGACTCGCAGTGTCGTCGTCTTCCATGGAAGGCGATGTCAAGAGCATACTTCTCCTCCCGTTCGGACCCTTGGGCGTCGAACGTCCGGGGTGGTGATCGACCGCCCGACACCGTAGGGGATCATCCGCGTTCTTCCTGCGCTTTCTCCTCGGGCCAT
>DATFYN010000708.1:0-3097 GCA_035315025.1 Myxococcota bacterium
CGCACTCAAACCCACGTCACGGCACGATCGCGAGCCGAGGCGAACGTGCTGCCGTTGCACGAACCTGCGAGCTCGATCGAAATCGAGCCGTTCAATGCGCCGCGCCGCACGGGCGTCCACAGTGGTTCACGAAAGACGCTCGGCCGACCGTAAGTCGCGGCGCGGAACGTGGACGCTTAGTCTCCCGAGACACGTTTCCACTTGAAGTCTCGCTCGCCTGGGGGCAGCATGCGTGGCGGAGCGGTGACCACGAGTCCAAGTACCGGGAAGCTAGGCTTTACCCCGGGGCGTCAGGACGGAATCCTGTTGTCAGGAGCGCCGGCCTAGAATGTGGCACCGCTCCCTCTTATTTCTCCATCGGACGCCACACAACCCCTGCACTCGACGCGTGGACGTTCGGCGTCGGCCTCTTCCGACCAGGGTCTCAGGTCCGGACCGACGACTCCGCGTGCGGGGGCACGGCCCACGGCGCAGTGGAGTGCGGCGAGGAGCACCCGTGGTGCCTCGTCTGGCCGGAGGACCGGCGGCTCGAAAGACCCGAAGGGCAAGCCACTCGAGGCCGTGGGCAGGACCTGGGCCAGATGGGATGAGAAGGCCAGCCTCCCGAACGCAGTACCGTGAGGTCTGCAATCAACACGGGCTCGAGGCCCAACAGGAGGCTGGCATGGCAAAGGTTATCACGACGGGACACGGGATTACGATCGGCTTGGATGTGAGCGACCGCTTCACCGAGGCCTACGCGATAGACGCCCAGGGGGAGTGGCTCGAGAGCTGGCGGATGCCGACGAAGCCGGAGGCGCTGCGCAGCGGTCTATCGCGCTACCCAGGAGCTCGGGTGGTGCTCGAGGTGGGATGCCATTCGCCGTGGATCAGTCGACAGCTCAAGAAAGACGGCTTCGACGTCATCGTGGCAAACCCGCGGCGCGTCCGGCTGATCGCGGAGAGCGACAAGAAGAGCGATCGCTTCGATGCGGAGCAGCTGGCACGCCTCGGGCGGCTGGACCCTGGGCTGCTATCGCCCATCGTGCACCGGGGCGAGCGGGCCCAGCGCGATCGGGTGCTGCTGCTCGCCCGGGACGGGCTGGTGCGGGCGCGCACGCAGCTGATCAACCAGGTGCGTGGCTTTGCGAAGTCGCTGGGATCGCGGCTTCCGTCGAGCTCGTCCGAGGGCTTTCCCAAGCGCGTGCGTGGCGCGGTTTCCGACGACCTGTTCCCCGGACTGAGCACGATGCTCGCGATGATCGAGCAGCTCACGGCGGAGATCCGATCGATGGATCGCGAGATCGAGCGCCTGTGTCGAGAGGGCTACGAGGAGACGGGGGGGCTCCGACAGATCTCGGGGGTCGGTCCGCTGACGGCGTTGGCGTTCGTGCTGACGCTGGAAGATCCGCAGCGGTTCGCCAAGAGTCGGGACGTCGGCGCGTATCTCGGGCTGCGACCGCGACGGCGGGACTCGGGAGGACAACGTCCCCAGCTGCGGATCACGAAGGCGGGCGACGCTCTGCTTCGCCGCTTGCTGGTGACGTCGGCCCAATACATCCTCGGCCCCTTCGGGCCCGACACGGACCTCAGACGATTCGGTCTGCGCCTGGCCGAGCGCGGCGGGAAGTCGGCGAAGAAGCGCGCGGCTGTGGCAGTGGCGCGCAAGCTCGCCGTACTTTTGCATCGACTGTGGATCACAGGCGAGGAGTACCAGGCGGTCGGCTACGCAGCGGCTGGAAAGCGGGCGGCGTAGCGGGAGCGCCCTGAGGCCGATTCGACATCGGGAAGGAAACGAACAAAGCGAGCGACGAGCGGAACGCGGAGGAGGACGAGCACAGACGAGCTTTGGATCACAGACCACCGTGTCCGGGTGACTGCGAATGACTGGCGGACCCTCGAGGTCGACAAGTAGACGGCAGCACCCGGCTCCACGGACCTCATCATGCACCGGCCCCAGGAAGCGGGCCCTCGACGAGTGCGAATGGAAGCCTGGTGGATGATCCGAGCTCACTGCGCAGTCTGAACTGAATCCGCCACGGCGGCCCGGAGGAAATTCGGAACGAAATTGGTACTTGACACGGCTGGCCTTCTCATGGAAGCCGGTCATGGAGAAGGGTATCACCTACGTGGGCCTCGATGCGCATCAGGAGACGATCCACGCAGCGGTGCTGTTGCCGGGCGTCGAGAAGGCGGTTGAAGATCAGTTCGCCAACACCCCGGAGGCGATCCGACGCTGGGCGCGGCGCCTGAGGAAGCAGGCGCCGGGGACCGTGAGGTGCGGCTACGAGGCCGGCCCGCTGGGCTACGGCTTGCTGCGCGAGCTCGAGGACCTGGGCTTTGAGTGCATCGTGGTCGCCCCCGCTTTGATTCCAGTACGGCCGGGGGATCGGATCAAGACGGACCGTCGCGATGCCCGCAAGCTTGCGGAGTTGCTGCGGGCGGGGCTGCTGACCGCGGTCCACCCGCCGACGCCGGAGCAGGAGGCGGTGCGCGATCTGACGCGCGCCCGCGAGGCGGTGAAGCGGGATCAGATCCGGCAGCGGCATCGGCTCTCGAAGTTCCTGCTGCGCCGCGGGGTGCGCTGGAGCGGGGGGCGCAAGGCCTGGACTCAGCCCCATCTCGAGTGGCTGCGCGGGCGGCGGCTCGAGCACGGGGCCGACCAGGCCATTCTCGACGATCACCTGCTCGGGCTGGAGCAGATCGAGGGCCGGCTCGCGGCGCTGGATCGCACGCTCGAGGCCATGGCCCAGGAGGATCCGTACCGGGAGCCCGTGGGCTGGCTGCGCTGCTTCCGGGGGATCGACACGCTGACCGCACTCGCCTGGGTGGCGGAGCTGCACGACTGGCGGCGCTTTGATTCGCCGCGTGCGCTGATGGCCTACCTCGGCATGGTGCCGAGCGAGTCCTCGAGCGGAGGCAAGGAGAAGCGGGGAGCGATCACGAAGGCGGGCAACGTGCGCATGCGGCGGCTGCTCGTCGAGGCAGCCTGGCACTACCGGCATCGGCCGGGCGTGAGCTACCGGCTGCGGGCGCGGCGCAGCGGTCAGCCGGCGCGGGTGATCGCGATCGCCGACCGGGCGCAGCAGCGACTGCACGCACGCTATGCACGGCTGCA
>DATFYN010000709.1:0-9070 GCA_035315025.1 Myxococcota bacterium
GCCCTCGGCGGGGGAGGGGAAGGCAGCGAGGAAAGCGGTGCCTCGGTCTTCGCCGATACGGGGTATCTGTTCCGCGAGCAGGTGATCCTCTCGGGCGTCGTGCCGCAGGTGGCCGCGATGGTCGGTCCGGGGGCCGCGGGCACCGCCTACATCCCGGGCCTCGCCGACTTCGTTCCGATGGTGAAGGGCAACTCGAGCATGGCGCTCGGCGGTCCCTACCTGGTGAAAGCCGCCGTCGGCGAGGACATCAGCGAGGAAGAGCTCGGGGGTTCGAAGGTGCACTGCGAACTCTCGGGCGTCGCAGACCTCGAGGTTCCCGATGATCCGTCCTGCATGGCGGCGATTCGCAAATACCTCTCTTTCATGCCTTCCCATTGCGAGGAAAAACCGCCCGTAGCGAAATCCAGCGATGACATCACGCGCGCAGACGAGGAGATCTTGGACCTCGTTCCCGACAATCCGCGCCGCGCGTACGACATGCGAAAACTCGTGAAGATCCTGGCCGACGACGGGGACGTATTCGAGCTCAAGCCCAAGTGGGCCCGCAACCTCATCACTGCGCTGGTAAGAATCGGCGGCCGAGCTGTCGGAGTGGTGGCCAACAATCCGATGTTCCTGGGCGGTACCCTCGACGTGGACAGCGCTGACAAGGCGGCGAAATTCGTCGAGATCTGCGACGCCTTCGGAATCTCGCTGCTCTTCCTCCAGGACACGCCGGGCTTCGTGATCGGCTCGAAAGTCGAGCGTGCGGGCATCATCCGACACGGCGCGAAGATGCTCCACTACGTCTCGGCGGCGACGGTACCCAAGATCTGTGTCATCGTGCGCAAGGCCTATGGGGCAGGCTACTACGCCATGAACGGGCGGGCGTACGAGCCGGACTACATCGTGGCGTGGCCGACGGCCGAAATCGCGGTGATGGGACCCGAGGGCATGGTCTCCATCTTTGCGCAAAAGCAGCTGCGCGAGCTGTCCGACGACGTGGCACGCGGGCAATTCATACAAGCTGCGGCCGAGCGCATCCGCCGCGGGATCAACCCCATCGTCCCGGCCATCCGGGCCATGATCGACGATGTGATTGATCCCCGTGCGACGCGCGCAGTCGTGGCCCGGGCACTCGAGCGCTGCGCCTCGAAGCGGGTGGAGCGCCCCTGGCGCAAACGGGGTGTCGTACCGGTGTGAGGCGCAGCGCCGCCGCTTCGCTCCTGACACTCGGCCTCGTTGCATGCGCCGCGGCAGTCTGGAAGGGTCCCGAGGGACAAGAGACGCCGCTGCCCGAGATCCCAGGCAGCCGCCTTTCAGAAATTACGCCGTATCTCCTTCCCGCAGCCGGTGCTCTCACGCTCTTCGTGTGTCACTGGGATCCGGAGCGCGCGATTGCCGTGGCCCTCCCGCCGGACGCAAGCGCGGCCGAAGCGCACATCCTCTCGGTTGCGCTCCGTGCCTGGGAGGATGCTGGCCTTGGCGTGCACTTCGTGCCTGCCGAGCCGGGAGACGGCGCCCTCGTCTTCGCGTTCGCAACGGATGAGACAGCGGACGCAAGGACGGTTGCCGACTGCCGGATTCACAAAGCGCCTGCGGAAACAGGGGACGGCCGTGTGCTCGCCGCCGAGCTCGTGCGGGCGGAGGTCCACCTCCCGCGCTCCACCCGCCCGGACCTGCGCGGCCACACGCGCGCCCTCTCCGAAAGCGAACAGACGGGAATCGCGCTTCACGAGTTGGGCCACGCCCTTGGCTTCCAGGGTCATGTGCAGCGCGACAGCATCATGGCGCGAGATCGCGACGAAGTGACGCGTCGGGGGCGTCGCGTACTGGGCGGGGCGCTCTGCGATGAGCCCACGCTGCGCGCGCTCTATGCCCTGCCCTCGGGCACCGTACTCTCCCGCATCGCGATCTCACCCTTTAGGACGGAGAGCTTCGACGCGCTCGCCGCGCTTGCCGAGGAGCGCGCCATGGCGGGTCCCTTTGTTCGTGTGGGGGACGGCGAGGCGCGAATTTTTTTCGTGACCAAAGGCGAGGAGGAGCTCGGCGTGGAAATTCTCGAGCCGGCAAGGGTCGTGAAGCACCCCCAGCGGCTTGCCCTCTTGACCGAGCCCGCCGCGCGCCGCGCGCTCGAGAGCCTGCAACACGCGCCGGGAAGCGCAGCCGCCCAGCGCTAGCCCGCTTTGCCCTTGGGATCGAGCTGCTTTGCGAGCGCCAATGCCTTCTGCGCCGCTTCTTGTTCGCCGAGCGCTCGCAAGACGACCCCAAGACGATAGTGCGCCACGGCGTTCTTCCGGTCGAGCTGGACGGCCTTTGAGAGATGTTCTCGGGCGGTCTGCGGCTCGGATTTTCCCTTCTTGTAGAGAGCCCAGCCAAGGGCAGAACGGTACTCCGCATCTTCCGCCCACAGCTCAACCGCCGGTCCCAAGAACTGGATCGCCTCTTGAAATGCGCCTTTTCGCACAAGGATCTCACCCTTGCGGTAGAGCGTTTCCGCCTGGGCGATTCGTTCGGCCTCACCCTCCTCGCCCCCTGTCGCGTCGGCGTCGTAGTCGCGGCGTGCCTTCGGATCCGAGAGCACGGCATAGGCCTTCGCGATCCGCGCAAACAGCTCGTTCGCGGGCTTGCGCAAGGCCTCGAGACCCGTTCGTGAGAGTGCGTCGGGGTGCAATCGTTTGGCTGCACTGAAGTAGGCGCGCTTGATGTCCGCGGGCGTCGCCTCCCGTGGTATGCCGAGGAGAGCGTAGTGGTCGAGGTCGACGCGGGTGTGCTTCTCCGTGACCTCCCTTCGCAGCGCGGCCGCATCCGCGGATTCCTGGCCCGCTGCCCTGGCCTCCGTCGGGCCCCGCCTCGCCGTCGCCTTGGCCGAAGCCGGGGGGGCAGGGCTCGGGGCCGCGGCACCGCTTACCAAGACCTCGATATCGAAAGCGGGATCCTCGAGACCCGTCGTGACCGCGCCACGCGGCGAGTCATCTGCCCCTTGTTCCTCGGAATCGGGATAGGTGAGGAGCCCACTCGCATCGAGCACCCAGGCCGCCGAGAGCGCGCCCGGGGCACCCGCACGGCGAAGGGCCTCGCCCAAGGTGCAGGTTCCGTCGAGCGCGTCGAGCAGCTTGGCCACACCGGGTGCCGCACGCAGGCGCCCGGCCAGGAGCTCGCGGCTTTCCCTGGCCCGAACGGTTCGGCCGAGCCGTTCGCCAAGGGAACCAAGCACACGCTCCGGGCCCCAGTGGGACTCGATGCCATCTTGTGCGAGCACACGAGGATCGAGGCGGAACGCCTGGGCGTCGGGGGGCGGAACTTGCTTCGGGTCGAGACTCCACGCGCCATCGGGCCACCCGAAACACTCGAGGATCCGCCGGCGGAGCTGTTCTTTCAGGGCGAGAAAGAGCCCCTTCGGCTCGAGCAGCTTCAAGTCGAGGAGCGCCTTGCCTTCCTTGCAGTTCTTGAGCTGCACGTAGCCCACGACCTTCGAATAGTCCTCGCGGGAGAGCTTCCCTGAATCGAGGAGTGTTACGCCCAAGGTCTCGCTTGCGAGGTTGGACTCCGCGAGGATCGGAGCTCCGTCTCGCCAGAGCACGCGTTTTGTCGTGCGATTGCGGGAGAGAGAGAGCGCACCCGTGAAGTGAGCACTGGAGAGTTCGAGCAGCAGGACCGGAAGGGGTGTCTCGCTTAGTTTGCCGCTGGCAGGCAGGCTCTTCATGTGCTTCCAAGGGGTTCCATCGGCACGACTGCCATGGCTCTAAAGAAAGCGGCGCTGGGCGTGCGCGATTTGGAAGGCAGATGCAATGGCAAGCGGCAGGTCCTTGCGCACCACGAGATGCGAGCCTTGAAGTTCCCCTACGACCCGCTCGGAGAGGGGCGAGACCCCGGCGAGAATCGGCTCTGCGCCCCAAGCCTCGATCGCTTCGAGGACGTTTTCGAGTGCGACCGCACCGAACCCCTCATCGATCACGGCGCCCGAGAGGTCGAGCACGACGACGCTCACGTCGCCGGCGGCAGGGTCGCGCCCGATGAGATCGATCGCACGCAAGCACTCCTCGCTCCCCGAAAAGGGCAGCACCATGACTGGGCCCCAGACGTGAACCGCGGGCGAGTCGGGATCGAATGCGGACAGGTCCTGCGGCGCTGGAACCCTCGCGAGTTCGCGCTCCACGCAGCGCCGCAGCTCCATGAAGGGCAGGGCACAGACCGAGGCACGGGCGTGTGCGGCGCCGGCCGAGAGCCATGCCAGCGGCTCGCGCGCGACGAATGCGCAGTGGGGGTCGCCGCGCGACGCACACGCGCTCTCGATCGCCACGAGCTCGGTCTCGTGAAGTCCTGAAAGCCAGCCTGAGGTGTAGCCGGCCGAGAGGAAGCACGAGACCTCCCCGCTCCCGCCGAGCAGTGCGCTGCGGGCTTGGGCTTCGTGGTGCTCCGGCCAAGAGCCGGTGAGCTCGATGGCGCCTCGCGTCGAGCCCGTGGGTCTGGCGTCCAGTCGAATGGCAAGGCGTGGAGAGGTTGGAAACGCCTCGGCGGCGGCGCGCGCGGCGTCGAGAAAACCGCATCGCAGCAGACGCAAGCCGTCCCTCAGGCCATGCAAGTACCCGAGCTGAAGCAGCGTCGCGGCCGCGCCGCCTGGACCGAGTCGCTCGCCAAACTCCGCATGAAGCGCACCGAGCAAGCGCGAATCGCACAGCAGCCGCGGCTCCCGTGCCAACTCATCGTGGGGATCGACGAGGAGCGGCAACGGAGCCTCTTGCAAAAGCGCGCTGTCGCAGTTTTTCGTCAGATTCCATCCTCCCCGCCCCAGGGCCCCACGCGCTAGCCCTCGATGAAGGCATAGATGTCGAACTTCTGGTTCTTCTGGATGAAGCTCTCGCCTTCACGCTCGAGCACCTGCAAGAAGGCCTTCACGCATGCCGGGTCGAACTGTGTGCCCGAGTACCGGTGCACCTCGTTGACCACGACCTCGAGCGTTAGACCCTTGCGGTAGGGTCGGTCGCTCGTCATCGCCTCGACGGTGTCGGCGACGAGGATGATGCGCGATGGGAGGGGAATCTGATCCCCCCGCAGACGCTGTGGGTAGCCGCTTGCCGATCCATCGAACCACTCATGATGGTGCCGGACGCAAGCCACGATGTCCGAAAGGAAGGAGACAGGTTCCAGGATTTTGGCGCCAATCTCGGGGTGCTTCTTGATCTCCGCATATTCATCCGGGGTGAGGCGATCGGGCTTGGTGATCACGGCGTCACGCACGCCGATCTTGCCGACGTCATGCAGCAGCCCGGCGATGTAGACACGCTCGATGAACTCCTTCGGGTACCCCATCTCGCGAGCGATCTTCGATGCATACACACCAACTCGCTCCGAATGCCCTCGGGTGTAGGCGTCCTTTGCGTCGACTGCTTCGGCGAGTGCACGGATAGTTTGTACGTACGCGGTGCGCAGCTCTTCGTGCTTTTCAGCAACTTGCTTTGTACGCTCCCGCACCTTTTGCTCCAGGTTCCGGTTCATGTCCTGGAGCTTGAAGTTCTGCTCGCGCGTGATCTGGTTGAGCCGCTTGATCTCCTGCTTGAGGTCATAGTGGTCGAATGCCTGACGCAGCGTTGCCTTGAGCTCCTCATCGTTCCATGGCTTCGTGATGAGGCGGAAGATTTCGCCGCGATTGATAGCGTCCACGGCTACATTCATTTCGGTGTAGCCCGTGAGCATCATGCGCACGACGTCCGAGTGGCGCTCGCGCACCGCGGACAAAAGGTCGACGCCGCTCATCTCCGGCATGCGCTGGTCGGTCACCACCACCTGGGCCGGCTGGCGGTCGAGGAGCTCGAGGGCCTCTTGGGCACGCGAGGCGCACAGCACGGTCATCTGCTCGTGGCGCAGGAGGCGCTGCACGGCCTTCAGGATGTTGAGTTCGTCGTCCACGAAAAGGACGGTGTGGTCGCTCATCGCACTCCCGGCAGACGGGCTCTCATAACGGGCCCGAGGCACCTTCCTTATCAAGGGCCGTGCCAGTCTATGAAAGGAATTAAAATCCTTTTAAATCAATAGGTTATGAAGTTTCGAAGAAGGCGATCCGCCGCCTCGACGTTCTCTCGATCGGGACCGCAGGCGCAGCCGACCGGCGGGGGACCCGCAGCCTGCCGAGCCCCTGCGAGGGCTCCGCGCATGCAGGGGGCGGCAGGGCGTCCGGGAGAGGCGAGTCCCTGCAGGGGAAAGGAGGGCCTAAACCCCCTGTGAGCCTCTCTCAGGACTCAGATGAGGGGGTGCGGAGTCCCGGCTCCGGGAAATCCCGCCTTCGGGACCTCTTTTTTTCGCCACCTCTTACCCCGACCGGACCACTTCCAAGGTATGAGGCAGGTATGCGCGTGGTGCCACGAGGAGATCGGTGCAAACGACGAACGTTCGCTCGGTCGGGTGAGCCACGGGATGTGCCGAACCTGTCGCGCCGCCAAAATCGCGGCGTTGCCGGCGACCGGTCTTGCCCAGGAGCCGGATCGGGGTCGAGCCCCGCGCCAGTTGGGGCGGGTCCTCGAAGCGGCACCGTTCGCGCTGGCCTAGGGCTCGGGCAGCGCCCCTACTCCCCGCCTTATTGCTCCGCAGCCGTTCCCAGCCCAAGCCGTTCACGCTGGTAGCGCCCGCTTTGCACGGTTTCGCACCAATCGCGGTGGTCGAGATACCACTGCACCGTGAGCCGCAATCCGCGGTCGAAGTTGTGGGAGGGGCTCCAAGCGAGCTCTCGCCTTAGCTTCGTGGCGTCGATCGAGTAGCGACGATCATGGCCGGGCCGGTCCGCTACGAACTGCTTCAAGTCCGCGTAGGCACTGATGTCTTTCGACGCAAACGCGGGATTTGTGGCCGCCGGCACTGCCCGCTCCAGTTCCGCGCAAAGGCGGTCCACGAGCTCGAGATTCGTGAGCTCGCTCCCGCCGCCCACGTTGTACTTCTCGCCCGGGCGGGCCCGCTCGAGGATCGTCAGCAGGGCCGCACAGTGATCCTCGACGAAGAGCCAGTCACGTACGTTGCGGCCGTCCCCATAGATCGGAAGCGGTTTGCCTTCGATCCCGTTGAGGAGCATGAGCGGGATGAGCTTCTCCGGAAACTGGTAGGGCCCGTAGTTGTTCGAGCAGTTCGAGAGGAGGGTCGGGAGCCCGTAGGTCGCATGGTACGCCTGTACAAGGTGGTCAGCGCCCGCCTTGGTTGCGGAGTAAGGAGAGTTCGGCGCGTAGGGCGTCGTCTCGGAAAACGCGCCCGTGGGTCCAAGAGAGCCGTAGACTTCGTCGGTGGAAATATGAAGGAAGCGGAAGGCGGAACGCTCCGCTGGGTCAAGGCGGGCGAGATGCCTACGTGAGGCCTCGAGCAACTCGAAGGTCCCTACGACGTTGGTCTGCACGAAGGCGCGTGGGCCATCGATCGAGCGGTCCACGTGGCTTTCGGCAGCGAAATTCAAAACCCACTGCGGGGGGTGCTCCCGGAAGATCGCCTCCATGGCAGCGGCGTCGGCGATATCGGCGCGCACAAAATGAAAGCGCGGATCCCGCGACACCTCCTCGATACTGGCGAAATTTCCCGCATAGGTGAGCTTGTCCACGACCACGATGCGCCGGCCCGTTCGAGCAAGCGCGAGACGAACGAAGTTCGAGCCAATGAAGCCAGCTCCTCCCGTAACGATTGCGGTCTCCATGGAGCCTCTCAGAGGTAGATGCCGCCGCCGGCGGAGGGCAGGCGGGTCCGGGCCTTGCGTGCGCGGTCGACTTCGTCCATCAGGTCTTGGGTCGTGGCTAGCTTCACAGTCTCGCCCGCCGCCTCGAAGCGCGCCTTTCGGCGAAGCGTCGCGTGCATGAGACGGACCCAGTCCCCGGGTGCTGGCTCGCGGTATTGCCGCACCACTGCCGCCCAGTCGACGGAATCGAACAGCGGATGTCCCGCTCGCTTTTCGGCGTCGGCCGCGTGGATCTGGAGCGCCATCACGATATCGTCCGGGAAGATGGGATTCACCTCCACAATCCGCTCAAATCGTCCGGGCATAACAAAGGCCTGACGCAGCGTCTCGGGATGGCTGGTGGCTCCAACCACCAGGGTCGTCTTCACGGCAATGGTCTGGTCGATGAACTCGAGCAGGAAGTCCATCACCGGACCCTGCGGCAGGTCCGATCTGCGTCCGCCCATCTCCTCGGTCTGCGTGAACTCGAGCTCATTGAAGAACACGGTGACAGGAGGCATTTCGGCCAGCGACTGCGTGAAGGTCGGAGTCCACTCCGAGAGCCGACCCCCGCTGCGGAGAAGCTCAACCACAAGGTGGGGCACGGAGATCGAAAGGAAGCCAGACTCGGTGCGCGTCGCCAGCGCGTGCGCGAGGAGGGTTTTGCCAGCACCGCGCTGACCGAGCAGGAGTAGTGCAGACGGCGGGAATGTGCCCCACCGCTCGTACACCTCGGGATGGGTTGCGGCGCAGGCATAGGTGAGGAGCTCGTCCTTGGCAGCAGAGAGTCCGCCGATCCGCTCGAAGGGCACCTCGGATCCGGCATCGAGAGTCGCAGCTTTGGCGAGAGGCGGCAGCTTGCGCTGGAGGCTCACCCACAGATTCTGTGTGCGCTCGCGCCGGAGCTCGCTTGCATCCATGGCCGGCATTCTACCCGCTCTCCCGGCTCTGCGTGGAGGCGATACGATGCGCTGCATGACAGGGACGGGGGGAAGGATCGATCCGCTGCTGCTCGCGCGGGCGTCGCGCACGCTTAGCCGGCGGGATCCCAGGCTCGGCGCCTGGATCCGTCGCGTTGGACCGTGCGGCTTGCGGCGGCGCGGAGACCCGTATACCGCCCTGGTGCATGCGGTCCTCCACCAACAGCTCGCGGGCGCCGCTGCCGCCGCCATTGGGCGGCGCGTGCGCTTTCTCGGGCAGGGTCGATTCCCGCGCCCGGCAGCGCTCCTTGCATTGCGCGGTGAAGCGCTGCTTTCCGCAGGGCTCTCCCGCAGAAAAGTGGCGACACTGCGCGCGGTGGCTGAGGCGTTTAGCAGTGGTCACATCACCACGCGCCGGCTCGTTCGCATGGATGACGCGCAGGTCGTCGAGACGCTGACGGAGATCAATGGAATCGGTGAGTGG
>DATFYN010000710.1:0-3616 GCA_035315025.1 Myxococcota bacterium
AGGCCGTGGCTCAAACCTACGCTCCAGATGATCCATCGACGACAGATTAAGTAAGGACCTCAGCCGAGGCAGGCCAGGCTCCGAGGCTTCGCTCACTCGGAGAGACGGTGCTCGGGCGGCCCGGCACGGGGCTGGGAAACCCCCGACCTCTTACAGCGATCGCCCGCGCGAAAATCGGTGCTCAGGCGTCGCTTCAGCCAGGAAGTCATCGACGCCGGCTTCACGTGCTATCGTTGCGGCCGTGCGTGGGTTGTCACCGGTGATCATCACCGTGCGGATCCCCATCGAGCGGAAGCGAGACAACCGATCCCGAATGCCAAGCTTGACGAAGTCCTTGAGGTGAATGATCCCGAGCGCGCGTGTGCCGTCACAAACCGCAAGGGGCGTCCCGCCCCGGTCACCGATGCTCTCCGCCACTGCGTGAAGATCCACGGGAAACGCACCTCCAATCCCCTGGAGGTGAGTCGCCACTGCATCCACGGCGCCCTTGCGCAGCAACCGCCCGGGGAGATCGCAGCCACTCATGCGAGTCTGCGCTGTGAAGGGCACGAACTTTGCCGTGTCCTCAACCCTACGCCCCGTGTAGCTGGGATCCAGTTGCGCGACCAGGGAGACTACGGACCGCCCTTCCGGCGTCTCATCCGCGAAGCTCGCATAGAACGCGCCACTCGCAAGCTCGTCGATCCCCACTCCCGATGCAGGGATTAGCTCACTGGCCACCCGATTTCCTACGGTGATCGTGCCCGTCTTGTCAAGAAGGAGGGTGTCTACATCACCCGCTGCTTCGATCGCTCGCCCGCTCATCGCCAGGACGTTCTTTTGGATGAGCCGGTCCATCCCCGCAATCCCGATCGCCGAGAGCAGGCCTCCGATGGTGGTTGGGATGAGGCACACCAAGAGCGCGACCATGACGGTGACCGTGAGCTGTACTTCCGAATACAGGGCCAGCGGAACGAGCGTCACGCACGCCAGGAGGAAGATGATGGTAAGCCCCGCCAAAAGGATATTGAGGGCAATCTCGTTCGGAGTCTTTTGCCGGTCTGCACCCTCCACGAGGGCAATCATGCGCTCGAGGAAGGACTCCCCAGGATTCGCTGTGATACGGATGCTGATGCGATCGGAGAGTACCTTCGTTCCGCCCGTGATCGCCGACCGGTCTCCTCCGCTCTCCCGGATCACCGGCGCCGACTCTCCGGTCACCGCAGACTCATCCACCGAGGCGATCCCTTCGATCACTTCTCCGTCACCAGGAACGAGCTCACTGGCCTGCACCACCACAACATCGCCTCGCCGCAGCAACGAGGCCGAGACCTGCTCAAACTCACCGTCCGCGCGCCGCCTGAGCGCGGTGGTCTCCTGCCTAGTCTTCCGCAGCGTATCGGCCTGCGCCTTCCCGCGGCCCTCGGCGACGCTCTCGGCGAAATTGGCGAAGGACACGGTAAACCAAAGCCACATCGTGACGAGTCCCGTGAACCAAAGCGGCGGAGCTCCCGGTGCCGGCGCCAGCCAGTCGCGCAGCCAGAGGAGGGATGTGAACACGCTGCCGACCTCTACCACGAACATCACGGGATTTCGGGCGAGTACCTGAGGGGCGAACTTCCCAACGCTGTCCATAGCGGCGCGGCTCAGAATGGTGCGATCAAACAACGAGATCTCTCGGGCTCGCGGACCCGCCACGCTCACCTCCTCTAGTAGAGCTTCCCGTTCCGTGCGAGAAAATGCTCAATGATTGGGCCGAGAGAGAGGGCGGGAAAAAAGGTCAGGGCTCCAACAATCACCACAACGCCGATCAGAAGCAAAGCGAACAGGCTTCCCGTCGTAGGAAAGGTCCCAAGGCTCGGTGGGACGACTTTCTTCCCGAGCATCGAACCCGCGATGGCAAGCACCGGAACTATCGTCATGAACCGGCCAATCAGCATGGTGACGCCCAGCGTGGTATTCCACCAGAGGGTGTTCGCATTCAAGCCCGCGAACGCCGAGCCGTTATTTCCCGCAGCGCTCGAGTAGGCATATAGAATCTCGGACAGCCCGTGGGGTCCCTTGTTTTGAATTGATGACACCCCGTACGGAGCTACCGCAGACCAACCTGCGAAGACCAAAATCACGAGTGGAAAGATCAAGATATAGAGGGTCGCGAGTTTCATCTCGCGCGCCTCAATTTTCTTACCGAGGTATTCGGGCGTCCGCCCGACCATGAGCCCAGCGATAAAGACCGTGATCACCACGTACACCAGCATCCCGTAGAGCCCCGACCCGACTCCGCCGAACACCACTTCGCTCAGCTGGATATTGAACAGAGGAACGAGTCCGCCGATCGGCGTGAAGCTGTCGAGCATCGCATTTGCAGCGCCGCAGCCTGAGTCGGTCGTCGCCGTAGCGACCAGAGCCGAAGCCGAGACGCCGAACCGTACCTCCTTACCCTCCATATTTCCGGCGCTCTGGTCTATCGCAAGCGCACGGAGCGCGGGATTGCCGCGGGCCTCCGCCCAATAGGTCACTGTGACGCCTGCTAGGAACAGAAACCCCATCGCTGCGAAGATCGACCATCCCTGCCGCTGGTCTCGTGCCATCCGTCCAAATGTGTAAGTCAGTGAGCCGGTGATCGCGAAGATGAGCCACGTCGAGATGAAGTTGGAGAGAGGGGTTGGATTCTCGAACGGATGAGCCGAATTGGCATTGAAAAAGCCACCGCCGTTGGTTCCAAGCTGCTTGATGATCTCCTGCGAGGCGACGGGACCCATCGCGATCGTCTGCTTTGCACCCTGAACCGTGGTCACGTCGAGGTCAGGGGAGAAGTTCTGAATCATTCCCATCGCCGCAAACACCAAGCCACCGACAAGGGCCATTGGAAGCAACACGTACACGGTCGCACGGATTAGATCGACCCAGAAGTTCCCAATCGTGCATGCGTTCCCCTCGGGAACAATACGAGTTAGGCCTCGCGCGAGAGCGATCGCAACTGCGATTCCCGATGCAGCCGACACGAAGTTTTGCCACGCCAGGCCGGCCATTTGCGAGAAGTCGCTCAGGGTCGATTCACCGGAGTAACTCTGCCAATTCGTGTTGGTGACGAAGCTGGTGGCGGTGTTCCAAGCGAGGTCGGCAGGTATCGCAGCAAAACCCTGAGGATTGAGAGGCAGATGATGCTGGAGGCGCAGGATCCCGTAGGTTCCGAGAACACCGAATGCGCTGAAGAACAAAAGGGCCAGCGAGTAGCTCGACCAGGTTTGCTCGCGCTCTGGATGTACACCGGAGAGCGAAACCAGGGCGCGCTCGAGAGAACCAAGGATTCGCCCGATAGGACGCCGCTCACCCTCGAATACATGGTACAGGTCAGGGGTGTCCCAACGTTGGCTGATCGAGTACGTGTAAGTCCCGGACGTGATTGGTGAAAGCACGGCTTCGCAGGTGTTAACGATTTGGAGTGCAGAGGATGCCATTGTCACCCCCGCACGGACCACCGGGGGTGTCGACAATGCATACGGGAAGGCTGCTGTTCGCCCAGCTGATGGAGCACACGCCGCCGATGGTGTTCGAGCGCTGCGTGGCTCGGTACGGTGGCCATCACAAAGTGAAGAGCTTCAGCTGCATGGACCAGTTCCTGTGCATGGCATTC
>DATFYN010000711.1:0-5002 GCA_035315025.1 Myxococcota bacterium
GTTGCTTCGAGTTCTTTCCAGAGTCGAGTAGAAAGACCGGTGCCGGAACCGACGTCAACCACCCGGAGAGGGCGCTCCGGACCCGCCAACTGCGACAAAACCTCGCCGATAACGAGAGGGAGCTCTGGCCGGTATTGGTCATAGATGTCCGCGAATCCGGTAAATCTCTGAACATTAGGATCCATCAGTGCCATAGGAAAGGAACTGCTCGCACCTTCAATTTTTCTACTGGGTCAACGCCTTAATGACGTATGGAAGGAGCAATTTTGCTAACTCCTGGTGGCCCGCAGCGGTCAAGTGAATCTTGTCCGGCTGCTTAAATTTATCCGGCATCCGATTAGCAAACTCAGGGACGATTTTGATGCCTCGTGCGTGAAGTCGAGCGGCGATAGCCTTCATATCCTTTACCCCCTGGTCGTGGGAAATATTGACTCTCTCGTCGTTGAAAAAACCTCCGCCAATATCCAAGACGACGATCTTTGTTCCGTTCGGGATCGACGAGTCAACCCGCTCGAGCATGTGTGTTGTCGTATCGCCGGTAATTCCCGCATTGAGGACGTTGACGTTGTAACCCTTCTCCCGCAATAGCGCTTCCAACTGGGCGGGCCAGGCCTGACCCGACTCCACCCCGGCTCCCGCGACGTTGCTGGCTCCAAAGGCGACGATCTGCGCCGGGGAGCGATCGACGAAGGCGCAGAGGACGAGGAATGCTATCAGTAGACTCTTACTTAGACTCATCCACATGTGGTAACAAATCGAACGTGGGTTCGTCGATCAGGCATCAGAGCCGCGTCTTTTTCCTCTTCTCCGTCGCGCGCGTTAGCCTTCGAGCTGCTTGCCCAGCTTGCGGAAGAATTCGTCTTGCATCTTCTTCCCCACCGCCTCCACGAGCCGCGAGCCCACCTGCGCAATCAACCCGCCGACCTGGCCCTCTGACTCGCATTGGAGCTCGCTCCCCTCACCCTCGGGCGAGATCTGGATTCTCGCCGTCCCTTTCACCCACCCCGGACCGCCCTTGCCTTCGGCCTGAAGCGTGATCGACTCCGGCGGTTTCTTCTCCTCGATCCGGATCTTCCCGACGTAGCTTCCCTTGATGCCGGCGACGCCAATCTTGATGTTCGCATCGTAGGTGTCTTCCCCCGTCTTCTCCATCTTCTCGCATCCCTCGATGCATTTCTGGAGGATCGCGGGATCGATGAGCGCCGCGAAGACTTTCTCCGGCAGAGCCTCGAATACGTATGTCGCCGAAAGCTTCATCGAAAATTCAAGACAAAGACTCCAGGGACATAAAGGCGTCCTTCTTTCTGATCTTTGTCCTTCAGCGTTGAGTCTTATCCGCGGCTTGCGGCGAGCTCGAGCGCCCGCTTCGTCTGGACGCGGGCGAGATGCGCCCGGAACTCCGCCGAAGCGTGGATGTCCGAGAGCGGATCGACCCCGTTCGCCGCCTTCTGGGCCGCAGTCGCGATCGTCGCCGCCGAAAGCTCCAATCCGCGAAGCGCCGATTCCGCGCCGGCCGCGCGATACGCCTTCGCCGCCACGCCCGTGACTGCGACGGCAACGCTCTTTTGCGCCTTATCCACTACCGCCGCGACGCCTGTGAGCGCAAACCCGCTCGCCTTCTGCGCGATCTTGACGTACGCGACTGTCTTCGGCGTCACCGGCACGCGGATAGACTTGAGGATCTCGCCCGACTCGACCGCCGAGGTCAACATGTCCACGAAGAAGTCGTTCGCGGCCACGGTGCGGCTTCCGCGCGGGCCCGTAATCTCAAACTCGGCGTCGAGGGCCAGCATCGCCGCCGGCCAGTCGCCCGCGGGGTCCGCGTGGACGCAACTCCCGCCGATCGTCCCTTTGTTACGCACCTGGACGTCACCGATTTGCCCTGCGACCTCGGGAAGGAGAGGACAGGAGCGCAGGAGAAGATCGGACGACTCGATCTCGAAATGGGTGGTAAGCGCGCCGATCGCGATCTTCCCGTCCCGCTCCCCGATCGAGCGGAGGTCGCCGATCCGACCGATGTCAACCACTACCTTCGGCTGCGAGAGCCGAAGCTTC
This sequence comes from Myxococcota bacterium, assembly GCA_035315025.1. Lineage (GTDB taxonomy): Bacteria > Myxococcota_A > UBA9160 > UBA9160 > UBA9160 > UBA9160. The sequence goes on from DATFYN010000711.1 coordinate 2,056, forward strand.
ATCGCCGGGATTAAACTGTGGCCCCCCGCAAGCACTTTCGCGTCCTCGCCATGTTTGACGAGAAGGCCCAGTGCCTCGTCGAGCGTTGAAGGCCGGAAGTAGTCGAAGGCGGCGGGGATCATGACCCGCCTCCTTTCTCCTGAATCGCGCGCCAGACACGCTCCGGCGTGAACGGTAGGTCGAGGTGGCGAATTCCGAGCGGCGATAGGGCATCCACGACCGCGTTCGCGATAGCGGGCGTCGCGCCGATCGTCCCTGCTTCGCCCACGCCTTTCACGCCGAGCGGGTTCGAGGGCGATGGTGTTTCGGTGCTCCCGAGGATGAAATCCGGGATATCCTTCGCGCGCGGGATCGCGTAGTCCATAAACTCTCCCGTGAGAAGCTGGCCGTTCTCGTCGTAGACAGTATGCTCCATGAGCGCCGCACCGACCGATTGAGCGATCCCGCCCTGCACCTGCCCTTCAACCAGAAGCGGGTTCACCTGCTTGCCGCAGTCGTCGACCGCTATATATTTGAGAATATTCACTTGACCCGTCTCGCGGTCCACATCGACCGCGACAATGTGCGTCCCAAACGGGAACGTGCAGTTGGGCGGCTCGAAAAAGCTCGATGCCTCGAGGCCCGGCTCCAATCCGGGCGGCAGGTTTTTCGCGATGTAGGCCTCGCTCGCGAGCTGGCCCCATCCGAGCGCGTTCTTCCCATCCCCGTTCACGAAGAACTTCCCATCTTTGAACTCGATCTCCTTCGGCGTCGACTTGAGCAGCGCCGCGGCGAGCGTTTTCGCCTTCTCGACGATCTTCTCGATCGACATCACGATCGCAGAACCGCCGAGCGCCGTTGCACGGCTGCCGTACGTGTCACGACCGAAGTGGGCCGTAGCCGTGTCGCCACGGAGAACAACGATGTCTTCAATCGGGACGCCGAGCCAGTCGGCCGCGATCTGGGCGAAGCTCGTCTCCTGCCCCTGCCCGTGCGGCGTCGCGCCCGTGATCACTGTCACCTTCCCAGAGATCTCGATCCGGACGCAGCCCCATTCCCATCCGCCCGCAGCCATGATTTTCGAAGGACCGAGCGCGCATATCTCAACGTAGGTGGAAACGCCGATCCCGAAGAGCCGACCCGCCTTACGTGCCGCGTCTCGCTCCTTGATGAGCTTCGGCCACTCGGCGAGCTCCTGGGCTTTCTCGAGCGCGTGCTGATAGTTTCCGCTGTCGTACAGGAGCCCCGTCGCGGTCGTGAGCGGGAACTCCGTTGACTCAGGCATGTTCTTCAGACGCACCTCCACAGGGTCGAGACCGAGTTCGCTGGCCACGAGGTCCATCAGGCGCTCGATCATGTACGCCGCCTCGGGTCGTCCCGCGCCGCGATAAGCGTCGGTCGACATCTTGTTCGTGTGGACGCCCGTGACGTCCACCCGCACGGCCTTGAGCTTATAGCAGCCGCAGAGCATGAGGCCCGTCAGCGTCGGAATCGCGGGCGTAAGAAGCTGGCAGTACGAGCCGACGTCGGCGATGATCTTGGATCGGATCGCGAGCACCGTACCGTCCTTCTGGATCGCAATCTCGTTGTCCGCAATCTGGTCGCGCCCGTGGACCGTAGCCGCCGCGTTTTCGCGCCTGCCCTCGATCCACTTGACCGGCCGGTCGAGGCGCATCGCGAGGTGACTGACTACGGCCTCTTCGGCGTAGAGATTGAGCTTCGAACCGAATCCGCCGCCGACCTCGGGTGCTACGACGCGGAGCTTGTTCTCCGGGATGCGAATGAGACCCGGTAGGAGCGTGCGAACGAGGTGCGGGATCTGCGTCGAGGTCCAAAGCGTGAGCGATGATTCGCCCGCATGCCACGACGCCGCGCAGCCGCGTGGCTCGATCGCCATAGGCGTCAGCCGCGGGTGGACAATGCGGAGTTTGAGGACACTGTCGGCCTCCTTGAAGGCCCCGTCCACGTCGCCGCCCGGGAGGCTCCAGGTGAAGGCCACGTTCGTCCCGAGCTCGGGATGCGTGAGAGGAGAGTCTTTTTCGAGCGCCTTTTCCGGATCGATCACCGCCGGGAGCGGCTCGTAGTCAACATCGGTAAGGTCGAGTGCGTCCCGCGCGATCGTACGCGTCTCGGCGACAACGACCGCAACCGGGTGGCCGACGAAGTAGACACGCGCGCCGGCCAAGACCGTGTGCTCGGGCGTCTTCCCGCCCGGAATGGGGGAGGCGCAGGGAATCGTCCCCACTTTTTCGTTCACATCCGCGCCGGTGAAAATGCCAATCACGCCCCGCAGCTTCTTCGCGGTGTCGGTCTTGATGGATATGATTTTCGCGTTCGCGTGTGGACTGCGGACGAATTCCGCGTGGAGCACTCCCGGGATTTTCAGGTCGTCGACGTAGGTCGCGATCCCCTTAATGAGGCGCGGGTCCTCCACACGCTTCATCGCGCGGCCGAAGTATCCCTGGGAGGCTTTCACTTTGGGAGCATTCTCTGTCGTCACGCTCATTGCTAGGTCCGTCCTTTCTTCGCCGCGTACTCGACCGCGTCGATGATGTGTAAGTAGCCGGTGCAACGGCAGAGGTTGCCGTCGAGCCCGTGACGAATCTCGTCGTGCGAAGGCGAGCCGTTCCGCTCGAGAAGCTGGACGGCAGTCATTATCATGCCCGGCGTACAGTAACCGCACTGGAGGCCGTGGCATTCCCAGAAGCCTTCCTGAACGGGATGCAACTTCCCGTTGCTCGATAGGCCCTCGACGGTCGTCACTTCCGAGCCATCGGCCTGGACAGCCAGCATTGTGCATGACTTGACCGCGTTCCCGTCGACGAGAACGGTGCAGGCGCCGCAGATGCCGGTCTCGCATCCCACGTGCGTCCCGGTCAGCCCGCACACCTCGCGCAGGAACTGGACGAGCAGCAGGCGCGGCTCGACCTCGCTTTCTCGCAGCATTCCGTTGACGCGGATCTTGACG
>DATFYN010000712.1:0-3004 GCA_035315025.1 Myxococcota bacterium
GGGCGCACGGCGCTGACCGGCTGGAAGGGGTGGACGTGGCGTGCGGCGAGAGCCGGACAGAGCGCAGGCTCGAGGCGGCCGCCATGTTCATCTTCATCGGCTCTACCCCGCGATCCGACATGGCCGCCGGCCTGGTGGCGCGTGATCCCTCCGGATTCATCCTGACCGGGCCGGACCTCCGTACCGACGGCCGGCTTCCGCGCTCGTGGCCGCTGGAGCGCGATCCGTTCCTCCTCGAGACCAGTTTCCCGGGCGTCTTCGCCGCGGGCGACGTGCGCTTCGGCTCCGCCAAGCGCGTGGCCGGAGCGGTCGGCGAGGGGTCCGCGGTGGTCGGCATGGTGCACAAGTACCTGGAGACCGTGTGAACGCGGATGCCGTCGAAAGCGGGAAGAGGATCACGGTTCCGCCGGAGGAGCTGGCGGCCCGGTTGAAACAGCACCGGATGCTCGGCGGCATGCCGCCGGGGGAGCTCGCGTGGTTGGCGGCCCACGGGTATGTGCGGCGTTTCGAGACCGGTGACCTTCTCGCGCGCAGTGGCGTGCAGATCGAAGGATTTCACGTCATCCTCTCCGGGTACTTCGTCATCTACGTCGATCGAGGAGAAGGCCGGCACAAAGTGCTGGAGTGGCGCGGAGGAGACGTGTCGGGCCAGCTGCCCTACTCCCGCATGAAAGGGTCGCCGGGTGACGTAGTCATCGAGGAGCCGTCCGAGATCCTGACGGTGCCCCGGGAGGACCTTCCCGAGCTGATCCGCCAGTGCCCGGAGCTTACAGCGACCCTCGTGCACGTCATGGTCGATCGCGCGCGTTCTTTCACGTCCAGCGATCTGCACGACGAGAAGATGAAGTCCCTCGGCAAGCTGGCGGCCGGTCTGGCCCATGAGCTCAACAATCCCGCCTCCGCCGTGGTGCGCACCGCGAAGTCGCTCGTGGAAGGGCTGGTCGAGGCGGAGGAGGCGTCGCGGGCCATGGGCGCGGCTCAGCTGACACCGGTCCAGCGCGCCGCGGTGGACGACGTGCGCGACGCCTGCCTGGCGGCCCGCGTCTCCGGGGCTCATTCGCCGCTCGAGGAAGCCGACCGCGTGGACTCGATCTCCGATTGGCTCGAGGCCCGGGGCGCCGATGCGACTGTCGCAGGGCCGCTGGCCGAGACTGCGGTGACCCTGCCCGCGCTCGACCGCCTCGCCGAGGCGCTTCACGGCGAGGTGTTGAACGCGGCGCTGCGCTGGGTGGCGCACGGATGCGCCGCGCGTTCCCTGGCCCGAGAAATCCAGACGGCGGGTTCCCGGATCTACGAGCTCGTCGCGGCAGTGAAGGGATTCACGCAGGTTGACCGCGAGACGACTGCGCAGCCTACGGACGTGGGCCAGGGCCTCGCGGACACGCTCACGGTGCTCAGGGCCAAGGTGAAGGCGAAATCGGCAACGGTCACATCTGCTGTCACGCCGGGGCTGCCCCCGGCCATGGCCTACGGGGGCGAGCTGAACCAGGTGTGGCTGAACCTGATCGACAACGCGCTCGACGCCGTTGCTTCGGGCGGTCGCGTGGACGTGAGCGCAGCCCGGGAAGGCGAGAAGCTCGTCGTGCGGATCGCCGACGACGGACCTGGCATTCCGAGCGCCGTGCTTCCCCGCATCTTCGATCCGTTCTTCACCACGAAGCCGGTGGGCCAGGGAACCGGCCTGGGACTGGATATTGTGCGCCGGCTGGTGAATCGGCACGACGGCCAGATCAACGTGGAATCGCGACCGGGACACACTGTCTTCGCGGTGAGCCTGCCGCTGCGGTCCCCGTAGCGCCCGGACGGTTTCCTTGCCTTTGCCGGTGCTGGGTTGTTCTGCCCGCGATTTGGCTATACGAACCCGTAGGATCCCACCTCGGTCAGTGGCTGGGGGTCCGGCAGCCCGTCACAGCGATCCTTCAGCTCTTTCTGGAACGCCTTGAACGCGCCAAGCTCGGTCAGCACCGCCTCTTTTTCCTTCGAAGGGAACGAGGCGATATGCACGAACGTGCAGCCGTCTTTCAGCTTGAATGTTGCATAGTGGACGTCCGGGTCTCCGATTTCCTGCAGACTGCTATAGACCGCGCGCACAAGTTCTTCGTTCTCGGCCACCTTGTCAGCCTTGACTCTGTAGCGCACAAGTAACCTCACCATTCTCGCCTTCCTTCCTCGGAGGGAGCTTGCCAGTCCCTCATTTTGCAAGATTCAAAATAGTGACGAACAGGCGCAGAAGCGATCGTTGCCCGACGGGGGGGCAAACGACGACGAGGGAGTCTCACCTCACTTGTCTCAAGTTACTGTTTTCGTTGGCCGCTGGCGCCGGCAATGCTAGCCCGGATTGCCTGAAATGACGCGGAGGTAGGCGCGCCAGGGGCCAACCTCATCTGCATACTGCATGGCCATCACACGGGCGATCTGTGTCACGTGGTCCAGGTCGTGCGCCACCCAGGCGGCGAGGAGCTGGCGCAGCGTGACCGCGCCGAGCGAGGGGTGCAAACCGGGCCGATCGAGCGCGGCATCGTCGAGCATGAGCGACGCGAAATCGCGCAGGTTTGCCTCGCGCGCCCGGGCGAACTCGTCCAGAAGATCCGGCAGCGACATGCCGACGAACTCGCGAAACTGCGCGAATCGATCGTAGGGATCGAATGCGAGCGAGTCCCCGTGCTCCAGAATGCGATGGACGCGGGGAATCCAGTCCGTTCGCTCGCCATGGATCAAATGACCGACGACATCGGTCGGGCTCCACGTCTCGCCGCCTTCGTGCGCCACGAGCCACCCCTCGGGCAGGCCGCGCAGCCAGGCATTCAGAATGCCCGGCGTGCGGGCCAGCAGCGCGGTGGCCTCGGGCAGCGCGAGACGCCGGCGGGTGCGATCGGTCTGTGCGTCGGCTCGTCCAGCCGCGTGATCATGCGCCATGGCGGATCCTCCTGGAGCTTCCCCGCGAAAGAGTAGCACACCAGGGCCACACGAAGGTATCTTGTTTCCATGCGGGCCTTGAAATCCA
>DATFYN010000713.1:0-35639 GCA_035315025.1 Myxococcota bacterium
ACCGCGGGTCGCGTGCTCCGGCTGTTCCCGGCGCTGAACATTCCCGAGGACGAGCTGTGGCCTGCCCTGGATACGGTGCTGAACCTCGTCGCCTTGGGCTAAGCCGATCCCCGCGCCAAGGGCAGCGATGGCGAGAACCGAAATGGAGGAGCCACCGTGCAAAGGCGACGTCTGGGCAGTCTCGAGGTCTCCGCTCTCGGCCTTGGCTGTATGGGGATGAGCGAGTTCTACGGCCCGACCGACGAGGCGGAGTCCATCGCCACCATCCACCGCGCCCTCGAGCTCGGGATCACGCTCCTCGACACCGCGGACATGTACGGCCCGTTCGTGAACGAGGAGCTCGTCGGCAAGGCGATCCGGGGCAAGCGCGAGCGGGTGGTACTGGCCACGAAATGCGGGATCGTGCGTGACACGGAAAGACGGACCATTCGCGGGCTGAACGGGCGCCCCGACTACATCCTGAAGGCGTGCGACGCGAGCCTGCGCCGCCTCGGTGTGGATCACGTCGACCTTTACCAACTCCACCGCATGGACCCGAATGTACCGATCGAAGAGAGCGTCGGGGCCATGGCGCAGCTCGTGAAGGCTGGAAAGACGCGTGCCATCGGCCTTTCCGAAGTCGGTCCGAATACGCTGCGGCGCGCGGCAAAGGTGCACCCGATCGCTTCGCTGCAGTCTGAGTACTCGCTCCTCACGCGCGACGTCGAGGCCGAGGTGTTGCCCACCTGCCGTGAGCTCGGCGTCGGTTTCCTGGCCTACAGCCCGCTCGGCCGCGGACTGCTCTCGGGCCGTTTCCGGTCGCGCGGCGACTTTGGGCCCGATGACTATCGGCAGTTCAGTCCGCGCTTCGCGGAGGGTGCGTTCGAGCGAAACCTCGAGCTGACGCTGCGCGCGGCGGAGCTGGCGAAAGCGAAGGGTTGCACCCCCGCCCAGCTCGCCCTCGCATGGCTCCTGGCCCGGGGGCCTGAAATCGTGCCGATCCCCGGTACAAAGAGTCGCTCTCGGCTGGAAGAGAATACGGGCGCCGCCGGCATCGAGCTCAGCGCGAGCGACCTGCGCAAGCTCGACGAGCTGATCCCGCCCGGCGCCGCCGCAGGCGATCGCTACGCGGCCACGATGATGCCGCGCTGGGAGTAGGTCGGCTTCGCGGATGGGGCCGCCCGGGTTACTCGGCGGGGGCCTCGCTTTCAAGCAGTGCAATCAGCCTAGGACGCATCGCAGAGGCCGGCAGGATGCGCTCCAGGGAGCCCACCTGATGTGCCCGTTCCACGGTGTGGATCGCGTCGAAATCTGCGGCAATCTCGGCTTGCTTCTCGAAGCGAATCTCCTCGAATCGCCGCTCGTAGGCTGCGCGCGCTTCGGCGCTGGGATGTGGTCCGAGCGCCCGGCGCAGCTCCCGGATCCGGGGGTCGGCCGCGGCCCGCGCGGCCACCTCGCGTCCGAAGACCACCGCGGCCGCCGGTCCGCCGCCGATCACCGACGCAAACGAACCGCCGAGGGCGAGCGCGCGCACCTGCTCGTTCAGCGAACGCGAGAACACGACGTAGGCTCCGCCGTGATAACGCGACACCACCAGGAAGAACAGCGGACCCCGAAAGTTCACCACCGCGCGTGCAATCTCGGCCCCGTACTCGAGCTGGAGCTTTCGCATGGATTCCGGCGAGCCGTCGAAGCCCGAGAGATTCGCCAGGATCACGGCAGGTCGGTTGCCGCTCGCCGCATTGAGCGCACGCGCCACCTTTTTCGAGGACAGCGGGAAGAGCGTCGCGGCGTTCCAGGCCGCGGGGCCGTCGGCGGGCCGGTAGCCCTGCCGAGCCAGGGTGCGACTCTCGATTCCGATCAGGCATACCGGGAAGCCGCCAAGCCGTGCGTCCCACACGATCGCGGTCTCTGCACCTGCCATGGCACGCCAGCGCTCGAGGTGTCCGCCGTCACGGTCGACGAGCGCCCCCATCACGTTGCGCATGGCGAACGGTCGCTTGCGATCGGGATTCGTGCGGGCGTCGAAAATCTCTCCCACCGTCCGGAAATCGTCTTCGCCGTCGCCCTCGCAGCGCGCTTCGCAAACGTCTCGGTCCGCTAGATCCTCGGTGGCTCGCCGGCGCAGTCCGTGCTCGCCCGGCACGACGTAGGTGTAGCGGTAGTGCTGGTAAAGGATCGCGTAGGCTTCGGCCAAGTCGCGCGCGTAGTATTGCGCCTCGCCATTTGGCCCCATCACCCGCTCGTAGCCACCGATCGCGATCTCATCTTCCGCCGCCACCGCCCCCGAAGCCTCGAGGGCCGCGCGCCCTGTCAGCACCATCGATGCGTTCGGCGTCATGATGAGCACGCCCCGCGTCCCCATGCCCATCGTGGCGAGCGCATTCCAATAGCTCTGTGCACCAACGTTCACGCCGTGCACGATGAGATGGATCACGCCCCCTGCCTGGGTGAACGTCACGATGCGGCGGGCAACGCGAGCCGTGGCATCGAGGTTCTCGGTTCCGCTGTCCATCGCGATCCGCGCGCCGCTCGAGACCGGCACCCACTCGACAGGAATACCGCGCTGCTCGGCGAGGTCGATGGCCGCGACAATCCGATCGCATTCCGGCGCAGCAAGGGACCCCATTCCGAGCGTCGGGTCCGAGAGGATGAGCACGCGCTCTGCGCCCTCGGGGATACCATCGAGGGGCGTTGACAGAATTCCGAATACGATTGCGCTGGAATTGTCACCGTGTGGCCGCCCGGCGACGGAGATCGCACGCGGCGAAGGGTGCTCCGCTGCGATGTCGTACTCCTCGAATAGGCCGGCGGGAAGCTCGTCGTGCGGCGTGGTCAGCATGCGCACGATCTCATAGGGATAGACGAGACGGCGCCGCCGTGCCTCAACGACGCGTCGCTCGTACTCACTCGCCGGTCGCAGCGGATCATGGTGGGGCGCGCGCCACGAGATCTCCATGCGCGCGCCGGTCGGGTCGCTGATCACGATCTCCACCGGCCGCGGCGGCGCCTCGGGAGCGCCGCGGTCCAGAAGCGCGAGCCGCACCACGACCTTTTCGAGGCCCAGGTGCCGGGTTGCGGGGGCCAGGCGGCCGGCGAGCGCGCCGGCGGTCTGCGGGTCGAGGAAGATCCGCGGGCCGACGAAGAGAAAGATGCGATTCCACTGCAGGCGCCGCTTCGGATCGCGCTCGCCCAGGATTGCGCGGAGCGCACGAGCCGCGGCGTGAAAGGTCCGTTCGAAGGCGGCGACGTGCCGCGCGGCCTCGCTGCGCTCGCCGGCGGAAGTGGGTGCCACCTCCGCCAGCACGAACACCCGCTCGTCGCCAGGAAGTTCTCGGCTTCTCGCGTGAAATGCCACCACACCGTCTTGGGCATCCAGCCGTTCGAGCTCAAAGGCCGCGAGCCGCGGCAGGTCCACCCGGGCGACGTACTCGGGGTGCAGGCCATGGAGTTCGTCGACGACGCGGACGCTCCCCGCCTCGGGAACAAAGGTGTGATGCAGGCTCAGGGCCCCGTCGCGCACGAGCGACAGAGTGAGCCGCTCGGCGGGAAGCCCCCTCATCACCGCTTCCTCTGCGGCGCCTATCAGCGGCGACGGGTCGCTCTCCGCGGGCCAGGGCACGAGCAACTCGAGCGCCGACGCGGGGCCCGCATCGCGGGCAGACGCGCAGAGCGCTCGAGCCGTGGCACCGACCTCGTCCGCGCTGGCCGCGGCAGCTGCCGCAAGTAGGGTGCGCCCGTCCCCAAGGCGCGCCCGCAAGACCTCCCGGCCCGCGCTGCGCACGGGCTTTTGGGAAACCGGGATGAGCGGCGCGTAGAGCCTGCGCAGCTGTGTGTCGAGTGCCGCCCATTGGCGCTGGGGAGCGAGATCGAGGACGTTGCCGGCTTCCGCCGCCCTGTCGGTACCCTCTGCGGTGACCTCAGGGGTCTCGAAGAGCACGTACGTGGCCTCGAGCGCCGCATCCGCCAGTGCGTCGGAGACAAGGCTCCGCAGCTCGGCGATCCTCGCCAGCGCGTCGGCGAGCGGAGGCTCTCCGCGAAGCTGAAGACCCGCATTTTTCAGGCCCGTCACGCGGCGCACGATCCCGAGCACGAGCCGCCGGCGCAGGGCGCGCGTGTGCTGCGTAGCGAGCAGACGCAAGACCGCGCGCTCAAGCGCGTCGGAGGGGAGGAGCGAAGTCACGCCGTAGTGCGCCACCGCCGCGCGGACCAACGAGAGGAAATCCGGATCGATGCCCGCGCCCTCGGCGTGGAGGCGCCGCACGTACATGCGCAAGCGCGCCAGGTTCGAAGGCTCGGTCTCACCCGACTCGCGCACCTGCGGCGTCCGGATGAAGAGCCGCTCGATGTCGGCGAAAAGCGTGAGCTCGTGACGCAACTCTGCCAGCTCGGCCCGGAAGGCGGGGGAGATCTCCGTCGGAAGGGAGGCCTCGAGAAAGGCGGCGAGCTTCTCCCCGCGCTCGGGGTCGGCGTCATATCCGAGAAGAACCCGGCGGATCTCCTCGCGTACCGCAGCGATCGCTGCGCGCCGCTGCTCCGGCGGAGCCGCCTGTGCCGCGCGCAGATCTGGTGTGTCACGACGCTCGGCCTCGCCTCGCGCCGGGGCAAACAGCGCATCGAGTGGATCGGGCTCGCTCGGGAGCTTGATTCGCTCGTGCCCCGCGCGCGCCGCCGAAGGCCGCGCGCCGGGGTCGATCACCAGAAGCACGTCGCCCGCTGCGACCTGTTGACCGCGCTGTACGCGCACTTCGCGCACGACGCCCGACACCGGGGCCAGAATGCCGATCTCGGTCTTCATCGCCTCCAGCACGCCGAGCGCCTCGCCGGCTTCGACGCGGTCTCCCGGAGCTGCGTGAAGCGCGACCACCATGGCGGGGGAGCCTGCGCGCACCTGCCCTGCGCCGTGTCCCCCGAACTCGTGGGCGCAGCCCTCGATCTCGACGCGCAGGCCCGTCTCACGAACATCATGCAGGACGCGCAGGGAGCGGCCGCCGATTTCCAGCCGAGCCGCGTGCGCGCCCTCCTCGCGCAGCGTCGCGGTGACGGTGGTGCCGTTCTGCTGCACCCGGTAACGCCATGCGCCAATGGCAAAGACGCCGAGGCGATAGCTCTCCCCCCCACGCACGAGGTCGACTTGCTGGCCCCGCGAGAGGGGCACCCGTAAGGGTGAGACATGGGTCGTGTCGGCGTAGAAGTTGCTCCGCGCGGCAAGGCGCTCCCGCTGGTAGGCGAGGATCCCCGCGGCCACAAGCGCCTCAGCGGCAAACGCAGAGGGGGCGGTTGCGTCCGGGGCACGCCGGTCGAGCCAGTTCGTTTCGATGCCGCCCGCTCGAAACTCGGGCGACTCGAGGACCCCGATCAGAAACCCGCGGTTCGTTGCGCCACCCTCGATCACGAGCTCGAAGTCGCGCAGCGCCGCGACGAGTCGAGCGCGCGCCTCCTGGCGCGTGTGGCCGCTCGCGATCACTTTGGCGATCAGCGAATCGAACGCAGCAGGTACGCTGCAGCCTGCTACGACGCCAGAGTCCACGCGCACCCGCGGGCCAAGCGGTGCATCGAAGCGCACAATGCGCCCCGGCGCTGGCCGGAAGCCCGCTTCCGGGTCCTCCGCGCAAAGGCGCGCCTCGATGGCTACACCCCGCGAAGCCGGCGCCTGCGCGGGCAACGCTTCTCCGCGGGCGATGCGGATTTGGAGGCGCACGAGATCGAGTCCTGTCACCTCTTCGGTGATGCCATGTTCGACTTGGAGCCGCGGGTTCATCTCCAGGAAAAAGAGATCCTCCCCGCTCACCAAGAACTCCACGGTGCCGACGCCCACGTACCCGACCGCCCGGACAAGTGCGAGGGCGGACGCCTCGAGGCGATGCAGCAGCGCGGGAGCAAGGCCGGGCGGGGGTGCTTCCTCGATCAGCTTCTGGTGGCGTCGCTGCACGGAGCAGTCTCGGGAGCCCAGGGCGAGCGCAGCCCCTGCCTCGTCTGCCGCGATCTGCACCTCGACGTGTCGCGCCGCCGCCACCTGCTGCTCGAGAAAGACCCGTGGATCCCCAAAGGCATTGCGTGCCTCGTCGGTCGCGCGCTGGAAGCCCGCAGCAAGCTCCTCCGGCCGCAACACCGTGCGAATGCCTCGGCCCCCACCGCCCGCGGCCGCCTTGATCACGAGCGGATAGCCGATGCGTTCGGCGTGCTTGTCAGCAAACTCGATGCTCGTCGTGGCCTCGCCGCTCCACGGCGCGACCGCGACGCCGAGGCTCTCAGCCAATCGTTTCGCGGCGATCTTGTCGCCGAGCCGCCGCATGGTGTCGCCCGAGGGTCCAAGGAAGACCATGCCGCGTGCCGTGACTGCGTCAGCGAACTCCGGATCCTCGGCCACGAAGCCCCAGCCGGGCCACACTGCATCCGCTCCCCCGCGACGCGCTGCGGCCACAAGACGCTCGCGGTCCAGATGGGCGGCCACCGCGGAGGGGGCGGATCCGAGGGGAAGCGCGGCGTCGGCATGGCGGACAAAGGGCGCGCCGCGGTCCACCTCGGTGTAGAGCGCCAGGGTGCGCAGATCACTGCCCTCTTCCGCGCGCAGCGCCTTCACCGCCCGGATCAGGCGAAGCGCAGCCTCGCCACGATTGGCGATCGCGATGCAACGCAGCTCGCGCGGACGGACGGGCGTTCGTGCGTCAGGTCTGTCCATCCAGCCACCTTTGTTCCATCTCCGCGAGCTTGGTCACGATCTGGCGCGAAAGATCCATCGAGCGCCGCAACCCCTTGAGGTCGGACTTTGGCTCGAGAAGCGCGAGTTCGATCCGGAAGCGCTGGCCGCGGGCGGGCAGATTGCTGAACTGGGACTGGCGCTCCCCGCGCAGGTAGATGCACAGCACCTGGCAGCCGGCCACGCTCCCCACAATACGGCCGACCCCCCAGGCTGCAGCCTCCACATCGATCCGCCCACTGCGACTCCGTCCCGCCTCGGGGAAGATCAGCACCACCTCACCGATCTCGAGCAAGTACGAAACGCGGGAGAGCACGCCCGAGATCTCGCGCCGGTCCCCACCGCGGGTGATGGGGAGACACTTCAGCACGTAGATCAGCGCGCGGCTCCACCACGAGGATGCAAAGTTCCGCCGCTCGGGCACGTTCCAAGGAAGGGCGGAGAAGCGCAGCAAGTACCACGCGGGCGAGCCGAGCGCCCAGGCGATCAGCACCGAATCGACGAGGGTGAGGTGGTTCGCGCACAAGAGCAGGGGCGAACGGTTCGCGGCGCGAAGCGCTCGGTAGCGCGCGCGGACCTCGGCGATCCCCACGATGCGGTAGCCGTAGACGAATCGCAGCACCGCCGCGGCGCTGAAGATCCACAGCGGGGCGAGCAGGTGGCCGACCACGCGCTGCACCGCGAGCCGCAGCCGGTCGATCTCGTCGAGCCGCAACATCAGGTCGGAGCATCCCGGAAGCCGTGCGGCTCGTCCACCACGGGCGTCACGCGGGGCCCTTGAAGCGAACCAAGCAACCTCCCCAGGTCAGTCCGGCGCCCACGCCCACGAGCGCAACGTCTTGTTCGCTCGTCCATTTCTCCCAGTGCATCGACAAGACCGTGGCGACGCTGGCGGCCCCCGTGTTCCCGTATTCCGTGACGTTCGTGTGATGGCATTCCGCTGCGATGCGCCCTTCGCGGCACACGGCTTCGAGCATGCGCAGGTTCGCCTGGTGACCGATGAAGTGGAGCGGGCGATCGGAGTCGGAGACCCCGCGCGCGCGCCGTAGGCCGTCCAAGACTTGGAGGCTGCGGCGGATCGCGAACGCCTGGACGGCGCGCCCGTTCTGCTCGAAGTGGCCGAGCCGGGGCACCCGGACCTTGTCGCAGCCTGCGGGGTCCGAGGCGAGCGAGGAGAAGAGAATTTGCGCGCGCCCCGGCTCGACCGTCGACACCACCGCCGCTCCCGCAGCGTCGCCCCACAACACCGCCGCGCTGCGATCGGCGTAGTCGACAGTGCGCGTCAGGCCCTCGGGCAGGACCAAGAGCACGAATCGGCGCACCGGGTCGGGCTGCATGCACGAGAGCAGGTGCAGCTGCGCGAACAAGCTCGTACACGCCGAGTTCACATCGAAGGCAGGCACCTCAAGACCGAGGGCGTTCGCGACGTTGCACCCTTCCGCTGGCGCGGCCGTGTCGGCGGCGGAGGTACCCGCGATCACCATCCCCACCGCGTCGCGATCGATTCCCGCACGCGCCAACGCCATCTCGGCGGCGCACCGTGCGAGCTCCGCGTTGCTGTAGACAGCCGCCTCGAGCGCGGCGCGGGGCTCACGGTTGCGCGTCTTGCGAATGTAGTCGAGGGGAAGGACGGTGCGCCGGGAGCGGATCCCGACGCGGCCTTGGATCCACGTATCGTCGGTTCCGATGTCGAGCTCTTCGAGGAAGCGGTTCGTGATCTCGATTTCGGGATGAAAGTGGCCGACGCCGTGCAAGTGCAAGCCCATGCTCCCTCCCAAAATAGGTGCGCGAATCATGACCGGGAGTCATTTCTTGTCAAGAAGACGCCCAGCCGTTCGCACCTCAGACTGAGCGCGGCTTTTGAGGAGCACCTGTTCCATCGCCTCGGGGATGCCGTGGCCGCGGATTTTCTCGGAACCGAAGCGCGCCAGAAGACCCACCACGAGGCCGCCCAAGACGGGGACGACGACCACGAGCGCACCGAGCGCGTTGCCGGCAGGCGACGCGGGCTGCATCGAGAGGCGTCCAAGGCGAGGTTTGTGACCCCCGCGATGAGCGCCGTGAGCGCGATGGCCGTCGCGCTCGCGAGGACAGCGACGCCGACCGCGAGCAGCGAGACCACGACCACCCGCTCGGCGAGAAACGGCCGCGGCCTCAAGGACGCGGCTTCGAGCCGTGGGACCGAGTTTCGGGGCGACCGGCAGGCCCGGCGTGGTGGACGCGCGTTCGATCTCGTGCCGATTCAGAGCGGTTCTCCGATTCCAATCTCGCGCAGCAGTGCATCGAGCTCGTCGCGGCGCGTGAGCTCGACCTTCGAACCCGGCGGAAGCGCATCGCCAAGGCGCCGGAAGTAACGGCGCTCGGGCCGTCCCTCCACAATCACCACGAGACCACGGTCGTCCTCGGTCCGGATGAGGCGCCCCACCATCTGCTTTAGGTGGAGCAGCATCTTGCCGAGCGTGTAGCGCTCGAAGGGATCGATGCCTGCCGCGCGAAGACGCGCCTCGCGCCGACGGCGAAGCTCCGTCGGCACCTCAAAGGGGAGTTTCTCGATGACCACGGCTTCAAGATCGGAACCGGGAATGTCGAGCCCCTGCCAGAACGTGCGCGCGCCAAGCAGCACCGCCCCGCCGCGCCGGAAGCGCTCGACGAGCGCGGCGGGATCGTCGAAGGCGCGCCGCGGCGTCAGCACCTCGATGCCGTCACCCCGCAGGCGCTCCGCTAGGAGCTCACCTACGTCCCGCATGCGCCGCAGGCTTGTGAACAGCCCGAGCGTGCGGCCGCCAAGGCGCCGCGAGAGATGCTCGAGCACCGCTGCCGTCTCGTGGACGAGCTCGCCCTCGCGCACATCCAGCGCGGCCACGCGCATGTGCTCGGTGTAGGGAAAGGGGCTCGCGACGCTGGCGCGTGTAAGCTGACGCGACGCGCGCTCTTCAAGCTCGAGCTCGCCCAGCGCGGCGAACGCGTCCCCGCCAACGAAGAGACTTGCCGAGACTCCGGCGAAGACCTCGAGCTTGGAAAGAAATCCCTGGTGGAAGGGCTCGGCAGGCGACACCGCCCGCACCACGAGCCGCCAGCGATCGTGCGGAGAGCCAAGGTTTTCGAACGCGGCGACGGCATCGGCCCGCCCCCCGGAAAGCGCCCTGCGAAGCGCCTCCCCCGCATCCCGCAGCTCGGCCGCCGTCCGCCCGAGTCCAAGGGAGTCCGCGTCCTCCCGATCGCCAAGCTTCTCGATCGCACCGGCCGCCTCGTCGAGGCGCGCCGCGGCTGCGTCGGCGAGCACCGTGGCGTCTCGAAACGCGTCGCCCGGGCATTCGGGCACCTCGAGCTCGCCGAACTCACCCGCCATTTCGCACAGGGTCCGACCGAGGGCCGTAAAGTCCTGCTGCAGGCCACGCCGCCAGGCGAGTGCGTCACTCCTCCCAGCGCCGCGCAGGCGCCGCCCCAGCGGGCCTCGTGCGAGGCCCGCCGGTCGTCCGAACACTTCGTCAAGCCGGTCGATCACCTGCTCGGGGCTCACTTCGGTCGCATACACTTCGTCGGCGACCCCCGAAAGCTCATGCACCTCGTCCACGATGGCGTGGGAAAACGACGGGTAGTCGGGCGGCCAGCGCAAGAGAAGGTCATGGTTCGCCACGATGAGGTGAGCATCGGCGAGCGCCGCACGCCGTCGCGCGAAGGGACACGTCGCGCTGTATGCCGCGCACTGCTCGCGCGAGCACTGCTCCGCTCGGGCAGCCACCGACTGATGGAGTAACCCGTGGAGCGCCGGGTAGCGGCGCCGGAGCGCCGCCGGCAGCGATCCGATCTCTCCATGAGCGCGCGTTCGCGCACAAGCCAAGAGCACGGCATAGGCCATGCGGTCCTCGGGAAAGATCCTGGGCTCGAGGCCTGCTTCGAGGGTCTGGGAAAGGCGCCGTGCGCAGGCGTAGTTCGCCCGGCCTTTGATCGACACCGCGCGCAGCCCGGGGTGGCCGAGCATGCGCGCCGCAGCCGCGATGTCCTTCCCGAGAAGCTGGTCCTGGAGAAGCTTTGTCCAGGTCGAAACCACGACCGGAGTGCGCAACCCCCTCGCAGTGCGGGCCATCGCAAACGGGATCGCCGCGGCGAGGTAGGCGAGCGACTTGCCCACTCCGGTCCCACCCTCGAGCAAGAGCACGCCGCCGGAGGCAAGGGTCCGCGCAAAGCGGCGTGCGAGGTCGATCTGTGCTTCACGGACGCGATACCCAGGAAAGTGCCTCTTGCCACGCGCCCGGTCGGCGAGCGCAGCCGCAATGGCGTCCTCGTCGAAGGGCACAGGCGCCTCGCCGCTCTCCCCGATTTCGACCACACTCGGCGCTTCTTGAACAGGCTGCTCCACCTTGGCATCCGCGAGCAGCGCGAGCCACGGAGAATCGGGGGCATAGCGATCGAGGGATTCACGCGCCGCGTCGTAGCGCGCCTCACCGCGCTGCGCCGCGCGGCCGATCCGCGACAGAACGCGCGCCGTATCGAGCGCGTCTGCCAACGCGCGATGCTCCTCCTCGTGTCCAAGGAGAAGCCGCGCAAAGGACTCAAGGCGTAGGTCGGGCGCGTCGGGGTGAGAGACCGCGAGCAGGTCCTGCGTATCCAGAAAGCGCTGCTCGGCGAGCTCAGGAGCCACGTCCCTGCCGAGGAAGAAGCGCTCGAAGTCTGCGTTGTGGGCGATCAGGATCCGGCCTGCGAGCAGCGCGGCGAGGGGCCGGGCCACCGCGGCTCGTCCCGGCGCACCGGCGACGTCGCTGTCCGCGATTCCCGTGAGGCGCTGGATTGCCCGGGGAACCCCGCCTTCTGGACGCACGAGTGTGTGGAGCGTCCGAACCTCGCGCGCGCCTGGGTCGACGAGGACAGCACCCACCTCAAGCAGCTCGGCCGAAGGTTCGCTCGCGAGACCCGTGGTCTCGAGGTCGAGCACCGCAAACGCACCGATCCGAGCGGCAAGACGGCCGAGCACCCCGGCGTCGAGCTCGAGCGCTTCGGGAGCGCAGGAGAGAACCGAGAGCGGCGAGAACGGCTCGTCCGCCGCGCGGCCCTCGCTAGACGTGGGGGCTGCCCTCAGCGCAGCCGTCGGGGGCGTTGTTCCGCCCGGGCTTCGACCCGCACCGGCTGCGGCACCTCATACGTAGACGCCGCCCTTGTACTCGCGGTCCTGCCGGATCACGACGTTCACGCAGGCCGGCTTGCCTGAAGCGGCTGCGCGCTCGAGGGCGGGACGGATCTGTTCGGGACGCGTGCAGTGCTCACCGTAGCCGCCCAGCGCTTCCACCACCTTGTCGTAACGGGTGTAGTTGAGGAGCGTACCGGTCAGGCGATTCCAACCATAGATCGCGCCTTGCGGGCGCATCATTTGGCCCCAGGCGCCGTCGTTTCCCACAACCCCGATGATCGGCAGGTTGAAACGGACCGCGGTGTCGTACTCGAATCCGTTCAGGCCGAAGGAACCGTCGCCGTAGACGATCACCACGCGCCTGCCTGGATTCGCGAGCTGCGCCGCAAGGGCAAAGGGCATGCCCACACCCAGCGTGCCCAGCGGACCCGGGTCCATCCAGGCGCCCTCTCGCGGTACGGGGATGATCTTTGCTGCGGTGGCGACGATGTCTCCACCGTCGCCGATCACCACCGTGTCGCCGAGGGTCGCGAGCCAATCGCGGATCTCCCGGCACAGGCGCTGTGGGTCGACCGGCACCTCGTCGCTCGAGAGCGCAGCCTCGACCTTCTGCTCTGCCGCTACCTCGATCTGGCGCAGCTCGTCGCGCCATCCCGAGAAGTCAAGGTGCGTCCCCGAGTTCTTCATCTCCTCCAACAGGAGCTCAAAGGTACAACCGAGGTTGCCGACGAGGCCGACGTCCGCCGTGCGATTCGTGCCGATGAGCGTCGCGTCCATGTCGAGCTGGATGATCTTGGCGCTGGAAGGAATCGTCTTGCCGAAGGCGAGACGGAAGTCGAGCAGCGAGCCGGCGAGGATGATGAGGTCGATCTGCTTCATCGCCTCCCGCCGTGAGCGATTCAGATACTGCGGGGAGGTCGGCGGGATCGTCCCCCGCCCCATGCCGTTCGTGTAGGCGGGCATATGGGTCTCGTCGAGGAACGCGTTCATCGCGCCGCTTGCAAGCGACCACTTGACGCTGGTGCCAGCCATCAGCATCGGCTTGCGGCTCATTCTCAGCAGCTCGATCGCCACGCGCACCTCGGCGCGATCGGGGGAAAGGCGCGGGGGGGCCGTCCGGATGCGCGGGATCGGCGCCTGTTCCCATTCGGCTTGGCCCATGAACACATCCATCGGTATCTCGAGAAACGCGGGACCGGGAATCCCGGACACGGCGTGACGGATGGCAAGCTCGATGTATTCGGGAATCCGCTTGGTGTCGTAGCAGGCGTCCGCCCACTTCGTGATCGGTTTCATCACGCCGACGTGATCCATTTCCTGGAGCGAGCCGCGCCGCAGATTTGAGAACGGGCCCTGGCCACCGAAAACCAGGATCGGAGAATTGGCGCGCCAGGCGTTCGCGACGCCGGTTACACCGTCGGTGACGCCAGGACCAGCCGTGATTGCGGCGACGCCGATCTTGCCGGGGTTGCAGCGCGCCCACGCGTCGGCGGCATGCACTGCAGCCTGCTCGTGACGCACGTCGATGATCTTGATGCCCTCATCCAGGCAGCCATCGTAGATCGGCATGATGTGGCCGCCGGAGAGTGTGAAGAGACACTCGACGCCGGCTTGCTTGAGGGCTCGCGCAGCCAGCTTTCCGCCATGAACAGGCATGGGTGGAACCTCAGGCGATGGATTCCAGCCACGGTATCACCCGGCTCTCGAAAGGGTCAACCGCGCGAGAATGCGAGGGACGGGCGCTGCGCTGCCCGCCCCTCGTTGACGGCGCTACTTCGAGTACAGGAACTCGTCTCGCCGATTCTTCGCCCACGCAGCCTCATCGTGGCCGGCCACCGCGGGCTGGCTCGCGCCGAGGCTCACGGTCGTGAGCTTGGTCGCCGAGATGCCGAGGTTCTGGAGATAGGACTTGGCCGAGGTCGCGCGACGATCGCCGAGCGCGAGGTTGTACTCCTCGGTTCCGCGCTCATCGCAGTTCCCCTCGATCGTGATCAGCTTCCAGTCCGTGTGCTTCTGGATGGCTGCGGCGTTGCCCCTGAGGACGGGCTGCTGATCCGGACGAATGTCAGAACGGTCGAAGTCAAAGTAAACCGTGTTGAGATCCGGGCTGCGCTGCGGTCCGAGGGTCTCCGGTGCCGTGGAATGGCCTTCGTTGAAGTCGCGCGAGCTTGTCGAAGGCGGCGTCTCCGTCGGCTTCTTGGAGCACGCCATCCCCGTGACGAGCGAAGCGGCCGCGATCGAGAAGATCGCGCTTCGAATGAACGGTCGCTGTCTCATGTGGTCCCTTCGGACCTCCTATCCTGCAAAAGCATACTGACCCCGGACGGCACGCCCGCCCGTTCGACCGCGCGCCGGCAGGGTCTGGCGCGCCAAAATCGGTTTTCGGTGGCCCATAGATTCCTTGGGAAGGGCGGTAAGTCAATAGGCCATCACGGAAAAGTTGTGTGATGCCGCTCGACTGGAGGATTCCGGGGCGAGGCACCCCCAGCGCACCGCGCTGCCCGTGGCCGGTCTTTCGCTCATGCCAGGCCCTGCTGGATGAGGTGCTCCGCCACGAGGATCGCACCTTTGGCGGCGCCCATCTTCGTGTTGTGGGAGAGCAGGACGAACTTCACGCCGTTCTCGAGCACGAGGTCCTCGCGTAGCCGACCCACCACGGTCGTCATCCCATCGTTGGTCCGGCGGTCGATGCGGGGCTGCGGGCGGTAGGGGTCGTCGGTCACCTGCACGAGCTCGGGAGGACAAGAAGGAAGGCCGAGATCCGTAAACTCTCGGCCGAAGGCCCGGAGCGCTTGCGCCACCTCGTCAAGGCTCGCCTTGCGACCCAGGCTTGCGAACACCGCCTCGGTGTGTCCGTCGCGCACATTGACGCGGGTACAGGTGGCGGAGACCGGGAGCCCGAGGGGGAGGATGCGATCCCCTTCCCGTGTGCCCAGAATCTTGCGGGTCTCGAGCTGAACCTTCTCCTCCTCCTTCGGGATGTAGGGGATGACATTGTCGAGGATGTCGAGGCCGACCACGCCTGGGCTCCGGCCCGCTCCCGAGAGTGCCTGCATCGAGGTCATGATGACCGAGCGCAGACCGAACTGGCGCTGGAGCGGCGCGAGCGCCGTGACGAGGCCCGTCGCCGTGCAGTTCGGAATCGGTGCCACAAAGCCGCGCCAGCCGCGCTCGCGCTGCTGGCGCTTCACGAGGGAGGCGTGGCCGGGATTCACTCCGGGCACGAGAATCGGGACGTCGTCTTCGTAGCGAAAAGCCGAGGACGTCGAGATCACCGGCAGCTGAGGAGCCATGCGCTCCTCCAGTGCCCGAGCCGATGCGCTCTCGACAGCGGAGAAAACGAGGTCAATCTGGCGAAGGTCGAGACGACTCGCATCGACGACGAGGCGTTCCGAGAACGCCGCGGGGAGAGGCTCCTCGCAGCCCCATTGCAAGTGTCCCCGGTCGTTCGTGATGGCGGCGCGGTAGGGCTTGCCCGCACTGCGCGCGCTGGCCGCGAGGGCCGTGACTTCGAACCACGGATGCCGATCGAGGGACACGAGGAACTGCTGGCCGGCAACTCCGGTCGCGCCCACCACGGCGACGCGGCGGCGTGGGCTCTCGGACATGGAGGTTCTCCCACTGGGGACGGGCCGTTGCATAGCGCAGGCCCTCCCGGGGACCAACGCTCTGTGGAGCCTCTAGCGCCCTTGGAACCGCGGCCGCCGCTTTTCGAGGAAGGCGCGCACCCCTTCTCGATAGTCTTCACTCTCGAAGCAGGCGCGGATCGCCGCAGCTGTGCCCGCCCGATCGCGCAGCGCCTCCTCACTCCCGAGTTCGCGCACCACGCGCTTCACGGCGGCGAGCGTAAGGGGCGCGTTCTCGGCGATGGCTTCTGCTGAGCTTCGCACCGCGGGGTCCAGCGAAGCCTTCGGAAAGACTCCATTCACAAGACCCATGCGGAGCGCCTCGGACGCGTCGAAGAGGCGCGCCGAGAACAGGATCTCCTTGGCATAGGAAGGGCCGACCAGATTCACGAGGATACGGATCCCAGCCTCGCCGTAGCCGAGGCCGAGGCGCGCGGCGGGAATCGCGAAGCGCGCATCCTCGCTCGCGAAGCGCAGATCCGCGGAGAGCGCGAGGGCGAGGCCACCGCCGACGCAAAAGCCGTGCACCATGGCGATCACCGGTTTTTGCAGGGCCAGCAGGGCGGAGAAGGCAGCGTCGGTGAGCGCGTCATACTCGCCTGCCGCGGCTCCACCGGTGCGGATGCGCTCGAACTCGGAGATGTCGGCACCGGAAACGAAGACGACGTCGCCTGCGCCGCGCAGCACCACCACACGCACGGCCGGATCTGCCGAAAGCTCGGCCGCCGCTCGCGGCAGGGCGCGCCACATCTGCTCGGAGATCGCGTTTCGCCGCTCGGGGTGATCGAACACGATCCAGCCGAGGGCGCCCTCCCTCCTCACTTCGATGCATCCACCCACGAGGCGCGAGCCTAGCGGCGGGACGCCTCCGAAGCGAAGCAGAGCGCGGACCCCGGCGCAGGGGAGAGCGAGCGCCTACCCGCAACTAGAGGCGGAATCGAAGGGTTTCGAGATTCGCTTCGGAGAGGGTCTCAAGGTCCGCGTAGCAGCGCGTTGGGAGGCCCTCCGCCCCAAGGGCACGCAGGGAGGCGGAGCAGCGCTCCCGTCCGATTCCGAGCTGGATCGCACGCGCGACGGCGATCGCCTCGTCGCCGGGCTCCGCATCGAGGCGGCAGACCACGCACTCCGCCCCGCTCACTTCAAGAGCCAAGTCGAAGACGATGGTGCGCACGCCCTCGGGCTCGCCCACCTCAGCCCCGAGCGCGTGCTCGACCCGTGACCACGCCAGCAAGAAACGGTCCTCTCCCCGGCGATAGACGATTCCCCGCTCGGTCGGCTTGGCGTCGGGCAGCAGGTGTACGCGGTAGCGCGAGGGGACGTGGACCTGATCCCGAGGGCCTTCGACCGGTCCCCCGAAGACCGCGTCAGGCCGCGGCTGGCCTGCGGAAAAATCCTCCGGCTTGGCGTCCCCCGCGGGCTCCGCAGGGGCCGCGCTGCGCCGGGCAGACACAACGTCGGTCATGGACTCCCCTCGTGGCTCCCCGACGCAGATCGGCCGGGCGGAGGCGCTGCTTGATGCATCCTTCCATCCGGCCCGTGTGGTCCCAGCAGGGTGGACCTGCGGGCGCCAGCTTCGGTAAGTCGCCGTTCGCACTCGCCGGGTGCACCGCCAGCGCCGCCGTGCGCCCGCTAGCATCCCCTCTCATGTTCCCGAGCCTGCGCAAGAACCTCTGCTCTCAGCTGCGAAGCGAACGCTCGTGCGTCCTCGCGCGGCGCGGGATGGTCTGCGCGAGCGTCCCCCAGGCCGCGGCCGCCGGGATCGAGATGCTGCGCCGCGGCGGCAATGCGATCGATGCCGCGATCGCCACCGCGGCTGTGCTCTGCGTGGTCGAGCCGATGCAGACCGGGCTTGGGGGCGACGGATTTGCGCTGCTCTGGCTGGCGCAAGAAGGTCGCCTGGTCGGGCTCAACGGCAGTGGGCGCGCTCCCGCGGCGGCAACCCTGGAGGCATTTCGCGCGCGCGGCCTCAGCGCGGTTCCCGCCACGGGAATTCTTTCCGCGACGGTGCCTGGCGCCGTACACGCGTGGGAGGCGCTCTCCACGCGCTACGGGCGGCTCCCGCTGAGCGACCTACTCGAGCCCGCCATTGTCGCTGCGGAGGAAGGCTTCGCGGTGACCGAGCTCGTCTCCCATTACTGGGATCTCCTCCAGCGCGGGGGTGCCCTGCGCAACGACGCTGCGCGTGCGACCTTTGCCCCGAACGGCCGGGCGCCGCGCCAGGGCGAGCGCTTCCGGAACCCCTTCCTCGCTTCGACACTGAAGAGCGTCGCCAAGGGGGGCGCGCAGGTCTTCTACCAAGGCGAGATTGCGGATGCGATTGTGGCGACTTCACAGGCCGAAGAGGGCCTCCTCGTACACGCGGATCTCGCGGCCCACCGCTCGACCTTTGTCGAGCCGGTCACCACCACGTATCGTGGCATCACCGTGGCCGAGCTCCCGCCGAACGGTCAGGGTCTGGCGGCGCTGCTGGCCCTCAACATCCTCGAGTCCTTCGACCCGGACGAGGCGCCGCCGGAGAGCGCACTCGATTGGCATCGCCGAATCGAGTCCGTAAAGCTCGCCTTCGCGGACCGCGATGCATACGTCGCCGATCCTGACTTTGCCCGGGTGCCGACCGCGGCGCTCCTGGACAAGGCCTACGCCCGGGAGCGGGCCGCGCACATCCGCGAGCGCGCGCAACCTGTTGCTTGCCCGGGCCTCGCGGCGAGCGACACCACGTATCTTTGCGCGGCGGACGAGCACGGGAACCTGGTGTCGTTCATTCAAAGCCTATTTTCCGGCTTTGGATCCGGCATCGCGTGTGCGGGCACGGGCATTCTGCTGCAAAGCCGAGGCGCGGGCTTCCGGCTCGATGCCGCACACCCCAACTGCCTGGCGCCGGGCAAGCGGCCGTTCCACACCATCATGCCGGGGATGCTCTTGCGGGAGACAGCCGGTGGGCGCGCGCCGTGGATGGCATTCGGGATCATGGGGGGCGACATCCAGCCGCAGGCCCATCTCGCCTTCGTCGCAAACGTGGTCGATCACGGTCTCAACCCACAGGAGGCAATCGACCGCCCGCGCTTCCGCTACCTCGGTGGAACCGAGGTCGCGATCGAAGCGCCCGAGGCGCTCGTGCGAGAAGGCGGGCGCCTCGGCGACGCGCTGCGTGCCCGCGGCCACGCCGTCGCGCCGCCCGAGGATCTCATGGTCGACCGCTTCGGCGGTGGGCAGGCGATCGCGCGAGAGGCCGATGGCGTGCTCGTCGGCGCGAGCGACCGTCGCAAGGACGGCTGCGCGTTGGGGTTCTACCCGTGAGAGCGAGCCCGCCGGCCGAGACTTCCCCCAAAGCCCCTCCTGAGCCGGGGGCGCAGGCGCGGCGCGAGGCCCGGCTGCGCGACGAGTCCCTCGTGCGGATCATCCTGTTGCGCCACGGCGAACCCGACTGGTTCCCTCTCGGCGGGCTGTCCGTCGACGACGCAGGACTGACCGCGCGAGGCCGTGCGCAGGCCGAAGCCGCGGCGTGCATCCTCGGGGATCAGCGCATCGACGCCCTCTACGTAAGCCCGCTGCGGCGGGCGCAAGAAACGGCGGCCCCGCTGGCCAAGGCCTGCGGCGTTACGCCGGTGACACTCGATGCCCTTGCGGAGATCGGGATCCAGACTCCGCGCATGAGCCAGCCCGAGGTGGATCACTTCTTCATGGAAGCCCTGCGCCGCCCACTCGACCGCCACTGGGAGGGCTGGCCGAGTGGAGAGAGCTTCCACGATTTCCACGCCCGTGTGACGCGGGGGATGAGCGAGATCCTGGCGCGTCACGCGATGTACCCCGAGCGCAAGGGCGAGTTCACCGTCTGGCAGCTCCCCCCACGACAGCTCTCCCTCGGGATGGTCGCCCACGGCGGAACCAATGCGGTGCTGCTCACGCACCTGCTCGACGTGGCACCCGTGCCCTGGGAGTGGATCCGCTTCGAAAGCGAGCTCGCGGCCTACTCCGTGGTGCAGGCGCGGCCGCTCGGCCAACACGGTGGCGTGTGGTCCCTCACGAAATTCAACGAGGTGGCTCACCTGCAAGCGGCGGGGCTACGCTAGAACCTCGCCTGCAGCGCGGAGAGAGCTACTCGCCGACCAGGAGCTCAACCCGTCGGTTCTTGGCGCGCCCTTCCGCGGTCTTGTTGCTGGCGACCGGATTGGTCAAGCCGAAGCCTCTCGGAATGAGGTTCGACCTGTTGACTCCCTGTTGGCCAAGGTAGTCGGCCACCGACGCCGCGCGGCGTTCGGAGAGCCCCTGGTTGTACTCCTTGGTGCCGATGCCGTCGGTGTAGCCGTCCACGTTGACCTTCACGTCGGGATTGCGCTTCAGGATAACCGCTGCCTCATCCAAGATGACCTTGGCGTCGGGGCGGATGTTCCACTTGTTAAAGTCGAAGTTCACGCCCCGCAGAACGATCTTCTCCTTGGGCGGCGGGGCGGGCTCGGCCTTCGGCGGCGGAGGCGGCGGCGGCGGCGGAGCCTCTTTCTTCTCCTCCTTGTAGAGCGCAAGGCAAATGCCCGCTCCAAGGATCCAGCCAGCCACGGCCCCAATCGCGGCACCCGCCCCCAGCGTGGAGCTCGAGTGCCAACCATGAATTCCAGCCTGGACGCCGACCCCGCCAGCACCGCCGACCAGTGCGCCGGCAAGGCCGCAGTAAAGCGGCCGCGGTGACGACCCGGACGCGCAGCCCGAGGCCAGCGCGAGGACCAACGTCAAAGCCGCAAATCGATCCCGGTAGCGGATTCCAGCCACGGCCACCCCCTAGAAACAGGCCCTCGTGTCATCCCATGCCAACATGGGCTCCGTCAAGCGTGGAGAAGCCCTCGAAGGCAGAATTTGTTCTGGTTGGGGGGGAATCGCGACGGACGAGGCATCGGCGCGGTCAAAAGTCGAGATGATCCGCCAGCTCGAGAATGGAACGCAGCGTAAGATGCGGCCGCGAAGCCGGCTGAGGGCTGCGACCCGTACCCGAGGCGTCGACCCAGGCGGCACGCATGCCGAGAGCGAGGGGCCCGATGACGTCACAGACGAAGTTGTCGCGCACCATCATGCTCTCGTGCGCAGCCGTACCAAGTCTCTTGAGCACGTGCTCGTAGACCCGGCGCTCGGGCTTGCCTGCGCCGAACTCGCCTTCGACCTGGATGTGATCGAAAAAATCCGCCAAAGCAAAGCGCTCGATTTTCGCGCGTTGCGGCGCCGTCGCGCCGTTGGTGACGAGAGCCATCCGTGGCACGACAGCGCGCAGTCGCGCGAGGAGTTCACGCGCCCCCGGCACGAGCCGCACACTCGCCTCCCGATAGTCGGTGAGTTCGCGCGCCAGGGCCGCCGCGAGCTGGGGCGCTGGGGGGCCGACCCGCTCGAGGGCCCGGCTCATGATCTGGAAGCGCGCCGCATAAAGATCGAGTCGACCGCGGCGCTCCCGGACCTCGTCCTCCCAGTACCAGCGCCTCGCCCGCGCCAGCTCCGCGAACGCGGCCTCGCGCGTGAGCTGCGGACAGGCCTCGACCCAGTGATCCGCAGCTTGCTGCCAGCCTTGTTCGACGCTCGACTGATCATCGAGGATCGTGTCGTCAAGATCGAGGCAAAGGGCGCGCAGCGTGCGCATGCCGGTCACCCGCTAGTGCCCTCCCGTCGCTCCCGGGCTCGGCGGTCCTTGCGCGGCGCCGTCGCGGCGCAGGGTTCCGGTCGCGAGGGCGATCATGCTCGCCAGGTCGGAGAGATTTGCGGGCACGACGAAGGTGTTGCCGGCTTTTGCAAGCTCGCCGAACTTCGAGAGGTAGTCCTCCGCGATGCGGAGCTGCATCGCGCGCACGCCACCCTCGACCCGCAAGGCCTCGGCCAGGCGACGCAGACCCTCGGCGGTCGCCGTCGCGACCGAGAGGATGGCCTCGGCCTGGCCCTGCGCCTCGTTGATCTGCTGCTGCTTTGAGGCCTCCGACTGCTTGATCACGCGCTGCTTCTCGCCCTCGGCCTCGTTGATCTTGGCGTCGCGCTCGCCCTCGGACTGAAGGATCACCGCCCGCTTCTCGCGCTCCGCCCTCATCTGCTTTTCCATCGCCGTCAGCACATCTTTCGGCGGCGTAATGTTCTTGATTTCGTAGCGCAGCACTTTGACGCCCCAGGGCGCGGTGGCTTTGTCGAGCTCTGAGACCACGAGTGAGTTGATCGTGGTCCGCTCTTCGAACGTGCGGTCGAGCTCGATCTTGCCGATCTCGCTGCGCAGCGTGGTCTGGGCGAGCTGTTGGATGGCGAACTCATAGTCCGCGACACCGTAGGAGCCCCGCTCGGGATCGAGCACCTTCAGGTAGAGGATGCCGTCCACGGTGACCTGTACGTTGTCCTTGGTGATGCACACCTGCTCGGCGACATCGATGGGCTGTTCCTTCAGCGTATGGCGATACGCGACCCGATCGATGAAGGGCACGAGGATGTGAAAGCCGGCTTGTAGGGTCTTGCTGTATTTGCCGAGCCGCTCCACCACGAATGCCGCTTGCTGAGGGACGATGGTCGCCGCTTTCGCGACGACGACCACCGCGAGGAGCGCGAGTCCCAGAACGGCGATGACAGCACCCATTTCCATCCCTACCCCCTACTTGCGCACGTGGAGCGTGAGCCCCTCGACGCGTTCGACCCGGCAGCGGTCACCCGGCTGAAGGGGCACGCTGCCTGCATTGGAAAGCGTCCAGGTCGAGCCCCGCAGCTCGCCCCTTCCGAGTGCCCCCGGCGCGATCGCGCTCTGGACGAGTGCAAACTCGCCGACCAGCGTATCCTCCACGAGCCCCTCCGGAGTGCGGAGCCGGCCCAGAAATCGCGGCCGCACCAGCACGAGGAATAGGACCGAGAACAAGGTGAATAGGAACCACTGGCCCCAGACCGGTCCGGCAAGCCCGACCAGGCCGAGAAGCCCGACGCAGAGCGCTCCAAACCCGAAGAAAAGCAGGTAGAAGCCTCCCGGAGTCACCACCTCGCCCCCGAGAAGGATGAAGCCGAGGACGAACCAAACCCACCACGCCATCGCTCCACCCCCGAGGTTGGCCGCAGTCTATATTTCTCCGTCCGCGCACGGGAGGATTGCCGCATGCCCGAAACGACACGGCAACTCCTACCGCACCTGGT
Organism: Myxococcota bacterium; assembly: GCA_035315025.1. Taxonomy (GTDB): domain Bacteria; phylum Myxococcota_A; class UBA9160; order UBA9160; family UBA9160; genus UBA9160. The sequence continues at coordinate 22,559 of DATFYN010000713.1, forward strand.
CGTACTGCGCCTGTCCGGCGACATCGGAACGAAGTCGCGGCCCACGCAGGCGCGCTTCCGCGCGCGGCTCATGCGCAACCTGAAGGACGCCATGCGGGCGGAAGAGCTCCGCGCCCACATCGTGCGCACCCACAATCGCATCTTTGTCGAGACCTCTGAAGCCCGAGCCACCGCCGTCCTGGCCCGCGTGTTCGGCATCCAGTCGATCTCCCCGGCCGTGCGCCGTCCTGTCACGACACTCGATGACGTCGTCGATGCGGGCTTCGAGATTTTCCGCGATCGGGTAAAGGGCAAGCGCTTCGCGGTTCGGGCCCGCAGGGTGGGCGATCGCACGCCCTCTTCGCTGTCCTCGCGCGAAGTCGAGTGCGCCCTCGGCCGCCGCCTGTTGCCTCTTTCGGCGGGCGTGAATCTGGACGCGCCGGAGGTGACCGCCTTCGTCGAGCTTTGCAGCGGCGAGGCCTACTTCTTCCCCGAACGTGTGGCCGGTCCGGCGGGGCTTCCCCTCGGCGTCGAGGGACGGGCGGTTGCGCTCGTCTCCGGCGGCTTCGATTCGGCGGTGGCCGCGTGGCTGGTTCAAAAGCGCGGCGTCGCCCTCGACCATGTCTTTTGCAATCTGGGGGGCGGAGCTCACGAGGCTGGCGTGCTGCGCGTCATGAAGACACTGGCGGATCGGTGGTCTTATGGGTCGGCACCGCGGCTCCACGCGATCGACTTCCGTCCGCTCGCTGAGCAGCTGCAAGCCCGTACGCAGCCGCGCTACTGGCAGGTGTTGCTGAAACGTCTCATGCTGCGCGCCGCCGAGGCCGTGGCCAAGGAGCGAGGCGCCGCCGCGCTCGTGACCGGCGAAGCTTTGGGACAGGTTTCTTCGCAAACGCTGGCGAATCTCGCCGTCATCACGCCAGCCGCCGCCCTTCCGGTGCTGCGCCCGGTGATCGGGATGAACAAGGACGAGATCCTCGCCATCGCGCGAGCGATCGGTACCTACGAGCTGTCGGCCGTGGTGGGCGAGTACTGTGCGCTCGTCCCAGGCCGCCCCGCCACGGAAGCTCGACTCGCTGCCGTCCTCGGCGAGGAGGCCAAGCTCGACCTGACCTGGCTCGCGAATGCGGTGATCGCGCGCAAGATCTTCCACCTTCGCTCCCTCGACCTTGAGAGCGTGGCTTTGGGCCCCGCGGAGCTCGAGCTCGACGCGATCCCCGAAGACGCCGTCGTGATCGATTTGCGCTCGCGCGCCGCCTACCAAAGTTGGCACTGGCCCGGTGCACTCTGGCTGGACTTCGCGCACGCGGCCGCCGCCTATCCCAAGTTCGATTCTCAGCGGAACTACCTGGTCTATTGCGAGTTCGGCCTCAAGAGCGCGCACCTGGCGGAGCTCATGCGCAAGAGCGGCCTGCGCGCGCACAACTTTCGCGGTGGACTGCGCCGCCTGGTCCGGCACGCCGAGACCCGAGGGATTGCCGGACCGCAGCTGCCGTAGCCCGCAAAGGATCTCGGAGGGCTCGTCACGAGGGAGGTCCGGCGCTGCGGCCATCGGGTACGCGAAAGCGAAGCTCGAAGCCGAGCCCGGCGTGCAGGGTTTCCTTCACGACTTTCCCGCTTCGCCCCCCTCGGCGGGGCGAGCAAGCTGCGAAACAAGCAAAGCGGGGAGCTCCGACATGCGACGAAATACGTGCGCTCCAGCGCTGCGGAGCGCGCGGACATCACCGTGCCATGCGTAGCCATACACGTTCCTTCCCGCCGACACGCCCGCCTCGACCCCGGGGGCCGAGTCCTCGATCCCCGCTCAGCGCTCCGGCGCCGCGCCCATCCCCTGCGCGGCATGGAGGAAAAGGTCCGGCGCGGGCTTGCCACGCTTGACGTCGTAGGCGCTGAAGATCCGGCCCTCAAATCGCGAAATCAGATCCGTGGTCTCGAGCGCAAGGCGCAGCCAGTCATGGGCGCTGCTGCTTGCCACGCAGACCGGTGTTGAAAGCTGATCAAGCACATCCCCGACGCCCTCTACCCGGCGCAGCTCGTGGCGAAAAGCGCGAAGCGTTCGCTCGCGGAGCTCCGCGAAGAAACCCGCGGGCAAGGGCCTCCCAAGCTCTGCCTCGATCAACTCGCAACAAGAGGCAAAGGAACGGCCCATGTAGCGACGCATCGTCTCGCTCGTCGTGAGGGCGAGCCCCTCGCCGGTCAGCATCTCGGCGAACAAGCGGTTCGCGATCGGCTCGCTGTCGACGAGGACTCCGTCGCAGTCAAAGATCACGAGCTCGTAGACCTTGGATACGGAGCGCGTCAACGCGAGCGCGGCTCCTCCGACTGATAGAGCACGCCATCGAGGTCCATCAGCTTGTCCTGGAGGAAGGCTTGCGCATCTTTCACGGCTTGATTGTAGATGGCGGGTCCGACCTGCTTCACGAAGAACTCCAGGAGCAGCTCTGCGGCGAGGTGTCCGATCTCTTGATCGAGCTTCTCGGCGAAGTAGGTTTGGATCGCGCGTACGATGCGCTCTTTCCGCTCCTTGTCGAGCTCGATCGCCACTCCCCCTCCCTAGATCCCACCGCCCAGCGGGGCCAATCGGAAAACGCAGCCTCCGGGCGCGCGGAAGTAGAAACGAGTGCGATCCTCATAAGCAACCTCGGGCGCGCCGAAGGCAAGGAGCCGGGCTTTCACGGCAGCCGGTTCCGTTACCTGGATCTCGAGCCAGGTGGCGCGTTCGTGCTGGGCGTCGGAGAGTACTTCGTCCGGAGGGACGAAGAAGAGGCCGAGGATGAAGCCTCCTTCGAACTCCCAAAGGTCCAGGTCGGGCCGCGGGCTCGCGAGCATGCGGCAGCCCAAGACTTCGCCATAGAAGGCGCGGCTCTCCGTCCGCAGACCGAGCTTGAGCGTCATCTTGAGATGGTTGCCGATGCGTGCCCGGCTCATGCCACATGCTACCCCGGTCCCAACCCGGGTGGCCGCCTTTACGCAACGGGGAGCTGCGGCGTAGGATGACCGCCGAGAGGAGACGCGTGGGCTTCGCGGAGTACGCCGACTACGACGGGCTCGGGCTCGCGGAGCTCATCCGCCGACGAGCGCTTTCGCCCGCGGAGCTGCTCGAAGCGGCGATCGATCGCATCGAGAGACACAACCCGACGCTGAATGCCGTGGTCTACCGTGCCTACGAAGAAGCTCGTCGCGCCGCCCGGGGGCCGCTGCCTGACGGCCCATTTCGCGGCGTTCCCTTCTTGGTGAAGGACCTGAACTGCGACGTTGCGGGCATGCCGCGCACCGATGGTAGCGTGGCGCTGCGCGATCACGTGCCCGCGGCCGACGGGGAGCTCGCCCGACGCTGGCGCGCGGCGGGCCTCGTGCTCGCGGGGAAGACCAACACCCCCGAGTTCGGGATCACCGGGACGACCGAGGGACGCCTGTTTGGGCCGTGTCGCAACCCGTGGAATCCCGAACATATTGCGGGAGGCTCGAGCGGCGGCGCGGCGGCGGCCGTAGCCTCGGGCATGGTGCCGCTTGCGCACGCTTCGGACGGCTTGGGATCGATCCGGATTCCAGCTGCATGCTGTGGGTTATTCGGGCTCAAAGTGACACGCGATCGCAATCCCGTGTACCCGGAGGAAGCCCTGCGCGCCTTCGGGCTCTCCGTGCATCATGCGGTGACCCGCACGGTTCGCGACAGCGCAGCGCTCCTAGACGCCACGGGCTATCCCGAGCGGGGTGCGCCTTTCGCCTCTCCCGCGAAGGAGCGCCCGTATCTCGAGGAGATCGAACGGCCTCCCGCTCGGCTGCGCGTCGGCTTCACCCGCGCCCGGCCCGACGGAGCGAAGCTCGATCCCGAGGTGCTCGCGGCGCTCGAGAGCACGGTGCAACTGCTCGAGGAGCTCGGCCACGATCTCGAGGAGCGAGAGCTCGGCGTCGACCAGCGCGGCCTCTACCGCGCGCTCGGTCCAATCTCATCCTCCAACATGGCCGCCGCGGCTTCCGAACTCGCGGAGCGCAAGGCGCGGTCGCTGCGCGAAGAGGAGCTCGAGCCGCTCACCTGGTCCATCGTCGAGAGCGGGCGCGCCGTGACGGGCGAGCAGATGGCGCGCGGCTGGCGGGCACTCGCGCGGCTCACGCGAAAGCTCGCGCAGTTCTTCGAGACGCTCGACGTGTGGCTTTCGCCGGTGATGGGAACTCCGCCGCCCGCCATCGGCCAGATCGACCCGGTGCGCGTCCCGGCGGCGGAGATCCACCGCCGGCAAGCGCAGGCATTTCCGTTCACGCCGCCCTTCAACATGACGGGTCAGCCGGCGATGTCCGTGCCACTTGCCTGGACTCGGGAGGGGCTCCCGATCGGCATGCAGTTCGCTGCACGCTATGGGGACGAAGCCACGCTCTTTCGCCTCGCGGCGCAGCTTGAGCAGGCGCGGCCCTGGAGGGATCGACGTCCGTCGATCTTCGGCTAGCGAGGCCGCATTCCTGTTCGGACCACCAGAGGGATGGAGCGTCTCTCGCTCCGCCTCCCCTCTCCGCCCGCGACGAAACAGGGCGCTCGAGCGACGGCGCGCGGCTAGCCGCGCGCCGTCGCGGGCACGCTCGGGATCGCGTCCGATGCGCTCGCAAGACCCGGTAGACCATCAATGCTGGTCCCGTTGTGCGCAGCCCGGTACGCGCTCAGCCCCTCAGGCCCCTTCCGCTCGGCCCAAAGCGTCAGCTGGTCGCGATCGCCCTCGTAGCGCATCAAAGGCACGGCGTAGCCGCACGAGTCGGCGATGCGCTCCACACGCATGCGGATCACGGCGCGAGCCCCAAGAGGGGAGGGAAAGCGCGCTGCCAGTCCCTCAAACGAGGAGTCTCCCGGCTCGATCACTTCGCCGCGGCCTTGCAAGCGCAGAATCTTCGGCGGGCCCTCAAAGGCGCAGAACATGAGGGTGATGCGCCCGTTCTCGCGCAGGTGGGCGACCGTCTCGATCCCGCTGCCGGTAAGGTCGAGGTAGGCGACCGTACGAGGATCGAGCACGACGAAGCTCTGGAGGCCCTTCGGCGAGAGGTTCACGTGCCCCTCCGCTGAGAGCGGCGCCGTGGCGACAAAGAAGACGTGCTGGCTGCGTAGGAATTCCGCGATGCGCGGATCGATCTCCGGGTACGTCTTTCCCACCCCGCCGACCTCCGCGGGAGGACCGTTAGCTCATCCCGCCGTTCACCTGGAGCACTTGCCCGGTAATGTAGGCGGCGCCCTCGGAGAACAGGAAGGCCACCACCGCGCCGATCTCCTCGGGTTTGCCGAGTCGGCGCATCGGGATGCGCTTCAGGATCTCCTCGATCGGCGCACCTTCGATCATCTCGGTGTCGATCAGCCCGGGCGCCACGCTGTTCACCGTGATTTCCCGCTTTGCGAGTTCTTGCGCCAAGGCCTTGGTTGCGCCGATCACTCCCGCCTTCGCGGCGCTGTAGTTTACCTGGCCTCGATTGCCGACGACCCCCGAGAAGCTCGACACGGTGACGATGCGGCCGCCTTGGTGCGCGCGCACCATCGGCATCACGATCGGCTTCAGCACGTTGTAAAAGCCGTCGAGATTCACGCGGATCACGTTGTCCCAAGCCTCGGCCTTCAGGGTGGGAAAGGGTGCGTCGGAGAGAAGGCCGGCGTTGCAGACCACGCCCCAGAAGGGGCCGTGCGCCTTCATGTCGTCTTCCAGCGCGGCTGCGGCGGCCGCACGTTCGGACACGTCAAAGCGCAAGAGACGAGCACGAGCTCCCTCGGCCTCGACCAGAGCAAGCGCCTTTTCAGCCGCTTCGTCATCGGCTCGGTAGTTGAGCGCCAGGTCGAAGCCTTGACGCGCGAGCGTCGTTGCGATCGCGCGTCCGATCCCGCGGGAGGCTCCCGTCACGAGGACGTTTCGCGCCATCAGGCCGGCCGGCGCGGCAGCGCGAGCAGGATGTCGCTCGGTGTGCCGCTGATGCGTCGCGCGACGTCCACCCCCGAAGTCATGACGCCATAGACCCCACCCCCTGGCCGCGTCCAGTGGCCGACGAGGAAAAGACCCTCGACGGGTGCGCTCGAAGGCAGCCGCCCGGGCCCCACCTGGTCGGGGGCAAGGTCCCAGCCGTAGATCGCGCCACCCTGATTCAACGTGTAGCGCTCCATGGTGCGCGGCGACGCACCCTCGCAGAACGTGAGCTTCGAGCGGAAGCCCGGGAAGCGTGCCTCGACGCCGTCCAGCATGTGCTCCACAAGTTCCTGCTTGCCCGTGCGCCAGGAGCGCGTCGGGTCGGCGGAGAGCAGCGTCGTCAGAATAAAGATGTGTTCGCCAGGAGGTGCGAGCGTCGGATCGACGAGCGTCGGCACTGTGACGCTCTGCCAGGACGGCGTCCCGCGACACGCGTCGGCGAAGTGCCGGTCATGGTCCCAGTGCGTGTAGAGAAAGTTCTCGTGCTCGGCGTTGTGCTCTCGCGGGTCCAAGCGGGCCGCCGCATAGACCACGAATGCGGACACGGAGGTGCGCATGCGGCGCAGCTTTGCGAGAAAGCCCGGCGGAAGATGCTCGGCTGTCACGAGCTCCTCGAAGGTCTGGCGGGCGTCGGCATTCGAGACCACCACCGGTGCGGTGATGCGCTGGCCATTGTCGAGAACAACCCCAGAGGCCCGGCCGTTCTCGATCGTGATGCGGCGCACCGTGCTCTTCAGCAAGAGTTCGCCACCTTCCTCCTCGAGCGCATGCACCAGCGCGTCTGCGACGCGCTGGAAGCCACCCTCGCAGTAGTACGCGCCGTCGGCGACGTAACTCATCAGCATCGTGGCCCAGTAGAGGAAAGAGACCCGCGACGGGGGCAGCCCGAGGTACGGCCAGAGTGTCGCGAACAGAGCCTTGAGCCGGGGGTCGGTGAGCTGCTCGTCCATCACCTTCCCGAGCGTCGCGCGGTGGTAGCGGACAAGCGTCGGATAGAGCTTGCGAAGGCGGACCAGATCCGAGATCAGGAGAAAATCCGGTGCCCGCTGCGCCTCCTGGCGAATGTCGAGACACAGCTGCACGAGCTGGCGCAGTCCCTTCTCCTCGGCCGGGAAGCGCTCGGTGTGCGCCGCGACGAACTCATCCAAGCCGGCCGGCACCTGCATCTCGAATCCAGGGAACACGGATGTATAGAAGGGATCGACCCGCACGAACCGGCAGCGATCGCGCACCCCGAGGCCGCAGAGCAGGCGGTCGACAAGCCCGCCGCCTTCGAAGAGCGTCGGCTCGCAACCTCCGATCAGGTGCACTGCCGAATCGAAGCGGTAGCGGCGCCGCCGGAATCCGTGCGCGTAGCCACCCGGCCGGTCGTGTCTCTCGACCACGAGCACCCGTCGCCCCTCTTTTCCCAGCAGCGCAGCCGCCGTAAGGCCGCCGATCCCGCTGCCGATCACGATCGCGTCGTAGACTTCGCGGCCGGACTCGCGGTGGAAGCGCATGGCGGTCCTACTTCACCTGAAGCTTTGAAGGGTCGTTTCGCGCGAGGCCGTATTGGGTCATGAAATGCAGGAGGCCGCGGCTGTACCGGCGGGTCGTGGCCTCGCCCGTGAAGACGCGGGGCAGATGCGTCTCGAAATGCCAGTTCATCATGCTACCGACGAATGTGTGGCGGACATAGTTCCCGAGCTTTAGCAGCGTGAACAGGCGACCGTTGTAGTAGTAACCGACGACGCGGTGCCAGGCCCGCAGATGATCCACCACGTGCTGCTCGAAGACTTGGAAGCGTCGTTCGGATGGATTCTCGATGGTCTTGGCAAGCAGCGTCGCGGCGTCGAAACCCACGAGCAGCCCGCTCGAGAACACCGGATCGATGAACCCGAAAGCGTCCCCCAGGAGCACCCAGTTGGGACCGGTACCGCGCAGCGTCACAAGCTGGTAGTTCGTGTACTTCATGACGGGCGTGAGCCGCTTGACCGAGCTACCCCACACACCGGTCGTGCCGTCCTTGCGCAGATAGTTGTCGTACCGCTCCTCGATCGTGTCACCGAAGGTACGGATGAAGTCCGACGGCACGACGAGGCCCACCGACACGCGCCCGGGGAGCGGGATCCGCCAGCACCAGCCGCGATCCATGCGATCGGTATGGACATGGCCCTCGCAGATCAGAGGTACGCCTTCGAGGTGCGCGAACAGCGCCGTGTCGCGTCGCGGCCCCGTCTCGGTCGGCAGCCCGAGCGCATTGGCGATCAGGCGGACGCGCCCCGAGGCGTCGACGATGAGGTCAGGCTGCTCCTTAAGAGCGCCCTCCGTGGCAGCGAGGGTTTCGTCCGTGAGTCGAAGTCGCTCGGTGTCACCTGAGCGCTCAAGGCGCGCCGTCACGTCGAACAGCTTCGCACCCGCACGGACCGCCGCTTGCCGGATCGACTCATCGAACAAGTCGCGCGGGACATTGTAGGAGTAGTTCGTGACGGCCTTCCGGACCTGGGCAAAGGTGAAGCTCATGTGATCTGTGGGATCGAGCACGAAGGTCGCCCCGGGCTTCCAGGTGCTGTAAGAAGCGACTTCCTGCTCGATTCCGAGCTCGCGGAGGAACGGTACGACCGCCGGTACCAAGGACTCGCCGATCACAAGCGGCGGACGCTTGTTGCGCGCGAAGACGGTAACGTCCATGCCGCGGCGAGCGAGCAGCGTGGCGAGCGTCGCCCCCGCTGGCCCACCCCCGACGATCGCGACCCGACGAATGCCCGAGGCCGGGATCTCCACCATGGGCCGCCACCTTATCATCACCGCCGGGAGATCCAAGGGGCCACAGGCTCGCGATGCCGCGGGGCGAGAGCCGGCCGCGTGTCGCTGCGGCCGGTGTTACAGTCGCGGCGCAGCTGGAGGAACCTGACCCCCGTGGCAGCCCCGAGCCGTGCGGAGCTCGTCCGGATCATCTTCGACATCCTGCGCACGCAGCTTCTCTCCGTCGGGAGCGAGTTCACGGAGCAGTCGAGCCTGGTCGATGCCGGTCTCGACTCGCTGGCTGTGACCCAGCTCCTGCTTGCGATTGAAGAGGCGACCGGCGTGTGGGTAGACGAGAGCCTGCTGACCCCGGAGAATCTTGCGAGCGCCGAGTCGCTGGCGGCGTGCGTCTACGAGCTTCAGCGCCGCGCCTCATGAGCTCCTGGCAAACCGCTGCCCCGATCCCGTTGACCGGGGCCGATTGCTTCCTGCGAGCCTTCGACGCGGAGGCGCGGCGGCGAAATGGCGCGAGCCATCTCTCCCAGCTGGTGCTGCGCCTTGGGCCGGGCTTTGAGCTCGAAGGCTTCTGTGACCTCGTGGCACAAGTGTCCCGCGCAAACCCACTTCTGCGGGCTCCGATCCGGCGGCCCTTCGGGCTGCTCCCTCCCGTCTACGACACGCCGCGGGCGCGCCTCGAGGCTGCGCCGCCGGTGCGGGTGTACGAGCTCCCGTCCTCACGAAGCGGCGGCGTGCCGGAGGTGTTCTTTGAGCGCCTGAACGGGACGCAGGACCTGCGCCGGGGCGACCTCCTGCGCTTCGACATCGTGCGCTACGGCGGTGGCACCGAAGGCACGGATCTCGCCATGACCTGGGCCCACCTTTTGTTCGACGGGTCGGGGAGCGAGCGTTTCATCGAATGGCTGGCCGCCTGCCACCGCGGCGAGCGCGTGCCCAACGACCTCGCGCCGGCCGAGGGGGCAGGAATCGCGGCGGCGAGCGCGGAAGGCGACGCGGGGACGGGTCTGCACACCCGTGGCCCGCGCGAACGGGGACGAAAGGCCCGCGCCTACCAGGTGCGCATGGCAGGCTTTGCGGCGCGGCCGCCGCGCTCGCTCGCCGGGCCGTTGCGCCGCACTCCCCAGGCGCTGCGCTACGCGGTCGAGACCTACGAGAAAGAGCAAACGGAGCGCACGGTCGAGCGTGCCAACCAGCAGGCAGGTTTTCTGACACCTGTCCTCTTCTACCTCGCCGCGGTGATCCGGGCGCACCACGCCGTCTTCCGCGAGCGCAATCTCTCGGCGGCAAGCTATGTCGTCCCCGTCGTCGCAAATCTGCGGCCAAAGGGTGCTCCCAGCGCGATCTTCCGCAGCCACGTGTCCATGCTTTGGTTCCAGGTCTTCCCTGAGCAAGTCGAGGACTTTGCGATGCTCCTCGGCGTACTGAAGGAGCAGCGCCTGGCGCGCATTCGCGAAGGCTTCATCGAAAACGGTGCTGCCGCCATGAACTTCGCGCGCTGGGCGCCGAGCCGGCTCTACGCGCGCATGGCGGAACGTGTCCTCAAGGGAGAGCTGGCCTCGTTCTTCTTCGCCTACACGGGCGATTTTCTCCCGGGTCTCTCGCGCTTCTTGGGCGCGGAGATCCTGAACGGCTTCCATGCGGCCGGCGTCATGGCCTCGCCGGGCTCGGCCGCGCTCCTGTGCCTTCGCGCCGGGCGCCTCAACGTCGGCCACGTCCGCCAGCAAGGCGTATTTTCACCCGCCGAGCTGTCGATCTTCCGCGCCCAGCTGCGCAGAGACCTCTTGGGAGTCGACGGCAGCCGGTGAGCGTGCGGCGCGCCTACGACATCCTCGTGGCCGGTGGCGGAACGGCGGGCCTGGCCGCGGCATGCGCTGCCGCAGACCTCGGTGCCCGCACGCTGCTGGTCGAGCGCGGGGAGGTGCTTGGCGGTAACGCCACGCTCGCCTGGGTTCATACGATCTGCGGCCTCTACCTGTCCGCCGAGGCGGGGGACGCCGTCCCCGTGAACTCTGGCTTTCCAATGCGTCTGGCCCGGTCGCTCCGCGCGGCAGGGGGCGCCGGTGCCCCCGAGCGTGCGGGTCGGGTCTGGGTGCTGCCCACCTTCCCGCCCGTGCTGGAGGGCGTGGCCGCGCGCGCCTGCAGCGCGCGCAGCGGTCTTGACTGCTGGCTCGGCTCTGAGGTCGTGTCGGCGACGCTGTCCCGCGAGGGCCACGGGTCCGCCTGCCTCGAAGTGGTGCGCGGAGATACGCGAGGTAGCGTTGAGGCCCGCGTCGTCATCGACACCACCGGTGACGCCGCCGTGGGCGCACTCGCCGGCGCTTCCATCGACCAAGCGCCGCCGGAGCTCCTCCAAGCCCTTTCGTTCATCTTCCGCGTGCGAGGTGTGCCCACGGCGGAGCTTTGCGGCTTTGGGCGCGTTCGATGGTCGGTCGCGCTGGCCGAGGCGACGCGTCGCGGGGCTCTACCTCCCGGTTGCGAATCCGTCTTGGTGCGGCCGGGGCGGGAGGCGGGCGAGGCGTACCTGACCCTCAACCTGCCGCGCCTTCCCGGCCGTCCCTTCGACCCCCTCGACGAGGGGTATTTGGATTCCCTTCGCACGCAGGCCCGGGTCTGGGCCGGCTCGATCGTCGCATTCCTGTGCGAGACGCGCCCCTCTTTCGCGCACTGCATTCTCGAAGACTTTCCGCGCCGCGTGGGTGTTCGCGAGACCAGGCGGCTGCGCGGATGTGCCGTCGTGGAACGCGACGATGTCCTGCGAGGCCGCCGCCGTGACGACGAGGTCGCGCTCTCGAGCTGGCCGATCGAACTCTGGCACGACCACCTGCGCGCTCGCTTCGAATACCCGGAAGGACCCTGCGGCATCCCCCTCGGTGCCCTCGTGTCGGCGTCGCATCCCCAGCTCGGCATGGCGGGCCGCTGCCTCTCGGCGAGCCATGAGGCACTCGGTGCGCTGCGTGTGATCGGGACTGCCCTCGCCACGGGTGAGGCGATTGGAGTCGCGGCGGCCCTCGCCGCCGATCGGGGGATGGCGCTGGTGGAGGTAACGCCCGCCCGGGTGCGCAGCGCCCTGGAGCGGCTCCGCGAAAAGGATGCGCCCTTGTGAACGTCGTCGACCTCGTGCGCGCTTCGGCCCGCGCCCGACCCGACGCGCCGGCACTCCTCATCGCAGGCGGGGAGGGGTCGCCCGATGAGCGCGTGTCGTACGCCACGCTCGTTCGGCGCTTCAGCACGATCGAAGAGCGGCTGCGCGCCCATGGGGTGGCAGAGGGCGATCGCTGCGGCCTGATCGCGAGGCAAGGTCTCCCGTTTGTCGAGGCGGCGCTCGGCGTCCTGGCCGCGGGCGGCTGCTTGGCACCCATTCCCGAGGACACCGCCCAGCGGGCCCTCGTCGCGCACTGCGCCGAGGCGCACCTCCAGCACCTCGTCGAGGTGCGAGGAGAACTTTCGCTTAAGCGCCTTCGGGAGTTCACCCCCGTCGATGGCCAGGGAGACGACGCCTTCCGCGCGCTTCACCCCGCGTACCTGCGCTTTACCTCGGGCACGACCCACCAGCGCAAGGGTGTGATCCTCGGTCACGCGGCGATTCGCGCGCGCCTTGAGAACGCGAATCGGGGACTCGCAATCGGTCCCGACGACCGCGTGATGTGGCTCCTCCCCATGGCCCACCACTTCGTGGTGTCGATCTTGCTCTACCTCTCGCGCGGTGCGTGCGTCTGCGTGCCGACCGGTTCGCTGGCCCGTCCCGTGCTCGAGCTGGCGCAGCGCGCCGGCGCAACCGTCTTCTACGCCTCGCCCTTTCACTACAACCTTCTGGCAAAGGACATATCAGGAGCGGGGCTCGCGACCGTGCGGCTCGCGGTGTCGACGGCAGAAGGACTGCGCGCTGGCATCGCGGCTGCGTTTCGGGCGCGCTTCGGACGCCCGCTCGTCCAGGCACTGGGCATCATCGAGGTGGGGTTGCCGGTGATCAACCTCGTGAGTGCGGAGACCAAGCCAGAAGCCTTGGGCCGACCTCAGCCCGGCTACGAGGTGTGGCTTCGCGGCGAAGACGGGAAGCCTTTGGCTCGGACCGGCCCGGACCACACCGGCGAGATCTGCATCCGAGGCACGGGCATGCTCGACGCCTATCTCGAGCCCTGGACGCCGGCGCGCGAGGTGCTCGAACCGGACGGCTTCCGCACCGGCGACCAGGGTTGGTTCGACGAGGACGGCGACCTCCATCTGGCCGGACGCCGGGCCAACCGCATCAACCTCGCGGGCATGAAGTTCTTCTGCGAGGAGGTCGAGGCGGTGCTCGAGGAGCATCCGGGGGTGCGTCGCAGCCGCGTGTCGGCGCGCTGCCACCCCCATCTCGGCGACATTCCGGTGGCGGAGATCGAGCCGGTCGACCATGCCCAACCGCCGCCACGCGCCGAGCTCGTGGCGCTGTG
>DATFYN010000714.1:0-6008 GCA_035315025.1 Myxococcota bacterium
CAAACCGTTAGCAGGGACGGTCAGCCGGTGCGCAGTCCCCTCAGTGAGAAATGCGGGTTAGCCGGCTGCAGCCTCCATCTGGGCCAACAGCTGGTCGCGCTCGGCCACCATTTTGGCCTCGGTCGATGCCTCGAGGTTCAAACGGAGCATGGGTTCGGTATTCGACGGTCGCAGGTTGAACCACCAGTCCGGATAAGAGACGAGCAGTCCGTCCATGTGCGAGATCTCGCGTGCGCCCGCCGCCCGGTGCTCGGCCTCGATGCGGGCGAGCAAGCCAGCTACGTCCCGCACCTTTCGATTCAGCTCTCCCGTCGCGAAATAGCGATCGAGCGGCGCAACCAGTGCCGAGAGCGGTTTGCGGGCCGCAGCCAGCAAATCGAGCACCGCCGCGAACGCTGCGAGACCGTCGTCAGCGACGAGGCTCGGCGTGAACCTGAAATAGAAGTGACCGGAAAGCTCGCCCGCGAAGATCGCCCCACTCTCTCGCATCATCGCCTTCACGAACGAGTGTCCGACCCGGCAGATCTGCGCGATGCCGCCTGCAGCCGCGATGGCTTCCGCTGTCGAGCGGCTGGAACGCAAGTCGTAGAGAACGAGGCCACCGGGCTGCTTGCGCAGCAGCGCTTCAGCGAGCAGCGCCGTGATGCGGTCCGAGGGAACCGGCGTTCCGCGTTCATCGACAAATACCGCGCGATCGCCGTCCCCATCGAAGGCGACTCCCAGATCCGCGCGATGGCGTCGTACCGCCGCGATCACGTCCCTTAGGTTCTCGGGCTTGAGGGGATCGGCCTCGTGATTCGGGAATGTCCCGTCGGGCTCGAAGTACAGTCGCTCGACCACAAGAGGAAGCCGCTCGAGGAGCGGCACGAGACCGACCGAGCCCATGCCGTTGCCGCAGTCGATGGCGACGCGCAGGGGAGGACATTCCGCGGGGGCCAGCACGCGCACGTGTTCGACGTAGGCGTCGCGCAGGTCGCGCACCGTGACCCGGCCGCGGGGGTTGGAACCCGCCGCGCAGTCGAGGCTGGCGGCGAGCTTGCCGATTTCCGCAAGACCGCTCGCGCCGCCGACCGGGATCGCGTGCTCGCGGCAGATCTTGAAGCCGTTGTATTGGGCAGGGTTGTGGGAGGCGGTCACCATGATGCCCCCACCCGCTCCGAGGTGCTCGACCGCGAAATAGAGCATCGGCGTCGACACCAGGCCGAGATCCACCACGTCGACGCCCTCGTCGCAAAGGCCACGCACGAGGGCATCGCTCAGCTCAGGGGAACTCGCCCGTGCATCGCGGCCAACCGCGATACAGCGTGCTCCGAGCACACGTGCGGCTGCCCGGCCGATGCGATAGGCGGCGTCAGGAGCGAGTTCGCTCGGCACCACACCGCGAACATCGTAGGCTTTGAAGATCGACATCCTGCGATCTTAGGCTCGGGGGGGAGCACACTTCCACTTCCCGGCCTCGGTCGGATCGGCTTGACCACGCGCAGAGCGGGGGGCACCTTGCCGCTGCGTCCGCGGTGCGCGGACGGAGGTCTCCCGCATGTTCGGGTTTTCGAAGCTGCTCTTGATCCTCTTCCTCGCGACCCTCGTCTTTGGAGCGCGCCGCCTCCCCGAAATCGGCGCAGGCCTCGGCAAGGCGATCAAGAACTTCAAGGCTGCGCTGAGCGGCCAGGATGAGATCGACGTCACACCGAAGAAGGACGAGATCGCGGAGGGCGAGGGCCGCAAGTCCTAGCCCAACCGGAACCCTCGCGAGGGGTCTCTTCTCGAGACCCTGCCCTTGCTCAGCGCTGGAGATGCCTGGCTTTGCGCGCGCTCGGCGCTGGCGGCGGCGGGGGAGCCGGTACGGGTTCGGGAACAGGAACCACCGCCGGAGGCGGCGGCGGAGGCTCGGCCGGCTGCACGGTCAACGCGAAACTTTGCGCTTCGAGAGGCACGTTCTCGACGACCGCAGTCACCGCGACGCTCTCGCCCGGAGGAAGCGGAGTCCAGGCGAGAGCTGCAGCGCTCGCCGCCAGCCGCTCTTGCAGTCGCTCCGGACTTTCTTCCCGTACGAACGCCTCTGACGGCGCGAGCCCAGCGAGCGCTGGCGCCGTCATAAGCTCCTGGCCCTGATCTCGGAGCAGGGTGACCCGCACCGTTGCGCCGAGGCTTACCGGCTCTAAGCCGGGATTGCGCAGGCGACCTGACACCACAAAAAGACGCCCGGCGACCGCGTTTTCCAACAGCCGCCCGCGAAGCTCTTCAAGTGCGAGTTCCCCCACCTTCTGCGAGGATGGGAGCTCGACGCGCGGCGCACTGCCGGGCGCGAGGCTCAGTGCCGAAAGGGCGACGAGCAAGAGCGCGCTCAGCGCTCCGCCTGCAAGTCGGGCGAGCCGCGAGAGCGGCGCCGCCGCAACCTCGGCACCGCGCGAAACCGGGACCGGGCGCACGGACGCCTGCCGCGGCTTGCGCGCTGCGGCGCCCTGTGCGCTCGGCTCGGCTGGAGCTGCCCCAGCCCCCGCTGCGGTTTCCCCGGCGGCGAGCTCCGGCTCCACTTCATTGCGCGCCTCATTGGCGGCGAAGAAGTCCCAGCTCTCGGGGTTGCCGAGCTCGTCGAGCGATATGGGCACTTCGCCGCGACCGCCCCGGGTGCGTTCGGACTGGCGACCGCGCGCGGATGCAGACCTATCGTCCTGGGTTCCAGGAGCCGGGCGCTCGTCGTTGAACTGCCAGTCGCTTTCATCCTCGCCCTCCCGGGCAGCCGAGGCGGGAGAGCCGTCGCTGTCGGAGGATCGAGCACCGCGCTTCGGTGTGATGCGTTCGCCGAACTGGTGGGTCGCGCTACTGAGATCCCCGTCCTGGGGGAGCGCCACCGAGAGATCGTGGGTCGGGCCCGGCGCAAACGTCGGCTGCTGGGCCGCCTGGCTCGCCGTCGCGCGGATGAGATCGTCCTTGCTGGCGCCGGGTCGCATCACGAAGAATGCATGCTTGCAGCGCGAGCAGCGGACGCGCACCCCGCCTCCCGGCACACGCGTATCGTCGAGCTGGAAGCGAGTGCGACAACGCTCGCACGCGACGATCATGCGCCCCTCGTTTCGCCCGCTCCCATGGGGCCCGCCCCCGCGCCTCGTGCTAGGGTGGACGAGCGCGTATTCGCCGGCCGCCGCGTGCTCTTGTGCGCGTCGGACCGCGCCGAGCGCGCGATCTCCCATGGGGTTTCGGCGGCGCGGGGAGCTCGCTTGAGCCGTTGGCCCCCTGCGACCGCGGAGGGTCCGAGTGGCGCCGCAGTTCCCGACCGCGGCCACCCTCCGCCCACTGCTTGGGCGCCGCCTCGTGATCGTCACCGGCAAGGGCGGCACCGGGAAAACCAGTGTTGCGGCGGCCCTGGCGCTGGCGGGTGCCTCGAGCGGAAGGCGCGTCCTCGTGGCCGAGGTGGGGCGCGACGAGCACCTCCCCCGCCTGATCGCGCCAGGCTCTCCGCCCGTGGGCTACGCGGGTCGCGAACTCATGCCTCGCCTTACCGCGATGCGCATCGATCCGTATGCCGCACTGGGTGAGTACCTGGGCATCCAGCTGCGCGTGCGCAGCGCGGTAGAGCTCGTGCTGCGCAATCGGGCTTTTCGCCAGCTGATGGACGCCTCGCCCGGCTGGCGCGAGCTGATCACGCTCGGCAAAGTCTGGCACCTCGAGCAGATGCGCGACTCGAGCGGCGCGCCGCGCTTCGACCTGCTTGTGGTCGATGCACCCGCCACGGGACACGGCATCAGTTTTCTCGATGTGCCGAGGGTGGTGGTCTCCGCCGTCCGCACTGGCCCCCTGCGGCGTAACGCGGAGCTCGTCGAAGAGATGATCGCCGACCACGATCGCACGCTCCTGCTGCCCGTGGCGTTGGCCGAAGAGCTGCCCGCCCGCGAGACCGCGGATCTCGTGGCGAAGGTGCGCGGTGAACTGCGCATTGCACTCGACCGGATCGTCGTGAATGCGCTCGTCGCACGTCCTTTTCCGCCAGGCCTCGAGGACCTGGACGCACAGCTCGCGCGACTTCCCGCCGAGCCAAGCTGGCCGGGCCTCCCGCCACCGCGCGTGTTCGCGGCATGCGCGGCTCACCTGCGCTCACGCTACGAGCTCAATCGTGTGTATTTGGATGAGATCGCGCGCTCGACGGGGCTGCCGGTGGTTCCGCTGCCCTTTCTCCTCTCCGGGATCCGCAGCGTGGAAGATCTGCGCCGGCTCGCGGAGCCGCTCCTGGCGACGCCGATTGCGGAGGCCGCGTGAGCGGTATGCCGCAGGGCCCTGCGGAGCTCGTGCTGCAAAAGCGCATCGTGACGTGCGTGGGCTCGGGCGGCGTCGGCAAGACCACGCTCGCCGCCGCGCTCGCCCTCGAGGCCGCGCGCAGAGGTCGACGCGCCCTCGTGATTACGATCGATCCCGCGCGCCGTCTCGCCGACGCGCTTGGGATTGGAGCGCTCGGAAACGAGCCGAAGGCAATCCCCGCGGATACCCTCGCCGCCCTCGGCGTGACGAGCGGCGGGGCTCTTTTCGCGATGATGCTGGACATCAAGCGCAGCTTCGATGATCTCGTCGAACGCTTTGCGGAGAGCCCCGAGGCGCGCGAGCTTATCCTCAAGAACCGGATCTACCAGCATGTCTCCGACGCGCTCGCGGGGAGTGCGGAGTATTCGGCAATGGAGAAGGTATTCGAGCTCTCCGAGCGCCTCGAGTATGACCTCATCGTCGTGGACACCCCACCCTCGCAACACGCCCTCGACTTCCTCGAGGCGCCCCAGCGCCTGCTCGACTTTCTTGACAGCCGGCTTGTCCAGCTGCTGCTTCATCCGGCGTTTGCGGCCGGTCGCTTTGGGTTTCGTCTGTTTCAGCGCAGCGCCCAGCGCGTGCTCCAGCTGCTTGAACGCGTATCCGGATTCGCGTTCCTGGAGGAGATCTCGGAGTTCCTGCTCGCCTTCGAGGGCATGTCGGAGGGCTTTCGCGAGCGCGCGCGCCGGGTGCGGGCGCTGCTGCTCGGAGCGGAGTCGGCCTTCGTGCTGGCCGCCGGCCCGTCGACCGAGGGTGTCGGGCATGCCGCCCTTCTCCTCGCCCGGCTTCAGGCGGCCGGCGTGCCGCTTGCGGGCGTGATTGTGAATCGCGTACGCACCTGGCCAGGAGACGGCGAGCCACCCGCGCGGATCGCCGAGGGCGCGGAAGAGCCGGCCGCGCTCCACGCACTTGAACAGGCGCTTGCAGCGTCAAGCGGCGCGAACTACCCGGCGCAGGAGGCCGCCCGGGCGGCGCTCACGGCGATCCGGACCTACGCTTCGCTCGTGCGCTCCGACACGCAAGCCATCGCTCCTCTGCGCGCGAGCGCGCTGGCACGCGGGTTATTCTGGCGCCGGGTACCCGAGTTATCCCGCGACGTCCACGACCTCGAGGGCGTGAGCCGCGTCGCGACCGCACTCGTTCGCCCGCCTGCGGAGGGGAGTCGTGGCTGAACGCGTGTACGGCACGGGAGACCGAGTAAAACAAGCCGGCCGAGGACAGGCTCGTCGGGAACAAAAGGCGGCCCGCGCGGACGCTTCGCCTCCCGCGAGCGCCCTCGAGGCGCTCGAACGCGCCCGGCAACACGGGCGTGCCGCGGCGGCGGAAGCGCTGTGCGCGATACACGCGCTCGTCGACGCGGCCTCTCTTGCGACGACGGGCGTGCCGGCCGAGGCCCACCGGGGGCTCGCGCTCCTTGCGCGCGCGCTCGACGACGTGGCAGGCGCGTTCGGCGAGGGCGAGGGCGCGTTGCTTGGCGCGGTGGCCGATGCGCTCGACGCCGAGATCGGCCGTTGGGAACAGCGTGCGACGCAAGACCCTGACGCGCGCGCCGTACTCCGGGCCTACCTCGGTTTGCGGGAGCTCTTGTGGGAACTCGGCGTTCGCCGCCCTACGTCGGCGGAAGCCGGAACCGAGAAGCCCAACGGGGCACGAGCCACCACGCGTGCGGACGCCTTGCGACGCCGCACTGCGATCCAGCGCGTGCCACTCGAGGG
>DATFYN010000715.1:0-10340 GCA_035315025.1 Myxococcota bacterium
ACCTCGAGTACGACGAGTCGCGTGGCAACTACGTTGTCCGATCGAAGCCCGACTAGAGCGATCGTGCGCCTGCCCTAGGTGTGGGGCTCGCGGCGCGACAGGCAGAACTCGGGCGCGTGAAACCAGCACTTGCCGTCGCGCGGATGCGCGAAGCGCACGAGGCTGCGCACCTCCGACGCGCCGCCCGCTCGGAAGCTGTCGACCAGCAGCCGCTCGTGGATCAGATCGCGCGCGCCGTGACAGAACGAGATCCCGATCCCGATCAAGAAACGCGCAGCGAATCGATCCCCTTGCCTGTGGACGAGCAGCGCTTGGCCCGCGAGGTTGCGCCCGAAGCGCGCGGCGGGCGGCGGCGCGCGAAAGCCAGTGAGCGGAATGACTAGTCGCCCGCCGGGCAGGAGCCCATCGATCCAGAGCGACTTTGGATGTGTGCAGCCCGCGGACACCAGGATCGCATCGGCGGGTTCCGCGGCGTGCCGCGTGCCATCCCCTGCGACGAGCGTCACCTGCGGCCAAGGGACGAGGTGCTGGCGCGCACGTGCCGCGAAGCCGCGGTCGAGTTCGATGGCGGTGACGCGCCCCGAACGACCGACCATCTCCCCGAGAATCGCGCTGTAGTAGCCGGTGCCCGCGCCGATGTGCACGACGCGTTGGCCCTCCTCGACCTCGAGCGCGTCGATCAGCGCTGCAACGAGGCTCGGAGCACCGTTGTTCAGCAGGCGGCCAGGATCGAGCGCGATGGGAATGTCCACGTACAAGCAGGCCGGGTCTCTGTTCGGGGTCGACACATAGCCTTCGGGCGCCCGCAGCGTGAGCCACGGCCCAGGACCGACGAAATCCTCGCGGGCCACCGTGGCGAGAGCCTCGACGAGCCGTTTGCTTCGCAGCGCGAGCCTCCCGCCCAGCTCCTCTGCGTAGCGTCTGCGAGTTGCATCGAGCTCGCTCAGAGTACCCCTCCCCGGCTTTAGCGCTGCGCTCCCCACGTGTTCCAGTGAGTCCGCTTCGCTGCCGGGATGCGCTCGGCGCGCCGAAAGTCCTGGCCCGTGAAGTAGGCCACGGGAAAGAGCGCGACCTGCGTCACAGCGTCGGGGATCCCGAGCAGCTTTGCCACCTCCGCCTCGTGCACGAGATGCAGCGTCGTCCACGCGGTGCCGAGGCCGCGCGCGCGCAAGGCAAGCATGAAGGACCACGCGGCAGGAAGGATCGACCCGTAGACCGAGGCTTGCTCCACCACGCGCGCCTTCTCGACGCGACCTTGGATGCAGGGGATCACGAAGACGGGCACTTCGTGCATGTGGTCGGAGAGGTAGCGCGCCGAGTCGATGACCCGCGGCATCTGGTGGCCCCTAGGATCGTCGCTCGCGTACTGAGGCCACTCGGAGCGGCTTTCGTACGCGTCGAAAGCCTGCTTGTACAGCTGCGCGATCCCCGCCCGCTTCGCGGGATCGGTGACGACCACGAAATGCCAGCCCTGGGCGTTTGATCCGGTCGGCGCCTGGAGCGCGATCTCGATGCACTGCTCGATCAGGCGGGGCGGGACCGGCCGCTTAAGGTCGAGGCGTTTGCGGACGGAGCGTGTCGTGGTGAGAAAGTGATCCAGGGCGGCGACGTCCATGGGGACCCTCTATCTAGCGGGCGATGCCTTTAACGATTGCAGCACAGATCCGCCGCGCTGCCAGCGGGACGGCACGCGGAGTACAATCAGTCTCCCGATGAGGGAGATCGCGGGGAGCTCGCCCGGTATTCTCGGCGCTTTTGGATCCACGGCCGGGAAGCCGACCGCAGGCCACGTGCTCGGCTGGCGCTCGCACGGCGCGCGCCGCCTCGGAGGAAAGGGAGGGGATGAGCGGCGTCTACCGCACCTTCGCGAAGGAGCGCTCCCCGCGTTCGGGGAGGGTGCGCTCCTCCTCTCGCTGCGGGGGGATCCCCAGTTCAGCGAACATTGCAGGAGGGAGCTAGCTGTGCCCACCGAAAGCCACAAGCTGCAAGAGACGCTCGAAGGGCTGCGCGCCGAGCTCGGCGCTGAGACCTCGTTGGACCCGCAGCTGCGGGCAAGACTCGAGCACACCATCAAGCAGATTCAGGACGCGATCGATCGGGCAGTACCCGGCACCAAAATCGCGACCGACGGCGCCTCGCTCACGGAGCGCCTTTCGGAATCGGCGCGACACTTCGAGGCGACGCACCCCGACATCGCTGCGGCGCTCGGCCGCGTGATCGACGCGCTGGCTGCTCTTGGGATTTGATCCAGGAGGGCCCGGCTAGCCTCTCACGACCTCAGTTTCGAGATGCTTCTTCGCAAGCAGGGAGTTCGAGACAAGACAGCCCTTCTCTGCCTTCTCGAGCAGGCGGCGTGCGCGCACCTCGTCCGCTCCCTCCTGCACGACGAGCCGGGCGCGAATGTGCAGGTCGCTGAAGCGGAGCGTGCCCTCCACCCGGTCGAGTACCCCTTCGGCGTTGCAGTCAAGGTCACGCCACGCAAAGCCCGAGGCACGGGCGACGGCCCGAAACGAGAGAACGAAACAGTCCGCCACGGCTGCAACCAGGAGTGTCTCGGGGGACCAGCGGTCCCCGGGGCCTCCGAACTCGGCCGGCGGCGCCGTATGGAGCTCTCCAAGGCCGCGCGCGGAAACGACAACTTCGCCTTCGCTCCCCGCGCGGGCGGTCACCGCATAACGATGGGGCAGGTCTTGCACGGTGAGAACCTAACACCCCCGCTCGCGGTAGGCCTAGCATCCTGGCGAGGCACCCCCCGTGTGCTATGACACCCCGTCGAGAGGCGTCCTGCCTGCCGGGTTGATGTCACCGTTGATAGCCCCACCGGAAACGTGATCCTGCTCATGAATGCCCCTCCCGCACGCGTCCCGCCGATCCTCCGGGCTCGAGGTGCGCGTCGGTTTTCTTCGGTGTCGCCGTGAATCGGATGTGCCGGACCGGTGGCGACCGAGCGAATGTCCGCGCCTTGTGCGCGGGCGCGGAGTGAACGGGCTTGGCGAAGAAACTCTACGTTGGAAATCTTCCCTTCAGCGCGACCGAGGATGATGTCCGTCAGCTCTTTGAGCGCCACGGCACAGTGTCTTCGGTGTCTTTGATCAACGATCGCGAGACTGGTCGACCGCGTGGCTTCGGGTTCGTGGAAATGGACGACGCGGGCGCCACCGCAGCCATCGCGGCGCTCGACGGAAAGGACTTCGGCGGACGCGGCTTGCGCGTGAACGAAGCCCACGACAAGCGCGGAGGCGGAGGCGGAGGAGGCGGCGGGGGCGGGGGCGGTGGCCGCCGCTTCGGCGGTGGTGGTGGCGGGGGCGGCGGCGGGCGTCGCGACTGGTAGCGGCGTCCTGCGCGGCGGTCTCCCGCACACGTCGGGGACCGCCGGGCGGATTCCCTTCCGCAGTCCGGGGACGAGGCGCTTGGGCGCCGGCCCTGGCCTTTGCACCAAAGACGCCGGACAAGCCGCGTCGCCAATGCGCCTGCTTGTGGGAGCGCAGTAAGTCCGCGCCAGCGGAAGCTGCGCGCGGCGTTGCGGCCCTGGGCCTTCGCGATGGGTGGCGGGGCTTTGTCCTTCGTGCGCGCGCGTCGGGATACTGTTCGCCTCCTTCGACAAGAAGCGATCTCGCTGTCGGTTTGGAGGCTCAACGCACGCTGGCGTAGAGCGCGAGCGCTTCGGGAATCGTCGACTCCTCGACGCCCGGCTCCTCCGCCACAGCACGCAGCCACGCTGCGCGCTCGAGAGCGCAGATCGTGATCGGACGCGGGAGTCCGGAAAGGACCGCCGCCTGCCGAACGAAGGCGGTTGCGTATTCAGGTGGCCGCACATCTCGTGCGAGCTCCGCGAGCGCGAACGGATCGGGAGGCGGTACGGCGGCGCGATCGGGGGCCACGATCTGCGGGCTGCCGGGCCGTGCACCGCCGCCGGCAAGGCCTGGTCCGTCGCATAGCACCGCACCCCGCACCCCCTCGGGCCGTGCCCCGGCAAGCAGGAGCGCCACGTAGGCGCCGAGCCCGCGGCCCACGAGCGTCGCGTGCCCGAGGTGCGCGAGGGCTGCGTCGGCGTCACCCATCAACACCTCCGCGGTGTAACCACCGCCGGCGGGAATGCTCGATGCGCCATGACCGGTGAAGTCGAGGGCAACGATCGGTCCCGGCCAGGCGTTCAGCACCTGCGGCGGTTCGGCGGGCGAGCGTTCCCCAAGGCCGTGGAGCAAGAGCAGGGCTCGGCCGGTTCCACTCCGGAGCTTGTGGAGTGCAAGCCGCACCTTGGCGTGGGTCAGCAGCGTCGGCGGCAGCATGTGTGCGGAGCGGCCTTACGCGCCCACGCTCTCGAAGAAGCGCAGAGCGAGGTCCGCCACCTCGCGGGGCTTTTCGATGTGAACGAAATGACCGGCATCCGCAAAGGCCTCGACCCGCGCACCGGGCGGAAGGTACGGGCGGATCTTGTCGGGATGGGTGCCCCAACCCATCTCTTCCTGTACAAGACCCACCACGCCCACCAACGGCACCGGAAAACCGGGCAGGCGCTCGAGAGACCAGTCGGGGCGCCACGGGCCGAAGCCGCCGAAGCGCAGCGAGGGATCAATCTTCCAGCGCCAGCCGTCCGGAAAGCGGCGCGCCCCGATCGGGACCAAGTAGCGCAGCCAAGGAAGAGACAGGCGGGGGTTCATGCGCCCCCTGCGCCGCGCGAGCTCGTCGATCGTGCCGGGCTTGCGCTCTTTCTTGGCGGACCGCCGGCGGTGGTCCAGCCAGTGGGCGAGCTCGGCCGCAACGAGGCGCGTGCGCTCATGGTCGGCCACGTCGGGATGACGGCGTTTCCCAGGCAGTCCATCGATGTTCACGAATGCAGATGCGCGGTGCGGATGCGCTTCGATGAGCTGTGTGAGAAGAGCACCCCCCTTCGAGTGGCCGATCATCGGCATGGGCTTGTGGCTCACGGAGTCGAGTACGGCGCGTGCATCTCGCACATCCGCGTCCCAGCTGTAGAGCGCAGGATGTTCGGAATCGCCGTGGCCGCGATGGTCGAAGGAGACAACCCGCCAGCCCGCCTCCGCCAAGAGCGGGGCGAATACGTCGAACGTGCCCGCGAAGTCGAACCCCCCGTGCGCGAGAAAGAGAGGCCGCGCGCTCTCGTCGCCCCACTCGTAGACCGCGATGCGCACGCCCGAAGCATCGACGAATCGGCTGCGATCTGGCCGGCGCGCGCCGGGATAGGAGACGGCCTCTTCGGCAATCACGCATCGAGGATACGAACTCCTCCGTCGATCGGCACGGTCTCGATCTGTCCGGGGTCAAGGAACCAGAGCTCAAAGCGTGGCGTGCGAGGAAGCGCGAGGGCCTCACGCACGGCGCGCACGTAGATCCGCCCCTGTTCCGCGTACGCCCTGACGCGTGCCTCACGGTCCTCGGGCAAGAGCACATGGTCGGTCTTGTAGTCCGCGACCACGAACTCGTTCGTGTGTGGATCGCGGTAAACGAGATCGATTGCACCGGTCACGAAACCGACGGGGCTGTCCTCGCGATCGAGCGGCGGAAGAAGCACGGGCAGCTCCCGCGCCACGATCTGGTTTGCGCATGCACGCAGCCTTGCGTGGAGCGGGCCGGCGGCAAAGCGGCGGAGAAGCTCGCGGGCGCGGGCGAGGGTCGGTTCGCAAAGCGCCTGCGGGACGACCCCCGTGATCGCGCTGTGCATCACCCGCTCGAGCCGCTCGATCTCCTGCGTAGGCTCGGCGTTGAAGTCCATCTGCTCAAGGGCTCGGTGCACCGCCGTGCCCACGGCGCGCGGCAGAGGGTCGTCGGGACGATGCCGCTCGGCGCCCCCGAAGCGATCCGGCTCAAGGCCTTCGCTGGTCTCGAACCGCTCGCGCAGCGCCTCGTGCGCCTGCGCGGACGCGGGCCCCCGGGTCGGACGCGCGGCGTAGCGGGCCGCCACCGCGCGTTTGGCCTCGAGCTGTGTCGACTGCGCACGAATGGTGGAGGGATCGAAGGCCGCGTCGAAATTCGGACGCGCCCTGTCCGGAGCCGGACCGCTATCGGCGAGGAGCTGCGGGAAGACCCAGCGCGCTCTGGAAACGTCGACGAAGCCCGCACCGCCTGTCACCACCTCGCGGGCGAGCGCCGAGAGGTCGACCGGCTCGCCGCCGCGGCTTTCGAGCAGGCGGGCGTGGCTCTTTTCGGCCGCCGGCGTGAAAGGCGAGCGCAATCCCGCCAGAACGAGCCTTTCCCGCGCGCGGGTCATCGCAACGTAGAGCGTGCGCACACGCTCTGCCGCCTCGCGGATCTCGCGCTCGGCGCGCACGGCGTGGAAACCAAGGTTCGGCGCACCGAAGAGACACAGCTCCCAGTGCCCGTCGTGGAAGGCCAACTCCGTCTTTTCCTCTTCGCCCCGCGGCGCTCCCTTGTGAAGGTCCATCACGTACACGTGGTCGAAGTCGAGTCCCTTGGCCCGATGGATGGAGAGGATCGACACCGCGTCGAGCGCCGCGGGACTCGATTGCCCGTCGTCGACTTCGCGGGAGGCGGCCAGGTCGCTGCGAAGAGCGCGCAGCAAAGCCGCGCGATCCCCCTCCTCTGCCAGCATCTCCGCAAGCTTGCGAAAGAATCGCTCGAGGTTCGCAACTCGGTAGCGGCCGAGGGTGCGAGCCGATTCCGTGGCCTCGAAGAGCGTCATCGTGCGCAGGCGCCACACGAAGACATCGATCGGATCGTTTTCGAAGGATGCACGCAGGGCGCCGAGCTGAGTGACCGCCGCCTCGAGGCTCACCTCCCAACCCGCGACGCGCTCGATCCCCGGGACATCGTCCGGCAGCGCGGCGGCGGCGTCTGCAATGCACCGCGCAAGGCCTTCGAGCGCGGCATCGCGGGTGCCGTCGAGCGCGGTCACGAGGGCGGGAAAACCGCGCGTCCAGAGCGGAATCAGCGCAGCGTCCGGCACGCCGACACTGGCGGAGCGCAGGTAGCACAGCAGCGCAAGGTGATCGTTCGGGTCGAGGACGCAGCGCACCAGCGCCGCCGCCTCGATGATCTCGCGTCGCTGGTAGTAGCTGCGATCGGCCGCGACGTCGTACGGTACGCCGGCTGCGCGAAGCGCGTCGAGATAGACGTCGACCTCCACCAGGCTGCGCAGCAGCACTGCGATGCGCGGCCACGCGACGCCGTGCCGGTGATGAAGCGCTACCAGATCCCGCGCAAGCGCGTGGGCTTCGATCTCCCGCGCCTCCCGCGCCGTTGTCTTGCAGGGAGCCCGGGAGACGGTGTCGAAGGCGGTGGGGACCCAATGCTCGACCGTCGCAAAGCGCCCGGACTCGAAGGCCGGGTGCGAAGAGCGCTTCGCGCTTGGGACAAGGCGTTGGAAGCGCGGCTGCACGCCTCGGCACTCCTTCATCAACGGCTCGATTACGCGGTCGACCTCTTCGAGGATGCGCGGCGTCGAGCGGTAGTTGACGCACAGCCGGCGCACCGTGCCCCCGTGGACCATCACTTCATCGACGAAGCTGTCGTACGCGGCGAGGTCGGCACTGCGCCAGCCGAAGATCGACTGTTTGGGATCCCCGACGAGGAAGAGCCCAGGCCGTTCGCCCCTTTTACCCCCCAGCGCGACCACGCGAATCACGTCGCATTGGAGCTGATCGGTGTCCTGAAATTCGTCCACCAAGAGCTGGTCGATCCCGAGGCGAACACTCGCCGCCACCTCGGGATGGTTCACGAGCAGATCGCGTGCCTCGCGCAAGAGGGCGCTATAGGTGACGGCACCTCGCGCTCGCATCTCCTCGTGAGCCCTGATGAGAAGCGGATGGAGCGCGCGGCGCGCAGCATCGAAGAGCGGAGGGTCTAACGCTGTCAGGTGACGGAGCAGGGGCAAGAGCGCTTGCGCCGCAGTGCGCACGGCCGCCTGATCCGCGCCGAGGGCGGCGCGCTCGCCGTGGTTGAAGCCGCCGCTCGCCTGCGCCCAGAGCGCCACGCGTCCGATGGCCTCGGGCCAGACCTGATGGGCCCAGGCGGCGAAGCGCTCAAGCTCCCTCGATTGCCCGCCCCGCAGCGCGTCCGCCCGCTCGAGGGTCTCATCGAGAAGAGTCACGACCGCCTTGCTCTTCACCCCCCGCGCGAGCCCGGCCAGGCGCCCGTGGTCCGCTTCACGAAAGCGTTCGATCGCCTCGACCAGGGATTTTTGGAGGGACTGAATTCGCCAGGGGGCAAACGGGTCTTCGCCAAGGGCATCGGGAGGGACACCCGCATCGACGAGCGCTGCGAGGGCCTGCTCCAGGTCCGCGGGACCCTTGCCGAGGCGCGCCAGCTCGAGGTAGGCAGGGTTGCCAGGCGTCCCGTATCCCTCCCGAAGGGCGACTTCGACGCACTCCCGCACGACCTCATCGCGCACGCGTAGCTCCGCATCAACCTCGAAGCGCGGATGGACGCCCGCTTCGAGCGGGTGCGCCACGAGAAGACGGCGGCAGAAGGCATGGATGGTACGAACCACCAGCTGATCGAGGACCTCATCGAGCGCACCGGCGCGTTTCGCGCGTTCTCCCGGCGGCGGGAGGAGCAAGGGCTCGACGCCTTCAGGAAGCTCTTGCCCGAGCGCGATGCGGTGGAGAGCCTCACCCACCCGCGTCGCCATCTCGGCTGCGGCCGCCTCGGTGAAGGTAATCGCGACGACTCGGGAGACCGCGCGAGCGGCGACTCGCTCGTCGTGAGCGGGTTCGTCTGGAGTGGTCGTTCGCGCAAGCTGGGAAGCCGCGCGCAGCCATCCTTCGCCGAGCAGCCAGACGACGATCCGGGCCACGAGGGCAGTCGTCTTGCCTGTGCCCGCGCCCGCCTCGAGCACAAGGGGCGCGCGAAATTCGGTCTGTGCGAGAACGCGCGCCTGCTCGTCGTCGCGCACCGGATCGTCGGGCAGGGCGCCGGTCACTCGGCGGTCTCCGCTCTGAGCTGCCAGAGCGCGAACGCCGCCTGCTCGGCCGGTGACACGGACGCCGTGGCAATGTCGCTCCGGGCCGTTGCCCAGCCCTCCAGACGAAGGCGAGAACCGGAATCCCCTCGCAGGCAGGCCTCGTGCACGTCACACACCTCGCAGCGCTTGGGCCCGGTGCCGTCCGGCTCGAGCAGGCGCGGGAAGAGGCTCCCCGCGTCGAGCGCGGCGAAGGTGGCGCCCAGGGCTTCGTGGAAGGCATTCGCAAGCGTGGTGTCGTCTGCGCTGACCTCGAACTCCCGAACCTCGAGGCCCTCCGTGAGAAACAGGTATCTGCCGCGAGCTTCCGCCGCAGGCCCGCCAAGCTGCGCGGCCGCAAGGGCATAGGCAATTGCCTGGAGTCGCTCACCACTGCGCACGGCCCGCAGAAAATCCCGCGCACGCTTGTCCGCGGTCTTCAATTCTGAGATGGGGCGACCGACTTTGTAGTCCGTGAGTCGCAGCGCGCCCTGCGCGTCATCGACGCGGTCCGCCCGGAAGCGGACGGTGCGGGATCGACCGGCCGCGTCGAGGACGGTGCACGCCCCGTCGACCTCGACGCCAAGCACCGCCAGCGTGCGACCGCCCTCCGCGCCTTGCGCAGCACGCACGCCGGCCTGCGCCAAGGCGGCAAGGGCCTGGGCGTATCCAGGCAAGCCGATGCCCTCGTCCCTGCATACCTTTCCGGCTGCGGCCTGCAGGATGCCCTCGAGCGCACTCTCCTCGGGCCACGAGAGCTCAACGCTCCCCGCTGCCACGGCCTCCTCGAGCGACAGGCGTGCGGGGACGTTTTGCAAGACCGCGAGCTGCTCGAGTGCGGCATGCACCGTCGCGCCCACAAGGCGCGCGTCGATTCCAGGGAGCGCGCCCAGGGCATCCGGCGGTGCCTGAATGCGCAAAAACCTTCGCACGAAGACCTGCCACGGACAGGCGGCGAGCTGCTCGGCAACCGTCACGTAGAGGGGTCGACGCCGCGGGTCGGCCGCCTCACGCACTGCGCCCACGAATCCGAAGTACGGACCGAGAAGCGAGCCGGCTTCGCTTCGTCTCCTTGCATGGAACCGCGGATCGAGCTCTTCCAGAACTGCGAGCCGCGCACCGGCGAGGCGGATCGCATCAATTTTTGAGCCTGCGCCGTGGCTCTCGCGGAGCGCGATGGGGAGCACCCCGGCAAAGCTGCGGAGACTCCCGTAAAGCCCCGCCAGGATTGCGTACTCGTGGGCGGGCCGCGGCAAAGCCTCCCCTCCCTTCGGCGGCGCATACACTGAGGGCACCATCTCGGGTCCCTCGCTCCCGAGCGTCGAGCGCATGCGCTGAACGAGAGGCGAAGGCGCCCTCGGCTTGCCGTCGTCGTCCGCCACCTGCCAGGAGAGGGTGACGCGGGGGCTTGCCGAGAGGAGCT